>JALHNI010000001.1 GCA_022843605.1 Bryobacter sp.
TGGCGGCACAGGCATACCGGACGGTGACGGTCGCGCCAATCGCGTTAGCGCGGCGGGCGTAGCCGTTGGAGAAGAAGCCCAACTCATCGGCCCAGGTACCGGTGTAGGCGCACCAGACGTCGTTGTGTTCGACGCGGACGCTGTCGAGGCCGGCGACGAGCAACTGCTGCTTGGCGTCCGGGCCGGAGAGCGTCCAGTTGGAATAGATGGCGCGCCACTCAGTGGAACTCAGCCGATCACCGTTCGCCAGCGCGGGGGCGAAGGTAAACCACATTTGGCGGATCTTTGGAATGCCGAGAGCGGCGAAATCGAGGGTGACGCGCCAGACGGCGTCGGAGACGCCGCCGGAGAGGGCGAGTTCCGGGGCCGAGGTGGTGAGGCGGCTGTTCTTAGGGACGGCGTAGAGGGTGAGCATGTTGCCGTCGAGGCCGGTGTTCTGAGAGGTGATGGTGAGGGTGGCTCCGGAGGCGGAGGCGGAGAGGGGCATGAGGACGCCAATACCGACCCAGTCCAGGGCGTTGATTTTGGCAGCAAGTGCCGCGGCAACGGTGCCCGCGCCAATGCCATAGAGCGCATAGGTGGTGGCGCTGGAAGATGAGGCGACGGTGACCGGTGCGTTGTCGTCGAGCGCGGCGCGAAGGATGATCTGGTTGGCGGCCCCGGGGTCCTGGATGGCGGTGACTTCGGGGCAAGTGGCGAGAGCGGCGATGAGCGCCAGGGCGATGCTGGTGTTGGTGTCGGTGAGGGTTTCGGTGTGGGTGTAGTCGACGCCGGCTACGGTGACGCGGTGAAGCGTGCCGGCTCCGGCGCCGGTGAAGGCATAGACGCAATCGACGGGTTGCTCGACGAGGTAGTCGAAGTTGAAGTTCAGGTACCAGAGAACGAGCCGGTCGAACTGCTTGAGGCCGTCGTTGACGATGGTGAAGGTGCCGGAGGCGGCGGTTTGCGTGCCGCCGATCTGGGTACAGCGAGCGGGATCGGAGAGCCGGATTTGGGCGGTGGAACTGGTAGCGTCATCGCGGCTGACGTCGAGGTAGGGCCAATCGATGGTGGGGAACTTGGGGGAATCGAGGGGCATGAGGCCTTCGTAGCGGACATCGAAGGTGAGGGTGAGGCCGTCGAAGTCCGAGTCCGGCAGGTGCTTAAGCCGGGGATGTTCGTAGAAGTTGTCCATGTCATGGAGGAGGAGGACGGCGAAGTCGGCCGGATCGCGGAAGACGCCGCTGACCTCGAAGCTGTCGGCGGTGGCGGAGTGCAGGGCGGCGGCGGCCCCTAGGCTATCGAAACCTCGGAGGTGGAGCGTTCGGTTGGGTTGCAGTTTGTTGATGCGTTCGGGCACAGGAATCCCTTTCCTGACCAATACGTTAGCCGGTGGGAAGAAGAATCCTGGGCGGACCAAGACGTTAAGTGGCTGATTTTAAGGAAGAACGCTGCTGGAAAAACAACGTGAACGGGTTTGAGGGGTGGGCAAAAAAGAACCCCATCCGGTGGCGGATGGGGTTCTTTTGAAGGAGTACGGCAGATGCGCGACTACTGTGCGGAGGCCTTGGCGACGACCGGAACGGTGTAGTTGAGGGCGACTTCCTCGCCGGTAGAAACGCCCGACTTCACCACCTGCTGGGTGTAGTTGCGAGGGCCGAGTTCGACGGCGCGCTTTTCAAATTGGCTCCCCTTACGGACATAAACGAAGCTCTTACCATTTTCCGCGACGATGGCGGCACGTGGAATTTGGATCGCTTCAGGTTGCGACTCCAGGAGGACATCGGCGGAGGCCGAGAGATCCGGGATCAGGCGGGGATCGGTACCAATGACTTCAATGCGCACGGGGACGTTGCGAATGAAGTTCGTTTGACGGAAGCCGGCCGCGGCAATGGCGCCGATGGAGTAAATGCGGCCCTGGAGCTTGACGCCGGGGAAGGCGTCCAAGTGGATGATAGCGGGCTGACCAACCCGGAAATTCTGGCTATCGGCTTGGCTGATGTTGCCTTCCACCTGCATGCTGTTGGGCGCAACGACTTTGAGGATGCTTTGACCGGAGTACACCTGATCGCCTTCCTGAATCTGGCGGGGCTCACCGCCCATATAAACGGACTGCATGACGACCAAGCCGGCGATGGGCGTATCGATCTTGAAGCGAGCCGCATCGCGCTTGTGACGGTCACGATGGCGGACATGGCGCTCGAGGGTGTATTGCAGGACCGACAGCTCGGCTTTTTGAGAGGTTTCCTTGAAGACCAGGTCGGTGCGGAGCTCGTCGTAGGCGGCCTGAGCTTCGTCGACGGCGAGCTTCAATAGCTCCTGGTCAATCGAGGTGCGGACTTCGCCGGAGGTGGCTTCGAGCTTGGCTTTGTCGAGGGTGGACTTGGCGACGCGAAGAGACTGCTGGAGGTTTTCCGTTTCGATGGCCTGCTCGGCACGGCGCTTGATGACGTCGCTCTCGGCTTGCAGAACGGTGGAGTGGACGTCGTCAATGTGGTCAATCATCGGTTGTGCGTCGATGTCCGCCACGCGGGTGCCGGGTTTAACCAATACTCCAGCGGGAGCGAGGGTGGTGAGCATCAAGGGGCGGTTGGCTTCCGGGCCGGTCATGCGGGGGACGGTAACGTTGGCGTAGTTGCGGGCGGAGGTTTGGCCGGAGACGCGCATGCGCATCTCGAAGGGCGCCGAGACGACTTTGGCCGTTTTGAAGACAGGTTGGGCGGCGGCTTGCTCTTCAGCCTTGCGAGCCTCCATCCAGCGCCAGCCGAGAACGCCGGCGATCGCGACGATGACGAGGGCAATCATCCAGCCGCGGGAAGGCTTTTTGGGCTCAGGAGGTGCGATCTTCGGCAGGGGAGCGTGTGGAGTGGGTTGCGGAAGTGGATTGAGTAGTGCCGACATTAGGAAAACCGCCTCAGGCTCAAGAATCTGATCTATATAGCTTAATATGATTTGCCCCGCCGGTGAACGGAGAAATCCACAGGATGAGGCGTTCAAAAGACTCAAGACGTTACAGTGACCTTGGTATTTACAGCGGCCATGGTATTCTGGCCCACAACTTTGTCAATCTACTGGAAAGAACCCCGCTGGCGGGCCCTTTGGGCCGCGATGATCGGTTACATGCTGGATGCGATGGACGTTCTTCTCTACGTCTTCGCCATGCGGGCCATTCAAACGGAGTTCTCCCTTTCGAATCGGGAGGCGGGACTGGTGAGTTCCGCAACACTGATTGCTTCGTCTTTTGGCGGGATTGTGGCCGGGATGTTGTGTGACCGCATCGGACGGCGGCAGACTTTGATTCTGACAATTCTGGCGTACTCGCTGGCGTCGGGCGGGACGGCGTTTTCGACCGGGTTGGCGAGCCTGATTTTCTGGCGTGCGCTGGTGGGCCTGGGACTGGGCGGCGAGTGGAGCGCAGGGGCGACGCTGGTGGCGGAGAGCTGGCCAGCGCAGCATCGGGGAAAGGCCATTGCGCTGATGCAATCGGGCTGGGCAATTGGCTATATGATTGCGGCGTTGCTGTCTTCGCTGGTGCTACCGGAGTACGGATGGCGCCCGCTGTTTCTGATTGGCACGCTGCCAGCGTTGCTAACGATTTTCGTACGGATGGGAGTAACGGAGCCGAAGATCTACCTGGACCAGAAGGCCGGGAAGCAGGGCTCGCTGCTGGATCTGTTTCGCGAGCCGGAGATGGCGCGGCGGACGATTGTGGCGACGGTGCTGGCGACGTCGGTGCTTTTCGGGTATTGGGGTTTGAATACCTGGCTACCGAATTTTCTGGCCTCGCCGGTGGCGCAGGGCGGAGCGGGGTTGGGGCTGGTGAAGTCCAGTACGTGGGTGATTGCGATGCAGGCGGGCGCGTTTGCCGGGTACCTGACGTTCGGGTGGATGAGCGATCGGTTTGGGCGGCGTCCGTCGTTCGCGGGTTATGTGCTGATGGCGGGGTTACTGTCGTTTTTGTACGGGACAGCACCACAATGGGCGGGTGAATCGGCACCCACGGTGCTGCTGTTACTGGGGCCCTTTATTGGCTTTTTCGGGACGGGTTTCTTCTCGCTGTTCGGCAGTATGTTGGCCGAACTCTATCCGACGCGGATCCGGGGGACGGGGCAAGGTTTTGCGTATAACTTCGGGCGCGGGGTGAGTTCGCTGGCGCCGTTTCTGGTGGGAGCGGTGGCCGACGCGCAAGGCCTGGGCATTGCCCTGGCGATGAACGCCGGCTTCTTCATGCTGGGGGCGGTGATTGTCTTCCGTTTGCCGGAGACGCGTAACACGGAGCTGGACCGCGTGACTTAGGCATTCAGCCCCAGGCGTTTAACCCCACCAGGTTTCGCCCTGGGCGAGGTGCGCTTTCACGGTGTCCTGGTTGAGGGTGAGGCCGAGGCCTGGGCGATCACTAACGCGGATAAAGCCGTCCTGAATGTAAGGGCCATCGAGGACGAGCAACTGGTCCATCCAGCCGCCTTTGCCGGTGACGGTTTCTGTGACTAAGTAGTCGCGGATGGAGGAAGCCCACTGGGCGTTCGAGTAGGTGTGAATCTGGCTGGCGGTGTTGTGGGTGCACATGGGCAGGCCGAAGACGTCGGCCATGTCGGCGATGCGTTTGGTTTCGAGGAAGCCGCCGGAGTTCCGGAGATCGGGGTTCAGGATGTCGCAGCCCTGGTTGAGGATGAAGTCCTTAAATCCCTGGCGGCGGGAGAGGTTTTCGCCCATGCAGATGGGGACGGTGGAACTGGCGCAGAGGCGTTTCCAGGAGTCGGTGTAGTCCACAAGGAGGGCATCTTCGAGCCACATGGGTTTGATGGGCGCGACGGCTTCGGCGATCTGGATGGCGGTGCGGAGGTCGTATTCCCAATGGCAGTGGACCATGATGTCGTGATCCCAACCGATGGCTTCGCGGACGTTCTCAAAGCCTTGCCGGACCTGGATGAGTTCTTTGGTGGTGAGGACGCGGTTGGAGGCGTCGCGGGCTTTGTCGTTGGCGGCGTTGGTGTGGGGGAAGCCGAACTTATGGGCGGTGAAGCCGGAGGGGTCGGCTTTGACCAGTTGCGCCCACTCGCGGCAGGAGGCTTTGTCGAGCATGTTTTTGGGCGCGGAGTGATCGTAGACGCGGACTTTGTTCCGGAAGCGGCCACCGAGTAGCTTCGAGGAGGGAACGCCGAGGATCTTGCCGGCGAGGTCCCAGAGAGCCATTTCAATGCCGGAGGCGGCGCGCGGGAAATTGTGGGCGGAGCCGTCGGTGCGGGTGCCGCTGAGGCTGCTGGCTCCTTTGCCGAGCATGGTGTAGATGGTGTCGATCTCGAGCGGGTCCTTGCCGATGAGCCAGGGCTTGAGGGACATGATCTGTTCGCGAACGCCGAAGCCGGGTGTGCCGTAGGCTTCGCCGATGCCGAAGGTGCCGTCGTCGGCGATGATTTTGACGAGGAGGTAAGTACGTCCGCCCTGGACGACCATGGTCTGGACGTCGCGAATGCGAGCCTGTCCTTTTTCGGCGGCGGCGAGTTGGTGGTAGGCGACAAGCCAGGGGGCGGTGGCAGCGGTGGCAAGGAACCGGCGACGGGAGATAGACATGGGCTGCATTATTTCACGGTTGGGGAGCCGGGCGGGAGGGGGGTGGGTGGTGAGTGAGGGGTGATTCTCAATATCTCTGTAAGTGGATATTGATCTAGGGGTTACAGCTTACTCCGAGTTAGTTGAGGGCTGTAAAAGAGCGTAGTAGGCGGGGAAGTCGACTTGAGCCTGGGAGTCCGGCCACAGGGTCTGGTGGCACCAGGAGCGAATGTCATCGGGATGAGCACCCTGGCGGATGGCATAGGCGACGTTGGTTTCGGTCATCATGTAGGCCAAGTAGAAGTCGCGGGTGAGGGTGAGGCGAACGGCGAATTGCTCGGAGTGGGCAAGCGAGAAGCCTTGTGCGGCAGTGGCCAGGATCTGGGGATCGAGATGGCGTGCTTCGTGCGGAGCCCAGGGGTGACGTTCGATGAATTTGGCGAGCCAGTTGTGGTCAGTTCGGTGGCCGGTGCTGAAGTCGTAGACGAGGAGTTTGCCAGACGGTTTGAGCAGGCGCAGGGCTTCGGGGAAGAAGCGGTCGAGGTCGACGTAGTTGAGGGAGCCGGCGGCGGTGATGAGGTCGAGAGAGGCGTCGGGAAGAGGAATCGATTCGGCGGGGCCGACCAGGAAGCGGGCATCGGGATCGACGGCGCGGGCGGCATCGACCATGGCGGCGGCTGGATCGATACCGATGCGTTCCCGGGCGAACTCCTTCAGCGCCAGGGTGGAGATCCCGGAGCCGCAACCAACATCGAGCGCGTAGCCGACCCGCGGGACAATGGCACGGCGCAGAATCTCCGCGTGGACCGGTGGGCGATGTTTGGCGTAGCCGTCAGCGATATCGTCGAACGGGTTCAAGGTTCTAGGGCCTCCGAAGGCTGGGGGCCGCGGGCATGAGGTTGAAGCCGTGGGTGGCGAAGATGGCGCGGCCGGCTGGGCTGAGGAGGAAGTCGAGGAACGCGGCGGCCTCCTTGCGACGCTTCGACTTGTTCACGACGACGCCGATTTGACGCAGGGGGCGGTGGAACTCGTCGCTGATGAGGATGCCGCCCTGATCGTAGACGAGCGAGAAAGCGGTGAGGCAGACGTCGGCGTTGCCGGACTCGGCGAATTGGAGAGCTTGGCGGACGTTCTCGCCCATGACGATTTTGTCCTGGAGTTTGCTCCAAAGACCGGTGCGTTCCAGGATTTCCTTGGCCACGCGTCCGTAGGGGGCGTGCAGTGGGTTGGCGATGGCGATGTGCTGGGCGTTGACTAAGTCGTTCAGGTTCTGAAATTTGCCGGACTTTGACCAGAGGGCGAGGCGGCCGATGGCGTAGATCTGGCGGGAGTCGGAATTGACTTTGTTTTTCTTGAGGAGGGGGTCTATTTGAGCTTCGTCGGCGGAGAGGAAAAGGTCAAAGGGGGCGCCGTTTTCGATCTGACGGGCGAGCATTCCGGAAGATCCGAAGGTGAAGGTCACATTGCCGGGGAACTGTTGTTGCCAAAGGGGTTGGAGGCGGGAGAGGTCAGAGGCGGCGGCGACGAGGAGAGGTTCTTGCGCGAAGCAACTTGACAGTGAAGGACTAAAGTTTGATACTACAGCTAGGCTAAATGCAAATACCATCCAGCTTGATAACTGGGTGACGAGCCGCGAGATCAGGTAGTTTGAGGAAAAACGAGGAGTCTTCATGAGCAAGATCATAGGCATCGATTTAGGAACGACCAATTCGGTTGTTGCCGTCATGGAAAACGGCCAGCCAGTTGTCATTCCGAACCAGGAGGGCGGACGAACCACGCCTTCCGTTGTCGGTTTCACCAAGAGCGGGGAGCGTCTGGTGGGTCAGGTGGCGAAGCGCCAGGCGGTCACCAATCCTGAGAATACCATTTACTCCATTAAGCGCTTCATGGGACGGCGTTTCGAGGAAGTGGGTGAGGAGACGAAGCGGATTCCTTACCAGGTGATCCGGGGCGACAACGGCGACGCGCGCGTGCAGATTGGTACGCAGAAGCAGTCCCCGCCGGAAATTTCGGCGATGGTGTTGACCAAGCTGAAGGAAGCGGCCGAGAGCTATCTGGGCGAGAAGGTGTCGAAGGCCGTGATCACGGTTCCGGCGTACTTCAACGATGCGCAACGGCAATCGACGAAGGACGCGGGCACGATTGCGGGCCTGGAGGTGATGCGCATCATCAACGAGCCGACGGCGGCGGCGTTGGCGTACGGCCTCGATAAGAAGAAGGACGAGACGATCGCGGTCTATGACTTGGGCGGCGGCACGTTCGACATTTCGATCCTCGAAGTGGGCGACGGCGTGGTGGAAGTGAAGTCGACCAACGGCGACACGCACCTGGGCGGCGACGACATTGACCAGCGCATTGTCGATTGGCTCATTCAGGAGTTCAAGAACGAAGAGGGCGTGGACCTGTCGCGCGACAAGATGGCGCTGCAGCGTCTGCGCGAGGCGGCCGAGAAGGCCAAGATCGAGCTGTCGACGTTGCTCGAGACCGAACTGAATCTGCCGTTCATCTACGGCGATCCGTCAACGGGCCCGAAGCACATGGTGAAGAAGCTCACGCGGGCGCGCTTCGAGCAGATGGTGTCGGACTTGTTGGAGCGGACGATGGGTCCATGCAAGCAGGCCCTGGCCGACGCCGGTTTGACGCCAGACAAGATCGACGAAGTGGTGTTGGTGGGCGGATCCACGCGCATTCCGAAGGTGATGGAACTGGTGCGCAGTTTCTTCGGCAAGGATCCGAACAAGACCGTCAACCCGGACGAAGTGGTGGCGATCGGCGCCGCGGTTCAGGGCGGCGTGTTGGGCGGCGAAGTGAAGGACGTGCTGTTGCTCGACGTGACGCCGCTGTCGCTCGGCATTGAGACGCTGGGTGGCGTGTTCACCAAGCTGATCGAGCGCAATACGACGATCCCGACGCGCAAGAGCGAGGTGTTCTCGACGGCTTCGGACAACCAGACTTCGGTGGAGATCAAGGTGTACCAGGGCGAACGCGCCATGGCCCGCGATAACCGCATGTTGGGCGTCTTCCAACTGGTGGGCATTCCGCCGGCATCCCGCGGCATCCCGCAGGTGGAAGTGACGTTCGATATCGACGCCAACGGCATTTTGAATGTGACGGCGAAGGATCGGGCGACGAATAACGAGCAGAAGATCACGATCACGTCTTCGTCGGGCTTGTCGAAGGATGAGATCGATAAGATGGCGAAGGACGCGGAGTCGAACTCGGCGGACGACAAGCGCCAGCGTGACCTGATCGAGGCGCGCAATCAGACCGATGCGATGGTCTACAACGTCGAGAAGATGTTGAAGGAGCATCGCGAGAAGATCTCCGAGGAAGATGCCAAGAACGTGGAGGCCGCACTTGAGGAAACCAAGAAGGCGATCGCGAGTGGCAACCTTGACGAGATCAACGCGGCGAAGGACAAGTTGACGACGTCCAGCCACAAGCTGGCGGCGGCGATGTACCAACAGAGCGCGGCGGCGGATGCGGGTGCGGCGGGAGCGGCTCCGGGCGCTGGTCCGGAAGGCGCGGCTCCGGGGTCCGAGAAGAAGGACAACGTGGTGGACGCCGAATTCGTGGACGTCGACGACAAGAAGTAGGCAAACGCCTTGGGGCGCGGGCACTGAGCTCGCGCCCCGAACCGGAAGGGCAACATGGCGTCCAAGAAGAAGGACTACTACGAGCTATTGGGTGTCAAGCGTGGCGCCACCGATGATGAGATCCGCAAGGCTTACCGGAAGCTGGCGCGGAAGAACCATCCCGATCTGAACCCAGGGGACAAGGATGCGGAAGAGCGCTTCAAGAGCGTTCAGGAAGCTTACGATGTTCTGAACGACGCCAAGAAGCGCCAGGTTTACGATACGCACGGCTTTTACGCGGACAACATGGGTCCCGGGGGGCCAGGCGGACCGGGAGGCAGTGGTTTTCAACCGCCACCCGGGTTCGACTTTCGTGGCTTTGATTTCGACGACTTGTTCGCCGAGCAGCAGCGCCAACAGGGTGCGGGTGGACGCCCGCCGGGCGGCAGCGCTCCAGGTGGGGAGCAGGATAGCGGGACTTTCAAGGACTTTTTCTCTTCGTTTTTCGGCGGACGCCAGCAGGAGTCGCGTGCGGAACGCGGCAGTGATCTCGAATACGCGCTGAATATCGACTTCTGGCAATCGATTAAGGGGACGCAGGTCCGCTTGACAATTAACCGCCATGAGATTTGCGATACCTGTGCGGGTTCAGGCTCGGGTTCCGGCAGTAGCGTTTGCCCGAATTGCACGGGTAGCGGCAAAGTGACGCAAATGGCTGGGGCCATGCGGTTCAACGTGCCGTGTACGCGATGCCAGGGGAAAGGCCGCTTGACGAATGCGTGTGCACGTTGCCACGGTGAAGGCCGTACGGTGCGTCCGGAGCAGGTGGAAGTTCGGATCCCGGCCGGTGCGGCGGACGGCAGCCGTCTGCGAGTGGCGGGCAAAGGCAATGCGGGGCAGGGCGGTAGCCCGGCGGGTGACCTCTACATTACGATTCGCGTGGAGAAGCACGCTTTGTTCGCTCGCGAAGGCGACAACATTGACGTGAAGGTACCGGTGACGGTGTGGGAAGCGGTGTTGGGCGCGAAGATCGAGGTTCCGACAATTGATGGGCGCGCGATTCTGAAGGTGCCGCAAGGGACCCAGAGCGGGCAAAAGTTTCGCCTCCGGGAAAAGGGCATTTTCAACTCTCGCAAGAACACGCGCGGCGATCAGATTGTCGAGGTGGAGATCCAGTCTCCGCCGGCCAACGACGAGAGAACTCGGGAGTTATTCCGGGAACTCGCCAAGCTCCACGCCGAGGACGACCCTCGCCGTGACCTCTGGACAAAGGTGTAGTTTATGGCCAAGACCCGGCAAAAAGCGGCCTACATGATTTCGTCGGTCGCGGAGCAATACGAGATCCATCCGCAGACGTTGCGCATGTACGAGCGGGAGGGCTTGCTGAAGCCTTCGCGCAGCGACGGCAACACGCGCATGTACACCGATGACGATCTGGAACGCCTTGAGGTAATCCTGAAGCTGACGCGCGACTTCGGCGTGAACCTGGCCGGGGTCGCCATCATCCTCGATATGCGGGAGAAGATGTCGGCGATGCAGCAGCATTTTGAGCAGTTCGTGACGCAGTTGAACGTCGAATTGCGCGACCGGGTGCAGACAGCGGATGCGGCTTCGAAGAACTCGCTGGTCCCGGTGTCGCGGTTGAAGCGCTAAATTAGGGGACTTAGTCATATAGTTAGTCATGACGGAAGTGAATGTTCACGAGGCCAAAAATCACTTGTCGCGGCTGTTAGAGCAGGCACTGGCAGGTAGAGGTCATCATCATGCGTTCCGGACGCCGTCTGGTTCGGCTCACGCCGGTGGAAGCCGCGCCGATGCGCCGGAAGTTGGGTAGGGCGCAAGGTGATTTCGTCGTGCCGGACGATTTTGATGCGCCCTTGCCGGTAGAAGTGTTGAACGAGTTCGAGCGTTGAACATTCTCCTGGACACCCACGTTTTCTTGTGGGCGATCACGGGCGATGCTCGCCTCTCCGCACGTCATGCAGAGCGGTTCCTAGATGACGGAAGCGATCTTTTTCTGAGCGTCGCGAGCATCTGGGAGATGTTGATCAAGTTGGGTGTAGGACGGTTGCCAACGCCTGCGCCGGCTGCTGAGTACATTGTTCGCCAGATGGAAAAGAACCGGATTAGCCTGCTACCGATTCGCACGGCGCACCTAGCAGAACTCGAGAAACTCCCCCGTGGCATCGCGATCCCTTTGGTCGCTTGTTGATTGCGCAGTCCCGTGCAGAGGGGATGCCGCTGTTAACGGTTGACCATGGCGTGCGACAGTATCCGGCGGACTTTCTCTAGCTCGCCGTTGCCTTCTATACAAATCATGGCCGAGGCGCGGTTCCTCCAGCGTTCGAAGCGAGCGGCTGCGAAGTTGTGGAGCCAACGCGCGAGCGACTTGAGATCGAAACTAGACGTAGCTTGCTTTTAGGCTGAGTGAGGATGCGTGCGCTCGTGTCTAGTCAAGGTAAGGCTCATGGCAGTGGCTTGCCTTAGATGCTCGCACGGTTAAGAAAACCGTTTGCGCACGAGGAACCACAGATTGTGGAAGCCATCGCGCCAGGGGTTGAGCTTGATCTCGCCGAGGCGTGAGCTGTAGAGAATGGAGATCTCTTCGAAGCGGATGCCGGAATGCTTGAGGGCTTCGATCTTGATCTCTTCGCTGAAGGCCATGCCATCGCTTTCGAGGGTCATCTTTTCGAGGATCTTGCGCTTGAAGACCCACATGCCGCTTTGCGAGTCGCGGACCCAGCGGAAGTAGAGGATCGACATGGCCAAGGACAGGATCAGATTGCCGATCTTGTGCTTGAAACTCATGGCGTGGCGATCGCGAACGGGGAAGCGCGAGCCGTTTAAGAAATCGACTTCGAGGTGCCGGAAGGCCTCAAGGAGGTAGGAGATGGCGTCGGGCGGGTAGCTGTGGTCGCCATCCAGGGTGACGATGATGTCACCGGTGGCGTGAGAGAAGCCCCGTTTGTAGGCGCGGCCGTAGCCCCGGACGTTCTCGCGAATAACGAACGCGCCGTAGCGTTCGGCGACGGCGGCGGTGCGGTCGGTGGAGCCGTTATCAACGACAATGACCTGATCGACGAATTGGGGTATGCGCTGGAGAACTTGCTCCACGCCCTCTTCTTCGTTCAAACAGGGGATGATGACGGTGATCGCTTGGCCGTTGTACAAGGGACGAAACCAGTAAGGTAGCACGAATCGACTTTTCGCCGCCTCAATCGCGTCATACTGACAGAAAGATACGCCTTTTTTATGTTCAGAATTGCTGCATTTGGCCTTTGCGCCATCACCCTCGCGTTCGCACAACCGAACGCGAACTTGAATCAGGTTCAGTCGGTCTACATTATGCCGATGAGCGGCGGTTATCACCAGCATTTGGCTAACCGTTTGATCCGGTTGGGGTTGTTTCAGGTGGTGGCCGATCCGAATCGTGCCGATGCCATCCTGACGGATCGTTTGGGCGAGGGCCTGGAGGCGCGTCTGGATGTCTATGACGTGGCGAGCCAGAAGCGGGAAGCCGCCGAAAACAAGGACGAGCCTGCGAAGGGGTCGAGCACGGTGGTGACGGCCGATCGTCCGGTGACGACGAGTCTGTCGGGCGGCAAGGGTACGCTGTTTTTGGTTGACCGGAAGTCGAGGCGATTATTGTGGTCGACGTTCGAGCGGCCGAAGGACTCGACGCCAAAGCAATTGGACCGGTCGGCTGGACGGGTGGCGGCCCGGGTTAAAGAAGAGTGGGGCGGGAAGAAGTCTTGACGCGGCGGAAATTGCTGTCGTCCAGCGCAGTGATGGCGCAGGTGGTGCCGCCCGTGGTGTTCGATTTTGCCGTGGTGGGCGCGGGGGTGTTCGGCAGTTGGATTGCGCGCACTCTGCATCAGGCGGGCCAGCGCGTGATTCTACTGGACCAGTATGGTCCGGCGAACAACCGGGCCAGTTCGGGCGGCGAAAGCCGGATCATTCGGATGGGTTACGGCGATCGCGAGATCTACACGCAGTTCTCCTGGCGGTCACTGGAGTTGTACAAGGACTTCTACGCCAAGATTGATCCGACTCTTTTTCACGAGACCGGCTTTCTTTGGATGGCGCGGCCCGGCGATACCTTTACGGAGTCCAATATTCCGGTGTTCGACCGGCTCAAGATTCCCTACGAGCGACTGGATGCGGCGGAATTGCGGCGGCGATACCCGCAGATTGAGCTGGGTCCGGTGACTTGGGGGCTCTATGAACCGCGGGCCGGCGGATTGATGGCCCGGCGCGGGGTGCAAGCGGTGGTTCGGGAGAGCGTAAAGCAGGGTTTGGCTTACCGGCAAGGCGCGGTGGTGTCGCGTGAGCGGACCAAGCTAAAGATGGAGAACGGGGAGACGATCAACGCGGGGACGGTGATCTATGCGTGTGGGCCTTGGCTGCGGAAACTGTTTCCGGAAGTGCTGGGGAAGAAGATTCAACCAACGCGGCAGGAGGTTTTCTATTTCGGCGCCCCAGCGGATGGCTCGTTCGGGCCGGCGAAGATGCCCGCCTGGATCGATGCGGGAGACACCATTTATGGACTGCCGGACCTGGAGAATCGCGGCTTCAAGCTGGCGCCGGATCGACATGGCGTGACGGTGGATCCTGACACACAGGAGCGTTTGGTGCCGGCCGCTTCGGTGCTACGGGTTCGCGCCTATCTGAAGCGGCGGTTTCCTCGCCTGGCGGCGGCGCCACTGACCCAGACGGAAGTTTGCCAATACGAAAATACGGCAAATGGCGACTATTTAATTGATCGTCATCCGGGCGAGAAGGATGTCTGGTTGGTGGGGGGAGGGTCGGGGCACGGGTACAAGCACGGACCGGCGTTAGGGGAGCACGTGGCTGGTATTTTGTTGAAAAAGAAAGAGATCGATCCCCGATTTCTACTTGCGGCCAAGCCGGATATTGCGGCCGGTGGGCGGAGTTCGACCGTTCCTCCGCCGGTGGCTAAGAAAATGCTTGACCGGTGAGCATAATTCCTGTATGTCTAGACATATGGGACCGGCGCCGGCGAGAACGACGATTCGGCTTGACGAGGGTTTGCTCGATCATGCCAGGGGTGAGGCTCAGCGTCGGGGTATGACCTTGACGGCTTTGATCGAGGAAGGGTTGCGGCTGGTGATGGCGCGGAACCCGGTGGTTGGGAAAACGCGGATTGAGATTCCGCTCTGCCGGAATGCCGGCGGCACGCTTCCGGGTGTGGACCTGAACGATAGTGGCGCAATGCTGGACTTGATGGAAGAGCGGGTTTGATCCTGGCCGACGTAAACGTGATGCTCCACGCGTTTCGCGAGGATAGCGCCGATCACCGAGTATGCCGGGACTGGCTGGAGGGTGCGGTGAACGGGGAATCCGCCTACGCGATTTCTCCGCCGGTGCTGAGTTCGGTGGTTCGACTGGCAACGCATCCCAGGGTCTTTGTGCGTCCCAGCACTGTGGTGGAAGCCTTGGAATACTGCGGGGCGGTGATGGCGCCGAACCATTGCCATCTGGTGCAACCGGGTCCGCGGCATTGGGGGATTTTTGCGCGACTCTGCGAGGAGACGAACTCGCGGGGCAACATCGTTGCTGACGCCTGGCTGGCTGCTTTGGCGATTGAGTGGGGCTGCGAGTTTTTCACGCTCGACGGCGATTTCGCCCGATTTCGCGGTCTGCGACTGTTTCGGCCCTAGGTCTTGGGCATCGGGCCGTGAACGGAGTGTTGGTCCTGTGGCGGGTCGAGCTTGATCTCGATCGTGCGCTCTTCTTCGTTTACGTCGTAGGTCTCGCCGTGCGTCTTGTAGCCTTTGGCGATCACCTGAATCAGGAGTTTGCCCTGCGGAATGGGCGGGATTTTGGCCCAGCCTTCCTGATTGGTGCGAAGTTCCCAACTCTTGATGATCTTCTTGCCGAGCTTCGCTTTGGAGCGGCCTTCAATGAAGCGCACCACAATGGAAGCGCGGTCAATGGGGTTGCCGCCTTTGGTTTTCACTTCGACACGCAGGCGCGTCGTCAGATCGTCGGCCCGCAGAACAGAGAGGAGAGGAAGACTGAGTAGCAGCGTACGACGGTTGATCACGCTTCTATTGTAGCCCCTGCATGAATTCGAGGAAGCGCTCGGCGTAGAGATCAAGGTTCCTTCGTGCGCCGCCACCCAGGATGGGCGAACACATCTCATAGGCAACTGAGGCGTGGGAGCCGCCTTCGGCTAGGCCGCTCAGGAAGGTGCGGTAGTCAATGAAACCTTCGCCCATGGGCACGGCTTGCACGAGCGGGGTTCCGGGTTCGTAGTTGACCAATGCCGGGTTGTAGCGATAGCGGGGACGGAGTTGATAGTCGGCGACGGTGGTGTGTATCGTGAGCGGTGCCAGGCAGCGCGCCGATTCAGCCAGATCTGCGCCATGCAAGGCAGGGGCCCAAGCGTCGAACATCGCCTGGCAGTGCGGATGGCTAACCGCGAGCAGCAGGTCTTCGAATTGCTGCCAGCCGACGGCGATGTCGTGATGGTTCTGAACGCCGAGGGTGACGCCAAGGTCGCCGGCGCGTCCGGCGGCTTCGCGCAGGGTTTCGACGATCAGTTTCCACTGGGCGCTATAAGGGGCCGCGGCGTTTTCGTAGCCGGTGAAGATGCGCAGGCGCTCGCCGCCGAGGTCGCGGGTGAGTTTGGCGAGTTCGACGATGTAGGCGATTTGAAATTCGCGGTGCGGGATTTCGGCGTGTTCCAGGTCGGCGGTGAGATTGGTGTAGCCGGCGACGACCAGATCGCGTAGACCGCGTTTGTCGAGTTGAGCGCGCAGGGCGGCGCGTTGGGCCGTATCGAAGTCGAGCGGCGAGACGTGGGGGCGCTTGGCCATGAGCATGACGCCGCCGTAGCCGAGGTCGGCGGCATGGTCGACGAAGGCGCTAACATCCAGGGCGTCCTGACCCCAGAATCCGGCGTAAGAAACAGAATGCAGCAATCGCGTACCGAGCATCCCCTGATTGTAGGCCGAACAGCTAAACTGAAGGAGATGTCCACCGCCGAGCCTCTTTTCGACACTTTCGGCCGGCTGCACGACAACCTGCGAATCTCGGTTACCGATCGCTGCAACATCCGGTGCTTCTATTGCATGCCGGAGACAGGCGCAGAGTACGTTGACCGCGGCGAGATCCTTACCTTCGAAGAGATTGAGCGGATGGTGCGGATTGCGGCGGACCTTGGCGTCACCAAGATTCGCCTGACAGGCGGCGAACCGCTGGTCCGGAAAGACCTGCACGTGTTGATCGCCGCGCTGAACCGGATTCCTGGCATTCGCGACATTGCCTTAACGACGAATGGCGTGTTGCTCGCGGAGCAGGCGCAGGCGCTCCACGATGCTGGATTGCGGCGGTTGAACGTGCATCTCGATACGCTGGACCGCGAACGCTTTAAGCAGATCACGCGGCGTGACGACTTGCCCCGGGTGCTGGCGGGCATCGAGAAAGCGCAGGCGTTGGGTTTCGGGCCGATCAAGATGAATGTGGTGGCGGTGAAGAATTTGATCGAGCCTGACATCGTGCCGATGGCTCGCTTCGGCCGAGAACATGGCATTGAGATCCGCTACATCGAGTTCATGCCGCTGGACCACCAGAGCATCTGGGACCGCTCACGGGTGCTGTTGATGGACACGATGCTGGAGATGCTGCGGCGGGAGATTGGTCCGCTGGAGCCGGTGCCGGATCCGGATCCGCGGGCGCCAGCGACGGAGTTCCGGTTTACGGACGGCGTGGGTGGCGTGGGCTTTATAGCATCGGTTTCGAAGCCGTTTTGTCTGAACTGCAATCGTCTGCGGCTGACGTCGGACGGGAAGCTCCGCTACTGCCTTTTCGCGATCGATGAGACGGATGTGAAGGGTTTGTTGCGCGCGGGAACGCTGAACGACGAGGCGATCGCTGCCACGATCCGGCAAACGGTACGGGACAAGTGGCTGGGTCACGAAATCAACACCAATCGTTTTGTCCCGCCGCCGCGGCCGATGCATTCGATCGGCGGCTAGACATAAAAAAACCGGCTATCGCGGCCGGAGGAGCCGCAGTTGATAGCCGGTGCCGGAGGAGGTCCTTTTTGCGCGTTTGGGGTGCGCTTCCGGTGAGAGACTTCGCTTATCTACTCACAGCGTAGCGGTTTCCTTGACATAGGTAAATGCGATTGAGACTATGGGGAGTATCGTCACTGCCTATGGCTAGCAAGTATCCTCTGGTTAACCCGCACCTGCCCCCGCGCGCGATTGACTTGCGCCTCCTCGAGTACTTTTGCGCGGTGGCCCGGACGGCCAGCTTCACGCGCGCGGCGGAAGAGTTGGGCATGGCGCAACCTTCGTTGTCGGAACAGATCAAGAAGCTGGAAGGGTCCTTGGGCGCGCCGCTTTTCGAGCGGCTGAGCCGCCGGATCGAGTTGACGCCACTGGGCGAGGCTCTGCTGCCGAAGGCACGCGCACTGCTGGAGGAGGCGGCGTCGCTGCCGCTGATTTTGGACTCGCTTCGCGAAGGGGTGCGCGGCGACTTGCGGATCGGTGCGATTCCGACGATCCTGCCTTACTTCCTCGCGCCGCGGTTGCGGCAATTCGTCAATGCCTATCCTGAGGTGAACGTGCAGTTGCGGGAGGCGACGACTCCTGACCTGATTGAACAGATTCAGGACGGCGTGCTGGATATTGCCATTTTGAGCGTGCCGGTGGAAGGGCAAGGTCTGGTGATGAGCGAGCTGTTTCGTGAGCCGCTCTCGCTGGCGGTACCGGAGGACCATCCCCTGGCTGAATCCGTCAGCGTCGATCTGCGGCGTCTAGCGACAGAGCGATTACTGGTGTTGAAGGAAGGGCACTGTTTGCGGGACGAGACGCTCACTGTTTGCCAGAAGGCGCGGGTAAAGTTTGCCGGACAGTTTGAGGCTGACCAGTTTGCGAGTATCTTCGAACTCATTCGATCCGGCTTCGGCGTGAGTATCTTGCCGGAAATGGCGCGGCAATCCGCGCAAGGCTGCCGGCTAATTCCGATTGATCAGAAGGCGACACGGCGCATTGGGTTTATCCGGCTGGAGCGGCACTACATATCGAAGCCACTTGAGGCCTTTGTGGCGTTTCTTCGGAATGCGGCTAAGTTATACAAGTAGGGCGCGAAGGAAATCTCCTTCGCGCCCCGCGCCCCAGTTAGGCGAACGCCATTTCCGGCACTAACTCGGCAATCGACTCGACAACACGTCCCGGGCGGAAGGGATAATCCCGCAAAGAATTTCGAGTGGTTGAGCCGGTAAGTACCAGGATGCTCTGGAAGCCTAAGTCGGTGGCCCCGCGAATGTCTGTCTCCATGGTATCGCCGATCATGATGACTTCATCAGTACTCAAGCCGATTCGCTTACGCGCCGCACGCATCATAAAGGGATTGGGTTTACCGACGTGGTAGGCGGTGCGGCCGGTGGCGGATTCCAGCAAGGCGGCAATGGCGCCGCATCCGGGCCTTGGGCCGGAATCGGTGGGGCACCAGGTATCCGAATTCGTGGAGATTAGGCCCGCGCCATTGGCGATGGCCCGGTGGGCGTCTTCCATCATTTCGAAGTTCATGACGCGGCCTTCGCCGACAATGACGTAATCCGGATTCTTGCGGCTGGTGGCATAGCCGACATCGCTGAGCGCCGTGAGCAGACCGCCCTCGCCGATGACCAGCGCGGTGCCACGCGGTTTCTGACGGTGAACGAATTCCGCAGTGGCGACGGCAGAAGTGTAGATATCCTCCACGGCGACATCAATGTCGAAATTGCGTAGCTTAGCAACTACGTCAATGGGGGTATACGCGGAGTTATTGGTGAGAAAAAGAAAGGGAGTGTTTGTTTCCTGGAGGAAACGGATGAATTCGGCGGCGCCCGGAATCGGCGCTGAGCCGCGGTACACCACTCCATCCATATCAATCAGATAGCCTTGTTTCATAGTTTTGTTACGCATCCTCAGTTCCGCGAACGGAATAAACTCATTTTCGGCGACGGGGATGAATTGATCGTGAATAGAACCGGCTTGGTTCTAAATTCTGGCGGGGAGAGAATAGATGTTTCTCTAATTAGTATTCTACCGCGTCCGTCAAGGCTTTGCTTGCTTCGGCCAGGGTAGGGCGGTTACGATTTCACGGATGTTACGCCGATCTTCGACCGAGATCCGCGCGTATTTTGCCTCAGAGCTATCCAGTACGGCCTGCAGACGCCGCTCAATGCGCCGCAACGCCTCAGTGGGAAGTGCGCGGAAGGCATCGCTTTCAATCATGTAGCTGAGCGGGTAACGGAACAGGCGGGTCTTCAAGTCGAACTGCCGCAGTCGTCCCTGCTTGGCAAAGACCTCGGCAAACTTGCTGGAGCCTTGAATGGGGGCGGTAAGCCGTGCTTCGTCTACGAAGAGCAGGTAGTCCACCATCTCTTCACAGGCTGACCGAATCCTCCGCTCCGTGCTTTCGCTCACGGTGGTGGCCGGCTCGTTCAAGAGACGGTTCATCAATTCCTGGGAGTGCATGGCCATGCGGGTTTCAAAGCCGACGCGGGTGATGAGGTTGGTCATGTGCGTCTGGTGCTCCAGCACCATCAGCGCGACGATGTCGGAGTGGCCGGTGAGAAAGGCGCCGGTGTCGAAGCGCGACTTCAGGTCCATGACGTTCTGAGTCTGGTCGGTATCGAGCTTGGTGGGGTGCTCGCGATCGCGGGCGAAGGCGTTGCCCAAGTGCCGTTGGTCGCCGTGTTTCCCGGTGACGTACCACCCGCCCCAGCGTTCCTTGATCGGGCTGCGATGATCGGTGACGAAGCCACCGGCCTGAAAAAGGGGCATGCCGCTGGGTTCCGGATACACGGAGCGCACCACGAGGCCGGGGACGCCAAGTGTCGCGCCGGTGGCATGGCATTGAAGGCAATCGTCGCGCCGCTTCAGGCGGGGTTTGGTGACCTCCACCTGGTCGAGCGTGTAGAAGATCACGCCCTGTTTGGGATCCTGGGCGGCGATCTCCACCACTTCGCCGGTGGGCACCCAACCTACGGAGACGGCGTCGTTGAAGTAGATGGAACGCGGGTTGCGCGGGCTGATGCGCGG
The DNA here is from genome assembly GCA_022843605.1 of Bryobacter sp. GTDB lineage: Bacteria > Acidobacteriota > Terriglobia > Bryobacterales > Bryobacteraceae > JALHNI01. The sequence continues at coordinate 20,168 of JALHNI010000001.1, forward strand.
GGCTTGCAGACTGGTTTTGGTAAAGACAACCACCTGCGATTCGAGGGGTACCTTCAGGGCGTCGAGCACGGCCGGCAGATAGCCCCAGTCGGGGTGATAACGGAGCGTCTTTTCGCCGCGATCCAACTTCTGTTGCAGGAGCCAAACCGGATCGGTGACGGGCGTCTTCTCATAGAGGATGGCTTCGTGGTCCAGGGGGAGGACGTAGGATCCGCTGAGGCCAGCGAGCAGCGCGGCGCTGAGAGCGATTCCGGCGGCGACTAGGCGTGACATGCTTCTTCCTCCAGGCAAAGCGGGCGGTCCTTCGTGGGGCCAACGAGCAGTTCGGCGAGATTGGTGGAGCGGAAGGCTTTTTCGGTGGACGCCAGGGCGTCGTCCATCTTGCGGTGCAGCGGGCAGAGATTCTCGCCATGCAGATCGAGCGGACACGTCTTGATGCGGCAGATCGGGTCCACGGCGTTGACGATCTCGAGGATGTTGATCTCGCGAGCTGTCCGCGTCAAGAGATGGCCACCGTTCTTACCGCGTTGCGAGGTGACCAGACCGGCCCGGGCCAGCGACTGCAGGACTTTGATCAAATAGTCGGCCGGGACGCGGGAATCGGTGGCGATGGTGTGCGTCGTGATGGGGGAACTGGGCCGCGAAGCCAGCACCACCATGGCCCGCAATGCGTATTCGACGGTTTGCGAAAACATAGGCTCGAATCCAAAATACTATATGTGGATACGATTGTCCACAATAAAGAAGCGTTACTATATAGCGCATGAATCGCATTGACGCCATCGACAGCCTGCGCGGATTCTCCCTATTGGGTATTTTGCTGCTCAACATCGTTTCGTTTGGTTTGCCTTTCGCCGCTTACATGAATCCGGCAATTGCCGGTGGTGCCGATGGCATCAATCTGGCCACCTGGCTGCTTGCGGTTACCCTCTGGGACGGCAAAATGCGCTGCATCTTCTCCATGCTGTTTGGAGCCAGCGCCTGGTTGTTGCTCTCCCACAGTGAAGAACGCGGTGACGGGATCCGCGCTGCGGACATCTACTACCGGCGGACGATGTGGCTGATTGTGATTGGCTTGATTCATGCACATCTAATTTGGGCGGGCGATATCCTCTACCCTTACGGCGTGATCGGACTGCTCCTATTCCCCCTGCGGAACCTGAGGCCGAAGACGCTGATCGTCGTCGGACTGGTTCTGGTGGGGCTCCATTCGCTGCAAGGTATCGGCGCGGGTTTCGGCATAGCCGAAATGGCGCAAAAGGCGAAAGCAGCCGAGGGCAAACCCAATCCGACCGCGGAGGAGAAGAAGGCGATCACGGAATGGACGGGGCTGCGCGAGCTCTTCGCGCCGGCGCCGGAAGAAGTGAAGAAGGAGATCGCCATCCATCGCGGGGGCTGGCTCGGAAACCTGGTTCAGCGTTCGGGAGAAGCGGCCTTGCTCCAGTTCACCCTGTTTTTCCAGTTCATGTTTCTTGATGTGCTGGCCATGCAGATTCTCGGCATGGGCCTGGCGAAGGCGGGGTGGTTCAGCGCGGAAAAGAGTTATGGCTTCTATGGTCTCCTGATTGCCGTGGGCCTGGGGCTCGGCGCTCCTTTGAACTACTGGGCCGCTCAGAAGTGGCTGGGCTCCGGGTTCGGGATTCCTGAGTACTTCACCTATCTCGGCTCGACGGCTGACCCGGGCCGATTGCTGGTGGCGTTGGCTTACGTCGGCCTGGTCATGATCGCCTGTAAGGCCGGTCTGCGTTGGCTGACCGGTCCGCTGGCGGCCGTGGGCCGGATGGCGTTGACCAATTACTTGCTGACGTCGATCCTGCTGACGCTATTTTTCAACGGCTATGGACTTGGCTATTTCGCCAAGTTGGAGCGCCATCAACTGTATTGGGTGGTGCTGGGCATGTGGTGTATCAATCTGGTGCTGAGCCCCATTTGGCTGCGCCATTTCCGGTTTGGTCCGGCGGAGTGGCTATGGCGGTCACTGACGTATTGGGAGAAACAGCCACTGCGTTTGGAGCAGCGGCAGTCTACTTGAACTGATATTCGCCGGGAACCGGCAGGGGCGGCGCGGTCATTTTCTCGTCGAAGCCGAAGGCCTTGGGCTGCAGGTCCAGGGTGGAGGCCATGATCTGATCCCAGGTAACTTCGCGGCCGGAGTAAGCGGATTCGCGCGCCATGATGGCGGTCATGGTGGACTCGGCCACGGCCATAGCGTGATTGATGTAGGGTCCGCTGCCGCGAATCGATTTGGTGAGGGCGATGTGCTCGGCGACGTAGGGATTAATGGAGTCGCGGGTGCCGAGGTCGCGGCCATTCGATTGGCCCTGGGCGCAGACGATCTGTTCGGCGATCTTCGTGTGGAGCCCGCGCGGAAACTGGCGGCAATAGCTGGAGAGACGAACGCCGTTGGCATACTCGAAGTCGGCGGAGATGTGGTCATAGATGTTCCCGTGGACTTCATCGCGAGGGCGCCAGACCGCGCCGCCGGTGGCCACGACCTTTACCGGATGCTGATTGCCCATCACCCAATTGCAGACGTCCAGGTTATGCAGGTGTTGCTCGACGATCTGGTCGCCGCTGATCCAGACGAAGCTGTACCAGTTGCGGTGCTGCCAGGTCATGTCGCCCCACTTGGGGTCGCGGCCTTTGGGCCGCTGGATGACGGGAGTGCCGACCCAGTAGGCATAGAGCGCACGGATCTCGCCCAGCTTCCCTTGTTGTAGCTGCGCCACTGTCTCGACGTACTCTTTCTGGAAGCGACGCTGGGCGCCGGAGACGACGGTGAGCTTCTTTCGTTCGCTCTCCTTTGCGGCGTCCATGAATCTGCGCACGCCAACCGGGTCGGTGCCGAAGGGTTTCTCGCAGAAGACATGTTTGTTGGCTTTGATGGCCGCCTCGAAATGCTGGGGACGGTAGCCGGGAGGGGTTGCGAGGATGACGAGGTCGCAATCGGAGGCGATCACCTTCTCAAAGGCATTGAAGCCCATGAAGCGGGTTTCGGGCGTCACTTTGATCTGACTCTGAATCTTGGGATGGCGGTTGGCGTCGCGGAGCCAGGCGAGATTGGTTTCCAGCTGGTCCTCAAACAGGTCGCCGACGTAGTGGATTTCGGCTTGCGGGTCGCCGGTCAAAAGATCGACGACGGCTTGGCGTCCTCGTCCGCCGAAGCCGACGACGCCGGCCTTCAACTTCTCAGGGCCGACAGCGCGCACTTGCTGAGGAGTAGCGATTAAGAAGCTACTCGCAGTGGCAGAAAACGCTCTTCTTGTAAACTGCCGTCCCGAAGAGGTTATAGTGTGGTGAAGGTCCATTCTGACTTTGCTCCTGTAACCTAAATGCCTATCAGCGACCCCAATTCTACCGTCAATCCCCCGTTTTCAGCCGCGCCAATTTCGGGCGTCTGGGCGGCGGTCGTCACACCGCGGCGCGAAACCGGCCACGAAATCGACATCGCCGCGACACTCGACGTGATCGATTTTCTGAATGAATCGCCGATCACCGGACTCAGTATTCTGGGCTCCACCGGTGAGTTCGTGCATTTCGACTATGAGCAGCGGCTGCACTTGATGCGCTTCGCCATGAAGCGCAGCCAGAAGCCGGTGTTGCCGAACATTACGCATTCTTCATTGGACGGTACGATCGGCATCGGCGAGCAGGCGCTTGACTATGGTGCAGCTGGCTTGCTGGCGATGCCGCCTTACTACTTCCGCTACAGCGCTGACGATATTCGCCGCTACTATCTGGAGTTGTCCGACGCGTTGCCCGACGCCAAGCTGTTCCTCTACAACATTCCGTTCTTTTCCACTCCGCTCCCGATCGATCTTGCGTGCGAGTTACTCGCGACCGGGCGTTTCGCGGGCATTAAGGATTCGAGCGGCGATCCGGCCTACTACCAGCGGTTGCTGAAGTTGCGAGTCACCAACACCTTTTCGCTGATTATCGGCAACGATTGCGTGTTTGGGGAAGCGCGCCTGGCGGGTGCCGATGGAGTGGTAAGCGGCGTCGCCGGAGCCTTGCCGGAACTGATTTGCGCGATGGAGCGAGCGGCGATGGCTGGGCAGGCGGCTGAGGTGGCGAAGCTGAACCTATTGCTGAGCGAGGCGATCTCCTGGCTCGATAAGTTTCCGGTGCCGGTAGCGCTGAAGCGCGCGGTACGGCTGCGTGGTTTCGCCGAGGGAAACTATGCGATTCCTCCGGCCAGCTTCGACGCATTCGATGCGTGGTTTGGCGAATATCTGCCCCGGATGCTGGCTGCTACGAAATAATAGGGTATGCAGCCCGACGAGTTCCGCCGCCACGGACACGCCATCATCGACTGGATCGCTGACTATCAAGCCAACATCCGGCAGTATCCGGTAGTGCCCGCGAGTGTGCCGGGCGCGTTGGTGGATGCCCTGCCGGCCCGTGGCCCTGAAGCGCCGGAGAGCATTGAGCAGATCCTGCGGGACTTTGAGGCGCTGATTATGCCTGGGGTGACGCACTGGAACCATCCGCGCTTCCACTCGTTTTTTGCCATTTCCTCCTCCCCGCCTGGGGTGTTGGCGGAGGCGCTGACGGCGGCGCTCAACATGCAGCACATGCTGTGGAAGAGCGGGCCGGCGGGAACCGAACTCGAACAAGTAACCTTGGCGTGGCTGATCGACTGGATGGGGCTGAAACCCGGCTGGTTCGGCGAAATTTTCGATACGGCGTCCATTTCGACGTTGCATGGCATCGCCGCGGCGCGTGAGTTCGTGGTGCCGGCCAGCCGGGCCCAAGGGAATCCCGTGGGGCTCACCGTCTATTGCTCGCAATGGGCGCACACGTCGGTGGATAAGGCTTGCATCATGCTCGGCGTGGGACTGGACAACTTGCGCCGGATCGAAGCCGACGACCAGTATCGGCTGAAGCCCGCCGCATTGGCCCAGGCGATTCGGGAAGACCGGGCGGCGGGGCGCATTCCCATCTGTGTGGTGCCGACCGTTGGCACCACCGGTGTCACTAGCGTGGATCCGGTGGCCGAAGTGGTGAGGGTCGCGCGAGAGGAGAACCTTTGGGTGCACGTGGATGCGGCGTATGGCGGCGCGGCGGCCGTGGTTCCGGAGTTCCGCCACTATCTCGATGGCGTCGACGGCGCGGATTCGATGGTGGTGAATCCGCACAAGTGGCTGTTCACGCCCGTCGACCTGAGCTGTTTCTATACTCGGCGCCCGGATGTGGTGCGCCGGGCATTTTCACTCGTGCCGGACTACCTGAAGTATGAGGAAGATCCGCGGCTGGTGAATCTGATGGATTACGGGCTGCCTTTGGGCAGGCGCTTCCGGTCGCTGAAGCTGTGGTTCGCCATGCGCTACTACGGGCACGAGGGTTTTGTGCGCATGATTCGGAATCATGTGGCCTGGGCCCATCGCTTGGCCGAGCTGATTGTGGCCGATGAGCGATTCGAGCTCGCCGCGCCGGTGACGATGGGGCTGGTCTGTTTCCGGTTGAAATCGTCGGACGAAGAGACGCGCGCCATTGTGCAAGGCATAAACGATTCGGGCTTTGCCTTTCTCTCGCAAACAACGGTGGACGGCAAGTTCACGATTCGGTGGGCGATCGGAACGTTCGGTTGTACGTGGGATGACATCGACGCTGTCTGGCAGCGTGTGCTCACCCTGGTTCCTTAGATGGCCAAAATTCTGATTTCCGCGGGTGAGCCCTCGGGCGACCTCTATGCCTCGGCGTTGGTGGAAGCGCTGCGACGCCGCGATCCGGGGCTGGATTTTTTCGGCTGCGCGCAACCGCGGATGCTGGCGGCGGGAGTCCGGCCGGTGATGGACGCCGGGAAGCTGCATGTGGTGGGAGTTTTCGAGGTCATCACGCACATCCCAGGTATCTGGGCGGAGTATCGAAAGCTAATCCGCGCAGCCGATGATGAGAAGCCGGCGCTCGCCATTTTGACCGATAGCCCGGATTTCAATCTGCGGGTGGCTCGCCAACTGGCAAAGCGGAAAATCCCGGTGGTTTACCTGGTGGCGCCGCAGGCTTGGGCCTGGCGATCCGGCCGTACGCGGCAGATGGCGAGGGATCTTCGCCGCCTGCTTTGTATCTTCCCTTTCGAGGAGGCCTGGTTTCGTGAGCGGGGAGTTCCGACGGACTATATCGGGCATCCGTTAGCGAGCCAGGTAAAGCGGACCATGAGTACTGCTGAATTTCGCGGCGAATTGGGCATCCCGGACAACCGTCATTTGGTGGCGCTACTGCCGGGGTCGAGGCCCGGGGAGGTCCGGCGGCACCTGCCGATTCTGCTGGACGCCGTCAAAAAACTGTCAAATCGTCCTATCTCGTTCGTTCTGGGCGCTGTTCCTTCGCTGGGACACGGTTTTTTTGTAAACCAGTTAGCCTCGGCATCCATCCAAGGAAGCGTGAAGGTAATTGAGGGTCGAACGCGAGATCTGTTGGCTTCTGCTGACGTCGCGCTGGCTGCCAGCGGAACGGTGACCGTGGAAGCGGCGCTGCTGGGTACCCCGATGGTGACATTTTACCGAGTGAATTCAGCGAGTTGGGGGTTAGGCAAACTGCTGGTGCGCACGCCCTACTTCACGATGGCCAACCTGATTGCGGGCCAAATGCTGGTGCCCGAGTTAATGCAAAACGAAGCCACCGGTGAGCGCCTGGCCGCCGAGACGGCCCGGTTGCTCGATTCTCCGCTTGAACTTGAACAGATGCGCGCTGGCTTGGCGCGAGTAGCTACGCTCCTCAATACGGGCCATGATCCAATAGAAAGAGCCGCCGATATCGTGAGCGGTATGTTGACTGAACATGTGTAATTTCTTCCTCGTGCTATTTCTGGCAGCCTCAACGGTGTCGGCCCAAACGAACCGCTCGGCGGCGGTGAACGTTGAGCACTACAACATTAACGCCGAGATCAATCCGCGGACGCAGGCGCTGTCGGCCACGGTGGAAATTCGAATTACGGCCGTGGACGACCGGGTGATCACCATTCCGCTTGACTTCAACGACGCGCTGTCGGTAAAAGAAGCCACGGATGAAACTGGCGCCAAGCTGGGTGTGACGAAGGGCCCGAACGAATTCCAGATTTCTGTGGCGTTGCCCCGGCCAATTGCGAAGAACGCCTCGACGACAATTCGTCTGGTTTATGACGGGGTGCTGGCGGGCCAGGAAGAGTCGCCCGTGTATGGCATCCGGTTCGCGTCGATTAAGAACGACTATGCGTTCCTGCTCTACCCCGCGCGCTGGTTCCCGATTAACGGCTATACGGCGGATCGCTACACGATGAATTTGAAGGTGACCGCGCCGGACGGTTTCCGCGTGCTATCGAACGGTTTGGAGTCGAAAGCCGGCACGGCTTGGTCGTTTGAGACGAAGACGCCCGGTTTTCCGGGAAACATCGCGCTGGTGCAAGGGGAGCCGCAGCGGGTGAGCGCGCAAGGCGTTACTTCGTCATTCTATCTGCGCGAGGCGAAGGCCATGGCCCAGGCTTACGGTGACGAAGCCGGCAAGGTGATGACGCAGTTGACCGGCTTTTTCGGTCTCGCTCCTGCTGCCAATCTGACTTTTGTGGAAACCGAGAAGGGTGCGCCTTCGGGCTATTCGACGCCGGGCTTGGTATTCCTTTCGCCTGGCGGTATGGGTACGACCGTGAACACACGGCTGCTGACGAATCAGATGGCGCGTCAGTGGTGGGGCAACACGGTTTCGGCGGCGACGCGCAACCATTTGTGGATCACCAACGGTCTCGCGCGCTATACGGAGGCGCTCTATCTCGAGAATACGGTGGGTACGGGCGCGCTGGAATCTGAGAACCGCGACCTCTATATCGAGGCCCTGACCGTGGATCAGCCGCCGCTGATTCAGACCTCGCGGTTGGAAGATTATTCACCTGAGTTCAATGCCGCGACGGCCGGCAAAGGCGCCGCAGTGTACAACATGCTGCGTTTGGTGATGGGCGATAAAGTATTCGGGGATTTCCTGAAACAATTGGCGACGAAGTACAACGGCAAGAGCGTGACTACCGAGCAGTTCAAGAATCTGGCGAGCGAACTGGCGGGCCAGGATCTGGGGTACTTTTTCATTCAATGGATTGAGTCCCAGGGCGCGCCGGAATTCAAGCTGGAGTACACGGTCTTTCGCACGGCGAAGGGCTTCCGAATCAACGGCAAGGTAGTGAACGATTTGGACACGTTCCGCATGCCGGTGGAACTGAAGATCGAGACCGAAGGCAATCCGGAGATGAAGACCGTCGAAGTGATCGGCTCATCTAGCGAATTCGCGGTGGAGACCTTCGGCAAGCCTCAGCGCGTGACGCTTGACCCGAGCGGCAAAGTGTTGCGGTGGTCCAATCCGATTCGGGTGTCGGTGGCCATCAAGAAGGGTGAGCAATTCGCCGAGGTGAACGAGTTCGGTGAGGCGCTGAAAGAGTATCAAAAGGCGCTCGACGTGAACCGGAATAGCTCGCTGGCGCACTACCGGGTGGCGGAATTGTTCTTCCTGCAGAATAACTACCAGTCGGCAGCAAACGAGTTTCGCGAAGCGCTCAACGGCGATCTGGAGCCGAAATGGGTTGAAGTGTGGGCGCACATTAATCTGGGCCAGATTTTCGACATCACCAATCAGCGCGAGCGTGCGGTGAATGAATACAATCTGGCGATCCGTACCAAGGACGACACCCAAGGTGCGCAGGCCGAAGCGGCTAAGTATCTGAAGGATCCGTACAAACGACAGGTACGGCCGGAGTAACCGCCACCATCAACTCCATCAGTTTATCGACCGGTAACTGCTCAGCGCGGAGACCGGCTTCCGGGCGGCGCTCGATGGCAGGATAAAGCAATCGAAGGTTGTTGCGCAAGGTCTTGCGCTTGTGCTGAAAGCAAGTGCTAAAGAACCGTTTGACGGCTTCAAAGTCTGGGGGACGGCTGGCTTTGGGCCGCAAGCGAATCACGGCGGAATCCACTTTGGGGGGCGGTGAAAACGCCCCTGGCGGAACGGTGAAGAGCAACTCCACGTCGGCGACCAACTGCGTGATGGCGCTCAAGTAGCCGTAGTCGCGTTTACCGTGCCGGGCGGTGATCCGTTCGGCGACTTCGCGTTGGATCAGGAAGACTGCAGAGGAGAGGCCTGGGACCTCCAGTACGCGTTCAATGATGGGCGAAGTGATGTAATACGGCAGGTTGCCGACCACGGCGGTGGCCCCGAAGTCGGCCAGGTTGGCGGCCAGAACGTCGGACTCCACGACTTCGATATTCGGGAAGCGGATTTTGAGTGGCGCGATCAAGTCGTGGTCAATTTCAATCGCGACGAGACGCTGGCACAAGGGCACCAGATGAGCCGTCAGGGCACCGCGACCGGGGCCAATCTCAAGGAGGGTGGGCACGCCTTCGGCGCAGGCCGCAGCGGCGATGCGCGCGAGGATGTTCGCGTCCCGAAGGAAGTGCTGGCCAAGCTTACGCGGCATTTAGCCGCGCACGTCAATGTGGCCGCGCCGGAACGAGAGCCGAACTTTGCCCGGAATCGGCTGGCCGAAGGAAGTAGCCGGGACGAACTCGGCAAACAAAAGTGCGGCGTCGATCTTGTTCTTAAGCTGCTTGTCGTTCTGAATCGGGACGCCGCCGTCGACGAAGGCGTAGTCAAGGACGCGGCCGGTCTCGTCGATCGTCAGGTCGATCACGACCTCTTCAGTGTCGAGCGGGAACAGCCCCATGTTTTTGAAGGACGCTTCCGTGTAGAGCACGGTTGGCACATCGGTGGTGCTGGCGTGGGCCAAGGTAGGGTAGTTCATCGCGGCGACGCTGAACAAGATCACCGCCGCCGTCAAGCCACCGACGGTGGGAATGGCCAGCGGACGGGCCAAATTCTCAAAGACCAGCCAAGCGCGATCACGGTAGTGGGCGGCCGCGGACTGCATGGAGGAGAAGATGTTGCGGCGGGTCCGCTCGCGCGACGCAATCACCCGCAGCCGGGTAGAAAGGTCACTGGGGGGGACGCGCTTCGGCAAGGCGTGCAACGCGGACTCAATCACTTGCGCGGTTCGATCGCTCACGAGTTTCCTCCTGCCGGCGCCCACACCATAGCCGGCGCCGCTTCCTCGGCCACCAACTGCCTCCGTACCGCTTCGCGGCCACGCAAGATGCGAGACTTCACCGTTCCCAGGTTCGTATCCAGAATGGCCGCAATCTCCTCGTAGCTGAGCTCTTCAATGTCGCGCAGAATAACGGCCGCGCGAAACACCGGCTTCACTTCCTGCAGAGCTGTTTCGATCCGTTCCCGCGTTTCATGGTCCAGGGTCATTTGGAACGGCGACGGACCAGGATCGGGCAACACATCCATGTAGCTGACGCTCTGCTCGTCCGCGGTTTCAAGCGCCGTCTCCTGCTGCCGGTGACGACGAAACCAGCGGCGCTGGTTATAGCTTTCGTGCACCGCAATCCGGTAAATCCAGGTCTTCAGCGAACAATCGCCACGGAAGCCATCCACCTTGCGAAACACTTTCAAAAAGACTTCCTGCACGACATCGGCGGACTCGGTGGGGTCATTGAGCAGACGATAGACCAAGTTGTATACCGGATGTTCAAATCGCTTAATCAATTCCTCGTAGGCCAATTCCTCATTGGCTCGCAGGCGTTCAATCAGGAGGGCGTCTTGGGCGTAGGCGTCCAGGGCCGCAGCGTCTGGCTGGCCGGCACCCGAATAGCCAAGGATCGAATTGAGGGGAGCATTCGGCATCGAATTTACCTCAGTCTACACCTGATTGGGTAGACACCGTCCCCGGCGAAAAGGTTCCGCCCGTTTAGGCGCGGCCGATCATTTTCTTGGTGGCGATCTTGGGTGTGCCGATTTGAGGAGCGCCGGGCGTGGTGGCCGTTTCGAGTGACCGGGTGCTAAACACAGAGCAAGCCTTCGCCAGTTTCTGAATATCTCCGCCATCTTCCACCACCATCTCGTGCTCGACCCAGTTCGAGAGAGGAATATTGCGGAAGAAGAGCCGTTCCTGCAGAATCATTGACTTGCGGTTCAGGAATAGCGACTTCGACTCGCGCATATAGTGGCGTTCCTCCACTCGGAAGTCCGAGAGGAACTCGTCAAACGACTTGCGTTTGGTCTCCTCCTCCGTCGCCCTGACGCGTTCTTCCATCGTCCGGTGTTGGGACGTGATGATCGCGCGTGCCTCGGCTAGCGTCTCGCGTTCCTTCGAGACGGCGACCTCCATGCGCGATTGCATGATGTAGATCGCCAGGATCGCGGAGCCGACCGCGATGAAGAGCGGAAAGAATACCCAGAGGAAGCCATCCATAGCCTCATCTATCGGACTCCCGGCCACCTGACTTTAGTCGCCCCAGAAGGGGGAAAAGCCCGAGTGCAAATGAGGGGGAAAGGCTCTAGGTCCGGCTTCCTGGACGGCTATCGCAGGTAGAAATACAGCAGATCCGTCGAAGGCGGCTGCTTGTCGAACTGCCGCAGCATGGATACCACTTGACCGCGGTGAATCGAGGCGTGATTGACGACGTGGAGGATGGCCTGCCAACGGCGAATCGACATTTCGAGACCCGCGAGATTCTTGTAGGTGAACAGGTCGTGATTGGCGGCTTCGGTGAGGCCTTCGATGTAGTCGCGGAACTCCTTGAGTAGCGCCGGCCAAGCCGCGCTAAGCTCTGTCAGGTCGGGGCCATCGCCATCGTCGGCGAAGGTGCTGGCCGGACGGCCGGCGAGCCGGGAGAGCCACACGCGATCGGCGTAATAGATGTGCTGCAGGGTGTGCAGCACGCTTTGGTGCGAGACGCCGAGATCGCGGCGCAGCTCTTCATCATTTAGCTGGTGCACCGAGTCGAGGATCTTCTCGGTGGCCCAGATGGTGTAGTCGAAATGGTTGACCAGGGTAGTAACGGGAACTGACATTTTTGTCTCTATGCCTCGTCGTCATTTTGGGCGGCAAGCCGGGTGAGGACGCCCAAGTCTTCCAGGGTGGTGACGTCGCCGGAAACCGTATTCGACGTGACCAGTTCACGCAGGAGGCGCCGCATGATTTTGCCCGACCGTGTTTTCGGCAAGGACTCAGTGAAACGGATCTCCTCCGGCCGGGCAAACGAGCCGATTTCCTTGGCGACCCAAGCGCGCAGTTCCTTGCCGAGTTCCTCGTGATTCCAATGGCCGGCCTTGAGCGACACGAAACACACCACGGCCTGCCCGGTGATCTCATGCGGTTTGCCCACCACCGCGGCTTCGGCCACGGCGGGATGGTGCACCAGAGCGCTTTCCACTTCCATCGTGCTCAAGCGATGTCCACTGACATTCATGACATCGTCGACACGGCCGAGCACCCAGAAGTAGCCGTCCTGGTCGCGACGGGCGGCGTCGCCGGTGAAGTAGATTCCGGGCAGGCGGGACCAGTAGGCTTCCTGATAGCGTTCCGGGTCGCCCCAGAGCGTACGCAACATGCCGGGCCAGGGGCGTTTGATCACCAGAAAGCCTTCGCGGTTTTCGCCGACCGGTTTGCCATGGACGTCGACGACTTCGGCGATGATGCCTGGCATGGGCAGAGTGCCTGAACCGGGCTTAAGCGGAACGGCGCCGGGCATGGGGGCAATCAGGATGCCGCCGGTCTCGGTCTGCCACCAGGTGTCGACGATGGGGCAGCGGTCGGCGCCAATGACATGGTGATACCAATTCCAGGCGGCGGGGTTGATGGGTTCACCAACGGAACCGAGAAGACGGAGGCTCGAAAGGTCGTGCGCCTTGGGCCAGTGGTCGCCTTGTTTGATCAGGGCGCGAATGGCGGTGGGAGAGGTGTAGAAGGTGTTGACCTTGTACTTGGCAATCAGGCTCCACCAGCGGTCGTATTGGGGGAAGTCCGGGGCGCCTTCGTACAGCACGCTGGTGGCGCCGGCGGACAAGGGGCCGTAAACGATATAGCTGTGGCCGGTGACCCAGCCGATGTCGGCCGTGCACCAGTAGACGTCGCTCTGCTTGAGGTCAAACACCCACTTCATGGTCATAGTGGTGTGCAGCAGGTAGCCGGCGGTGGTGTGCAGGATGCCCTTCGGCTTGCCGGTAGTCCCCGAAGTGTAGAGCACGAAGAGCGGGTGTTCAGAGTCGAGCGGGACGGCTGGGCAATCGTCGCTGGCCAGATGTTCGAGCTCGTGCCACCAATGGTCACGGCCTTCGATCATGTTCACTTCGCCGCCCGTGCGGTGATAGACGATGACGTCGCGGACGGTGGTGCAGTCTTCCAACGCTTCGTTGACGGTGGCCTTGAGGGCGATCTTCTTCCCTCGCCGCCAACCTCCGTCGGCGGTCAGCACGAGTTGCGCGCCGAGATCCTCGACGCGGGCTTTCAGGGCTTCCGCGGAGAATCCTCCAAAGACCACAGAATGCGTAATGCCGAGGCGGGCGCAGGCCAACATGGCCACGACGGCTTCCGGGATCATGGGCATGTAGATGATGGCGCGATCGCCGGCCTGATGACCGCGGGCCTTCAGGATGCTGGCAAAGCGCACCACCAGGCGATGCAGTTCGCGATAGGTGATCTGGCGCTCGTCGCCGGGTTCGCCCTCAAAGGCGATGGCGACTTTGTCGGCGCGGCCTTCGTTTAAATGACGGTCGAGGCAGTTGTAGCTCGCATTGATCTTTCCGCCGGAGAACCATTTGGCGAAAGGCGGCTGCCAGTCCAGAACGGTATCGAAGGGTTGGAACCAGGAGAGTTCCTTGCGCGCGAGGTCGCCCCAAAATTGGTCGGGGGCAGTGGCCGCTTGATCGTACAGTTTGCGGTAGGCATCAATTCCGTTGACGTGCGCTTGCGCAGCGAAGGCCGCTGGGGGCGCAAAGACATGTTCGTTGCTCATCTCAGGCTATTATGATCGAAAGCATATGAAACCTGTGAAACCCCGTGACCAGCAGGCCCTTGTCGCCCGGCTGATGGATGCCTGCGGAGGCGCTTACAAGCCCAAACAGCGGCGAAAACACTACATTACGGGGCCCCAATGGGCGGCCTCCTATGAGGGCCACGCGCTCTTTCACGCGCCAACGCGTCACGCCGTGCCGTTCGAAACGGTGATTGCCGAATACGAGAAGATCGGCATTGGCTATTGGTGTACGCACGACACGGACGTGCTGACCTATGACGAGGTCGGCAAGGATGCGCAGTGGGAGACGGTGGGGCGCATCAGGAAATCGCTGAAGAAGCATGGCCTGAAATGCTCCATGGTGACGACGGAGACGTTCCACCACGCGGTGTTCGCCGGGGGGCCGGCTTCCGAGTCGCCGGAGATTCGGGAGTACGCGAAGTTCCGGATGGAGAACACGGTGGCGATCGGCCATGAGTTGGGTGCCGAGTTCGCAGTGTATTGGCCGGGTTCGCTGGGGTACTTCACGCAAGGCGCGGTGGAAGAGGTGCAGACACTTACCTGGTACGCCGAGGGCATGAACCACGCGTGCGAGGCCGATATCCGGATCGCGAAAGAAAAGGGCCGTCCGACGCTAAAGCACTGCATGGAGGCCAAGCCCTTCGAGCCGCAGGGCGAGATTTTGCTGCCGACGTCCGACGCGATGCTTACCTGGATCAACTCAGGGCTGTTGACGCATCCAGAGATGGTGGGGCTCAATCCCGAGTACCTGCATGAGCTGATGTGGGGCGGGGCGCCGCGCGCCGCACTGGCGCGGGCGCTGATGGCCGGTAAGTTGTGGCACTTCGACATCAACGACGGTTACCGGCTGAAGCATGACGTCGACATCGCCGTCGGCCTGGTGAATCCCCTGGATTGGCTGAATGTCTTGGTTCTGCTGCGCAGCCATGGCTATAACGGCCCTTTCAATCTGGACTACAAGCCGCCGCGCACGACGTCGAATTGGGGCGTCTTCGCCGTCAGCTTTCCGACCGCGGTGGACCGTTTCATTACGCTGTGGGAAATGGCGGGCGAATTGATGGCGGACAAAGTGATGCAGGAGGCATCTGCGGCGTTGCGCGCCGGCGGAGGCCCCTGCGATCCCCGCGACGCCACCGCCATCTTCGAAGCCAATAAGGAGCTGTTGAACCTGCATGAACTGATTGCCCATCGGATCTTCCAGCTACTGGTGGGTGCCCACCGCGGCCGTACGTACTCGACCAAGAAATGACGCCGGGCCGCCTCCTGATGTTCGCTGGCGTCGCGCTCCTGCTGCTGGGCGTGCTTTGGGAGATGGGCTTTCGCGTGGGCCGCTTGCCGGGCGACATTGTCATCCGGGGCAAGAATACGGCCTTCTATTTTCCGGTGGTGACGTCGCTGCTGCTGAGCGTAGTCCTGTCACTGGTGCTGTGGCTGATCAATCGCCGCTAGGGTCGCGCGAAGTCCGGGGCGCGGCCGGTCCAGCAGGGATGCGGCTTCAGTCCCAGAAGGTGGATGATGCCTGGGGCAATGTCGATGTTGCCCAGCACGCGGCGAAAGACCCTTCCAGGGGCGACCCCAGGTCCGGCGAACAGAATCGGAACTTCGATTTCGGCTTGTGACAGGCCGCCGTGTTTCTTGCCGAGTCCGCCGTGGTCGGCGGTGAGCACCACCAGCGTCGTCGCTTCGTCACCGGTCGCCGCGATCGCGGCCAGCAGGACTCCCACATAGCCGTCGGCCTCTGAAACGGCTTGTGCGTATTCGGGCGACTCCCAGCCAATGCCATGTCCGGCATGGTCGACGTCATCGAGATGCACCAGGAGCAATTCCGGCCGTTGCTGCTTCCAATATTCCGCCGCGGCTTGCGCCGTGGCCTTCGCCCCTTTGGGATGGGCCTTCTGAGTGACCGCCTGTTGTTCGAAGAGGCGCCCAAAGCCTTCCCAGTCGTGAATCACCGCGATTTTGGCGGAGGGTCTCGCCGCCCGCAGCACGCCGACCAAGGTGGGGAAGATCTCGTCGGTGGATTTGCAGACGGGAGGGATCTGAAACTTGTTGCGCTCCCACTCGTTCGAGGTGATGCCATGACGCTCCGGCCCAGCGCCCATCAGGATGGTGGCCCAATTGGGGCTGCTGACGGTGGGGATCACCGCGCGCGCAGCAGGGCTCCAACTGCCACGGCTGACAAGCCGTTGAATATTCGGCGCTTTGCCGGCCTTGAGTGCGGCGTTCAGGCCGACCGAGCCTAAACCGTCAATACCAATGAGGACGACGCGGGCCGGGTTCGGCGCTGACCAGCCAACCGCCGCCAGGAGCCAGAAGAGCCAAAGGTTTTTCACATTGACGATTTTCCCACTAACTCTTCGGCAAGCCGGTCCAGGAGGGCCCAGTTGGTGTAGTCATGATCTTTTGATGTGTCCGTGGAGCCGCCCGAGGCTTGCGCGATTCGTCGCATGATCATCTTGATGAGAAAGTTATATTTCGTGTAGAGTAGCGCTCCGGCTATGGCCTGAATTTTCGCCGGCGCCCAACCGGTTTCTTCCAGGAAGGCGTGGATCATCGCGTCTACGTCGGCAGCGGCCTTGGCGCGCCGTTCCGGGGGAGCATCCTCGTCCTCCACGCCGGCTTCGGAGAGGCTTACCGACAGAAACACGGCTGGACGCCGCTCCAGTTCCTGCCGGTGACGTTTGACGAACTCGATGATTTCGCTTTCGTGCTTCCCTGCATGCACGGAGGCTGCCACAATGACGCCGGAGTACAAGTCCAGGTTTAAGCGATCGGGCGGATCGGCGGCATCGACGACGTCCGCCGAGTGCCCCAGTTTATGAATGGCGGTCGAGAGCCGGTCGGCGATTCGTTGGGTGTGCCCTTCGCGGGTGGCGAACAGAATCAAAATCGTCTGCATGAAGTCACGCTAATGCACGCGAGGGGCCATCAGCTAAGATAGGGCGTTGACGCCTATGGCTCAATCAACTGAATCGGCCCTCAAACTCGCTGAAGCTGCCGCCCGTGCGGAGCAGCGCTGTCATCAGTTGCTGGAGGCTGCGCCGGACGCCATTCTGGAAGTTGGCGCGGATGGGCGCATCCTGCTGATGAATCTGGCGGCGGAAAAATCTTTCGGTTATACGCGCGAAGAGTTAGTGGGCCAGCGGGTCGAGGTGCTGGTCCCGCTGAGCATCCGGCAGAACCATGCCGCCCACCGTGCGGACTATCTGGCCGCGCCGGCCGTACGGCCGATGGGGATCGGGCTGGAATTGCAGGCGCAGCGCAAGGACGGTTCGCTTTTTCCGGTCGAGATTAGCCTGAGTCCGGTGGAGTATGAGGGCGAGCGGCGCGTGACCGCAATCATTCGCGACGTCTCCGAACGCCGGAGAACCGAAGAGCGGTTGCGCGAGCTACAAGAACAGCACGCGCGCGAATGGGCGGCGACAAACAGCCAGTTGGAAGCTCGCAATCTTGAGATCGAGCGGGCCAACCGATTGAAGAGCGAGTTTCTGGCGAGCATGAGCCACGAGTTACGCACGCCGCTCCACACCATTATCGGATTTTCCGAGTTGCTCGCCGAGGGCCTGGACGGAGAATTGAATGCCACGCAGCGTCGATTTGTCGAGCATATCCATCGCGACTCGCTCCACTTATTGGAACTGATCAACGACATCCTCGACCTGAGTAAGATTGAGGCTGGGAGGCTGGAACTTCGCTGTGTGGACTTCGTGCTGGAAGAGGCACTGCAGGAGGTGCTGGCGACAGTTCGCCCGCAGGCCGCGGCGAAGTCGCAACGCTTGCGGGTGAATGTGACGGATGGTATCAGCCTCGATGCCGATCGGGTCCGATTCAAGGAAATCCTATACAACCTGTTGAGCAACGCGGTGAAGTTTACTGGGGAGGGCGGCACGATCGGGATTGAGGTGAGTAAGGCGGGGGAGTTCGCGCGAATCTACGTTGAAGATTCAGGCATCGGGATTGCGCCGGAGCACCAAGTGGCGGTCTTTGATGCCTTTCATCAGGTTGGGTCCACGACGAAGGGCGTGAAGGAAGGCACGGGGCTAGGCTTGGCGATTACCAGACGGCTGGTGGAGCAGCACGGTGGCCGCCTTTGGCTGGAAAGCGAAGCCGGGCGGGGAAGCCGTT
This sequence comes from Bryobacter sp., assembly GCA_022843605.1. Lineage (GTDB taxonomy): Bacteria > Acidobacteriota > Terriglobia > Bryobacterales > Bryobacteraceae > JALHNI01. The sequence continues at coordinate 38,128 of JALHNI010000001.1, forward strand.
TCACCTTTACGATTCCCTTGGAGGCCAGCCAACGAGCAAAGCGCGAACGGCCCCTGGCGGTGATTGTCCACGATGATCGTCAGATGTTGGATGGGTTGGCTGTGCCGCTGGACCATGCGGGCTATCAAGTGGCGCTAGCTTCACTGGCGCGAGAGGGCGTCGACTTGGCCGCGCGCCTGCAACCGGACTTAGTGGTGGTGCCGCCGGAGATGAGCGACCTCAGCGATCGGTTTCCGGCTCCGGTTCTCGAACTCTCGGGCCATTCAGACCTGGAACGCATTCTCAGCGCGCTGGATGGTTTACGACGGTGAAGACGATCCTGATTGCCGATGACCGTGACGCCAGCCGCGAACTCCTGCGTACGGTGCTCACCGCAGAGGGCTACTACGTGGTTGAGGCGGCCGACGGTGGCGAGGCGCTCGCCAAGGCGCAGGCCATGCGGCCTGACCTGATCCTGCTCGATTTGCAGATGCCGGTGATGGATGGCTTCGCTGTGGCTGCGGCGTTGCGGCAGGATCCGGGTTTTGCCACCACGCCAATCGTTGCCCTTACCGCCAGTGCGATGCAGGGAGATCGTGAAAAGGCCCTTGCCACTGGCTTTACGGCTTACATCACCAAACCGGTTCGCTTGGCTTCGTTGCGGACTGAGATCGCAGGATGGTTCCCGGCGTGATTTCGCTGTTGATCGTCGATGACAATGCCGCAAGCTTGGAACTGCTCTCCGCCGCATTGCGGCCGACGGGTGCGACGATCTTCACCACACAGGACCCTGAGGACGCATTGCGCCTGGTTAGCCTTCACCGGCCCAGAATCGTGCTGACGGATTTGGTGATGCCAAAGCTTTCCGGCATCGACCTGCTGGAGCGAGTCGTCGCGTTGGACCCTACGATTGACGTCATTCTGATGACGGCGCACTACACCACCGAGACGGCCGTTGAGGCGATCAAGAAAGGTGCAGCCGACTATTTGAATAAGCCGGTTTCAATCGCCACGCTCCGCGAGCGCGTGAAACTGCTGCTGGTGGAAGCGGAGCGACGCCAATCCGGCGACACCGGGTTTCAGGGCCTGATCGGTCGCAGCGCGACGATGCAGGACCTTTTTGCGCGAATGCGGCGTATCGCGCCGCACTATCGAACGGTTCTGGTTACCGGACCGACAGGAACGGGCAAGGATTTGGTGGCCCGGGCGCTGCACGAGATGAGTCCAGCGGCTCAAGGTCACTTTGTGGTGCTGAACTGTTCAGCCGTCGTCGAGACGCTGTTCGAGAGCGAGCTCTTCGGGCATGTGCGCGGCGCATTCACCGGCGCCACCGCCGACAAGGTGGGCCTGGTGGAGCATGCCCATGGAGGTACGCTCTTTCTTGACGAAATCGGGGACATGCCGCTTTCCACGCAAGCCAAGCTGCTCCGAGTGTTGCAGAACCAGGAGGTGCAGCGGGTAGGCTCACTCACGATCCGCAAGGTCTCCGTGCGAGTGATCGCGGCGACCAACATCGATTTGCGGGAAGCAGTCGCCAAGGGACGTTTTCGCGAAGACCTCTTTTACCGACTGACGATGCTCGAGATTCGGCTGCCGTCGCTTGCCGAACGGCCTGATGACTTGCCCCTGCTGATCCCGCACTTTATCTCCCGATTTGCCCAACAGTATGGCCGGAAAATTTCAGGCGTCACCCCTCGGGCCCGGCTGGCTTTGACCAACTATGCTTGGCCCGGAAACGTGCGCGAACTTGAGAATGCCATCGGCCACGCCTGCATCATGGCGCAGTCCGATTTGATCGATGTTGCGGACCTGCCACCCCAGCTTTGGTCCCGTGTGGAGCCTGCGGTTTCCGACGACTCCGGCGTGAATGCGCTGGACCAGCAGGAGCGGCTGCTGGTGGAGCAGGCGCTGGCGGTCGCCGATGGAAACCAATCTCAGGCTGCGAAGGCGCTCAACATCGGCCGTGATGCGCTGCGCTACAAAATGAAGAAGCACGGCCTGCTGTAAGCTGCGGAGTGCGCGAAATGGCGCAGTTGCCGGTGTGACTTGGCGCAACTGTCAGCTGGCTGCGGCCGCCCACCCTTGTAAATTGCGACGTTTCTCTTTGGCCCGCGAATTGCATTTGGGTCGATATGACCGTAGAGCACCTCGTGACGCGCAACGTCGCGACTGTCGATACTTCCGCCACCATCGTTGACGCTGCTCGCGAAATGCGCAACCGCCACGTTCGCGCTCTGGTGGTTACTGAACGGGACGGGATGGCGCAGCGGCCCGTTGGCATGATTACGGATCGTGATCTGGTGGTCGGAATTCTGGCCCTCGACCTGCCACCCGCGGGGCTCACTGCCGCCGACGTGATGAGCGCCCACCCGTTTACGCTTCGGCCGGAAGAAGACGCGGATGTCGCCATTCGCCGGATGCGGGGGCTCGGCGCGCGCCGGGCACCCGTGGTGGATTCGAGCGGCCATCTGTGCGGCCTCTTTTCGGTAGATGATTACTTAGAGCATTTGGCCAACGGTCTGCGGGAAGTGTCGATTCTCATCGCCCAGGAGCGGCGGGAAGAAGAGAAGTCCCGTTCGGCCCTGCCTTAACGAAACGTGAACCAGAATTGGAGAATTCTTTCCGATGATACCCTTCAAGCGCATCCTCTTCCCCGTGGATCATTCCGAACCCTGTAAGTTGATTGTCCCCTCGGTCATCAGCATGGCTCAACACTTCAAGAGTGAGATCACTCTTCTTCATGCCTGCCCTTGGCCGATCGCCTTTTACGGCGAGACGCTGCCGGCTGGCTACATCGTTCCCGAAGTCATGGAGTCCGCCGAGAAGGAGCGTCTGTCCCAATTTGCAGCAGAAATGTTTCCCGGTCATAAGGTCCGGCAGGTTGTGGAGATCGACGACCCGGTGCTCGCGATTCGAACTGAAGTTCAGCGCCAGGGCACAGACCTGATCATGATGCCCACGCGCGGCCGCGGCGTCCTACGCCGACTCTTGCTGGGTTCAGTCACCGCGAAGGTGCTGCACGACCTGAGCTGCCCCGTCTGGACGGGAGCTCACAACGCCCTGCCGAATGCCGCATCCGCCGGTCCGTATCGGTCCATCGTCTGCGCCGTCAGCCTGGAAGAAGAGGCTCCAGCGATTGTGCGCGCCGCGGCGGCGCTGGCTGCGTCCTTCGGTGCGAAGCTTTCGCTGTTGCATGTCGTCGATTCTCAACTGCCCGGCTCGGATCTCGACTACGGCCCCTATCTTACGCAGCTCATGGACAATGCACAGGCCCGGATGGAAGACCTGAAACGCGAACTCGCGTTGACGGCTTCGATCACGGTGATGGAGGGAGTGATCACGAACTGCCTGCGCGAAGAGGTTGAGCGCCAGTCGGCGGATCTCGTCATCGTCGGGCGAGGCCATGATCAGGATCCGGTGGGGCGCCTCTGGTCCCGGCTCTATGACATGGTTCGCGAGTCGCCCTGTCCCGTCCTGAGTATCTAGCGTTCGCCACCCTGAGTGGGACCGGCCCCAAAATGGCCGGTCCCTGAAGGGTGAAGTGGTTGGCATCGAAAAGGAGAACTGTTTCGTGTTTGGAGTCTTCATGTTTATCTGGTCGTTCGCGCTGATCAGCGGGATCACCATGGTCTGGCTGTTGGCATGGGCCATCAAGCGAGGCGAGTTTCGTGATCTTCGGCAGGGCGCCCGGATGATCTTCGACGAAGATGAGCCCATCGGTGTGGTCACCGATCGCTTTCCAGGAGCCCCGCGATGATTGCCCAACCAATTCCCCCCGTTGTCATCCCCGAAGTGGAAGCCCGCATTGAAGTGGACGGCTCCAGCCGGCCAGTGATCGTTCTTTATTGGGGCACCAGTTTGATCTGGTTGACCATCGCGTCGATTGCCGGACTGATCAGTTCAATCAAATTACACTCGCCCGAGTTCTTGGGCGGCATGGAATGGCTCACGTTCGGGCGTATTCGCGCGGTTCACTGGGACACTGCGATCTATGGTTTCGGCGGATTGGCCGCATCGGGCACTTTACTCTGGTTGCAGGCGCGTCTCTGCCAAGTCCGGTTGCCCTATCGCAACTTACTTCTGGTTGGCGGTGTCGTCTTCAATATCGGCTTGGTTCTCGGCACAGCCGGGGTATTGATGGGGCAATCCACCGGCGTCGAGACTCTTGAGTTTCCTTTGTGGGCCATGCCTCTCCTGGTGGTGCCATATGTTTTCATCGTGATCGCCAACTTCACGATGTACTTCAAAAAAGTGACGAAGCACACTTATGTCTCGCAGTGGTATCTGATGGCCGTGACCGTATGGTTCCCCATCCTAGTGCTGTCTGCGGAGGCTTGTACGAATTTGGGTGCTGTGGACGGTGTCGCGCAGGCGATTGCGAATTGGTGGTACGGGCACAACGTGGTCGGCCTGTTCGCTACTCCTACCGGCATTGCCGCTGCGTACTATCTTATTCCGAAGGTAATCGGAAAACCGATTCATAGCTACCATCTGTCGTTGCTGGGTTTCTGGTCGAATGCGATTTTCTATAACTGGGCCGGCACCCATCATCTCACCGGCGGTCCCCTGCCTGCCTGGACAATTACGCTCGGCGTAGTCGGCAGCTTGATGATGTTTATTCCGGTGATCACCATCGGCATTAATCACCATATGACCATGCTCGGAAGTTTTCACCTGTTGAAGACGAGTCCCACGCTGCGCTTTGCAGTAATGGGCTCCATGATCTACACGTTGTCCAGCTTCCAAGGATCGCTGGAGGCCTTGCGCAGCCACCAGGAGGTAACGCACTTCACGCACTATACGATCGGCCATGTGCACTTTGGGATGTACGGCTTCTTCGCGCCCCTGATGTTCGCCATGATGTACTACGGCATGCCACGCCTCATGGATCAAGAATGGAGTAGCGCTCGGCTGATCCGGATTCACTTCTGGTGCACCGTGGTCGGCATGTTGATCTACGTGACCGCGATGTGCTACGCGGGCATCCGGCAAGGATTGATGATGAACGATCCGTCGATCCCGTTTTTGAACATCGTTCGGTTCACCATTCCCTACTTGGCCTTGCGCACCCTGGGCGGCTTGATCCTTCTGACGGGCACAATCGCCTTTCTCATTAACTTTGTCCGGATTATCACTCCGCATAAGTACACCTGGAAGACCCCGACGATGCTGGACACGGAGCGTGATTGGAAAAAACTCGTGGAGTTGGAGAAGCAAAGCGAGAACGGGGGGACTAAGTAATGAGCCGCACATTTATTCTCGCATTCGGAATCTTTCTCACGATCGCTTCGTCGATTACCGGCTTGGTCATTATTCCGAACTGGCAGTTTCAGGCATTAAAGCCGGTGGTGAAGTTAGATGGAACTCGTTATCCGGAAGTATATTTTGGTGATCAGGCCCGGGGTAGGGAGATCTACATCGACCAGGGTTGCATCTATTGCCACACCCAGCAGGTACGCATGAAAGGGTACGGCGCCGACATTCGCCGTGGTTGGGGAACTCGACGCAGTGTCCCGCGTGACTATTTGATGGATCGTCCGCATCAGTTGGGTACACAGCGGATGGGGCCGGACCTTGCCAGCATCGGTGCCCGTCAGCCCTCAGTCGATTGGCACGCCATCCATCTCTACAACCCCCAACTGACCTCGCCGGGATCGATCATGCCGCGCTTTGAGTACTTCTTTAGGGAGGTTCGTTCTGGCGAGGCGGCGCCCGCCGACGCGATCAAGGTGCCTCAGCAATCGAATGGCGTGACGCATATCGTCCCGACGGATCGGGGCCGGGCGTTAATCGCCTACCTAAAGCGCCTGAATCAATCCTTTCCCCTGCCGGAGGCCAACCAATGAGCGACACAACTCAACAGAATCCTGAGGAACAGCAGCCGCAAGCCGATCCGGTGTTCACGCTGCACATGGCCGCGATGCGTGAGATGCAGGAACCGCGTGACGGCATCGCGCCGACTCCTGTTTCATATATCATTTGTTGCTTCCTTGCACTTCTGGCCGGTGGTTGGTACATGGGCTACTATGGCGGCGAATGGACAGCGAATGGACTTTCAGAGCGACCGATTGCCGGCATTCCCCCAACTGCGCCGCCGCAGGACCCGATGGTGCTCGGGAAGGAAGTATTCGGCGCCTGTATCCAATGCCACCAGGAGTCCGGACTGGGTGTCGCTGGCACGTATCCTCCGCTCGCCAGGTCAGAGTATGTCCTGGGCGACAAGCGCCGCCTCGTCGCCATTCTTCTCAAGGGAATTAATGGGGAGTTAGTGGTCGACGGCAAGGTCTATAACTCGCAGATGCCAGCCTGGGAGATTCGCGAGGACGAGGAGATTGCGGCAGTACTCACTTACATCCGTGCATCGTGGGGAAACAAGGCCGACCCCGTTCCGATCAGTCTGGTGACGGCGGTTCGCAAAGAGACGGCCGGCAAAGGCGAGTGGCGGTCGGCGGCATTGGACGAGTTTGCCGCGACGGCTCCCGCTGCGCCTGCCGCACCTGCAACGCCAGCAGCGACGGAGACTCCTGCCGCCGCGCCGGTGAAATAGCTGATGCTAGTTGACGTGACTCCCGACGCGCCGCGGCCCATCTCGGCCTGTTCCTGCATTGACGAAGCTCCAGAGTCGTTGTGGTGGCGCATTGGCGGCGGGGCCTTCCTGGCGATGAACGGCATGGTTTTCAGCATGGCGCTGAATGGCTCTGACGTGACTCGCGAGGAACGCTATGCGCTGGAACTTACTTCGTGCTTCATCGCCTTGCCGGTGTTCCTGCTGCTAAGTCAGGAGTTCATTGTGGCCTCCTGGCGGTCCATCCGCCGGGGGCAGATGTCGATCGAGTTGCTATTTCTCATCGGCATTGTGGCTAGCCTGGCGGCGTCAGCCTTGTACTTCGTCCGCGGCACCGGGAACGGGTACGCGGATGTGGCCGCGATGCTGTTGGTGATTTATGCGCTGGGCCGGCAGATTGGCGCTTACGGCAAGCAGCGCGTCTTGGCGTCTTTGCGTGACTGGGCCCCGGAAAAACGGAGTGCTCGCCGCGTCACCGGCGAGATGGTGACGGCGGCCGACATTCAGCCCGGCGACCTGATCCGCATCCTTCCCGGGGAAAGTGTACCGGTGGATTGCCGCGTCGTGAGCGGTGCTGCTTTCGTTCATGAGGCGTCTCTTACTGGCGAGAGCCTAGCGGTGAGTAAGTTGGCTGGTGATTCACTGGTCGGTGGATCGTTTCCGCTGGACGGTTCTCTGGATGGCGTCGCGGTCGCTTCGGCGGGCGCCAACCAGATTGACCAGATCCGGACACTAATCGAAGTTGGGCTCGCGCGGCCTGGACATGAGCAACGCCTCGCGATGCAGGCGCTGCGCTGGTTTGTTCCTTTTGTGTTCGCCGCTACGGTGGCAACATTCTTCTGGCATGCTTCCGCCATGCCTTGGGATCAAGCTCTCTATCTTGCCCTGGCCGTGGCGGTGATCGCCTGTCCTTGCGCTTTGGGTTTCGCCACTCCGCTGGCGGTGTGGACGGCGATTGCGCGATTGCGTGAACTTGGCATTCTGGCTCGTTCCGGCCAGGCCGTAGAACGTCTGGCCGAGGTCGACACCGTCGTTTTCGATAAGACCGGGACGCTCACGCTGCCCGAAGAGTATGCGGTGAGTTGGACGATTGAGCCGGAGTGGGCGGCGCGCGCCGCGATGCTGCGCTACTATCTGCGCGAAGCTGAACTTGCGAGCCGGCACCCATTGGCCCGCACTCTGGCACCGCTTTGGACCGGCGTTCCGGTCACCGCCGCCGCGCCCCTTCGTGGCGTGCGCATTCTGCCCGGTCGAGGTATTGAGGCAAACTTCATGGACGGTCGGCGGTTGTTTGCTGGTACCGGGGAGGGGCGGAACCTAACGGTTCAAGTGGACGGCCAACTCGCGGCGACAATTGCGCTGCACGAGCGATCGGCTTCCGGGGTGAGCCCCGCGATTGAGTCGCTGGAGGGCCTGGGCCTGCACGTGCTGCTTTCCACCGGCGACTCCCGGGAACGAGCGGCCTCCATCCCCATTCGCGATCAGTTGACCCGCCAAAGTCCCGCCAGCAAGCATGCCCTGATTGAAGAGCTGCAGGCGCGTGGACAGCATGTGCTTTTCGCCGGCGATGGATTGAATGATACAGCGGCCATGGCCTGGAGCCATGTTTCCTGCGCGGCTCCGGAAAGCGCCGAGTTAGTTCAGGACGTGAGCGGACTGATCTTTCTGCATCGTGACTGGAGCCAGCTTGCCGCCGCGATCGTTATTGCTCGCAAGACGCGCCAGGTAGTCCGCTGGAACATCGCCTTTTCGATCGCCTACAACCTAGTCGGTATCGGCTTCGCTGCCGCGGGTTGGCTGCCCCCGGTCGCCTCAGCCTTGCTCATGATGGCCTCAAGTCTTACCGTGATTCTCTATTCCATGCATCTGATGGACTGGGAGCCGACCGCATGAACCCGATATTTCTCACGCTTTGTGCCAGCTTGCAGGTGGCGATTCTCTATGTCACCGCTGAGTGGATGACGGGCGTGGCATTTTCTACCGCTCTCGTGGCGGTGCTGGCGATGTTCGCCTTCACCCGCGAGCATTGGGATGCCCACCTGGATATGGTTCTGCTGATGGTGGCGCCGGGCGGACTGGGGATGATGCTCGCCATGCTGCTGCCCCATCTCGGGATGGGACCGGCCTGCCATGTGCAGCGCACCTGGACGTCATACTGGGTGATGACCGCGGGCATGTTGTTCGTCTCCGTGCCACTATGCTGGAAGTATGCGCGCTGCATTCAGCAGGCGAGGCGGGACGGATACGGCGGCCGGGCGCTGCTGCTGGATCTTCTCGGGATGCAGGCCGGCATGAGCCTGGCGCATCTGCCGGTGACGCTGTTGCCGATGACGGATCCACGCAGCGTCTGGCTGCACCACGGTGTCATGCTCAGCGGGATGCTGTTGGGCATGCTGCCGAGCATGTTGGTGTTGCGCTTCTGGGTCGGACGACCGACCCGGCAGCGTGCAGATCTGGTCTCCGGGTGATGCGGCGAACGGTTCAGACTTCCGGCGAGATGGTTCGAGCGCCAGCGGTTGCGGATGCGAAATCTGTCACGTGAAGGGCTAACGCGGTGTGGGAAAGCTGAAGTTGCTCTAGATCGACCCAGTCATTGCAACTGGTGTTCTGAACAAAGACCAGTTCATCTACCGGGAAGCTGCGTGGGCCAGGGTATTCGCGCCAGCGCTGTCGGGCGGTTTCGGCGGCCGACTCTACCTGCTCCGGATCCAGGCCCTGCGCCAACGTGACATGCGGATGGTAGGGGAAAGCCTCAATATTGTCGAGGACGCCTTGGCAGAAGCTGGTGTGGGCATGAAGCAGCCCCGAACGCCCTTCTCCAATGGCCAAGTAGATTACATTAGTGCCAGGAAAAACTTCGATGTCGTCCAAAGTAACGGTAAAGGGAGGGAGGAACTCACTCACTTTACGAATTGCGTTCCAGGCCTCGGGGATAGTGGCTTCGATTGCCCTGGGCGGAAGCAGCGTCACATGGGACTGAGCATGGCAACCAGCGACCAAGTCCACCCGCAATTTGTTCAGGAATGTCCCCAGCTCACCAGGAATGTAGTTCACCAATGCGAAACAGTTCACCGGAGTACCGCTCGTGCCCTTACAACCCATAGATTTTAGTTTACGCTGTTGCGGGCGCCATTGCGACCGGCCCACCGGCCGCCGGGTCGCCGAACTCAATGCCGGTTTTTACCTCAGGCAGAATCCACTTGGCGTCCTCGAAGCCCACGTACTTGCAAATCCGAAGTTCCTGATTGGGTAGTTCGAGAACGTCACCGACATCAAGGGCTTGGTCCGTCTCGCGGAGCGAAGCCCAAAGGCTGTAGGGAGTCGGGGCTTCATGCACCGTCTCGATCACTTCGTAATCTTTTGGTTTGATGGGTGTTACGCCGCTGGTGTGCGGCGCCCAGCGGAATTGTTGGCGCTTCTCATCGCGCATCCGGAAGATCCGGTAGCAAGGCATCTTCAGAACATATCACAGATGAATTGTTTCTTTAAGCGCGCGTCCTGACGTCCGCGCTCCCGCCATTCGTCGATTCGGCTACGATCCCAGTACATGCTGTCCCGCATCCGCCCCATGGGTTGGCTCGGTTCGACGATAACCACCTTTTTTTCAATCTGTTCTGATTGTGGAGCGGGAACGGCTTCGCGCCGCCTTCGGGCAGCGAGCCATCCCACCGACTTGTCCAAAAGCCAGGGCTGCTGAGGTTTCCAGCAGTTCAACACGACGACGTGTGTCGCGCCCATCTCAAAAGCGGCCCAAACATTCAGCGAATCAAAGAGGCCGCCGTCGGCATAGGTCCTCCCCTCGAGGCGCGGCTGACGGAGGAAAAAGGGCACGGCACAGGATGCCGCCAAATGCTCCCACGTAATTTCCTGATTTCGGAAAAGTTTCGGACGCAGTCGCGGGTAAGCATTCGCCACGATCCCGACCGGGCGGTTGGGCTTGAAGGCCTGATGCAGTTCCCGGATGCGGTCTTCGAGTGCATGCGTGTGCAGGAATCCGTAGCGAATCCCTCGGGGAACCTGCCATCGAATGGCCTCCGCGAGCGATTCGTCATACCAAAGCGGTTCCAATTCGGCGGCTGCCGCTCCCCCGGCGATGGCCCAGGCGTGCAAGCTTCCGATGGAGGTGCCAATGACGAGATCCGGTTGCAGAATCTCCTCCAATACCTCCCAGGCGCCCAACTGATACGCCCCGAATAAACCGCCGGCCGAGAGAACTAACGCAACACGCATGTCTTCTTCGATAATAGAGGGGTGGACGCGAACCAAGGCATTTTGACCCATTGCGAGGACTGCCGTGTAGGCCTCGAGCGGCGGACCATTCTGCATCAGCAAATGGTGGATGACGAGATGTTTGAGATTGAGGGAGTGCCGGCGCTGGTGTGTCCTCGCTGCGAGGCGACGTGGATTGAGGCCGAGGCGCGCGAAGTGATTGAGCAGATTCTGTCAGCGAATCGGGCCGGGAGGACACAATGACTTTGGCGGCGGCCCTTCTGGAAGCGGCGCCAGGCCGTGTGCCCCCGCTGGTGAAGCACGGTCACGGCGATGCGCAGGTGATCAAACTTCTGGAGGGCCACACCGCCGAAGATCTGTTTCCTGGCGCTCGATCGCCGAAAGGGGCACTGGCTGGCCTCTACTTTTACTTCGGCTGCTGGCAGCAGGCGCACGAAGTGGCGCAGGATGACTCCAGCACCGAGGGTAGCTACTGGCATGGGATCTTGCATCGGCAAGAACCCGACGAGTTCAACGCCAACTACTGGTTTCGCCGCACCGGTTCGCATCCCGTTCAAATCGCGTTGGAGAGCCGGTTCGGGCACTGGGATGCAGCCGAGTTCGTGGAATCCTGCAGCCATGCGCGCCCCGGCAGCGAGCAGGAGCGCCTGGCGCTTGAGAAGCAGTTGGCCGAGTGGCGGGTGCTTTACGACTACTGCAAGGAGCCAGCTTGAAGAAATTCATCCTGTTGTTCGCGATGCTCTTGGTGGCTGGGGCCGGCTGGTGGTGGTACGCCGAAGCCAACGCCCTGCCCGAAGTGAGCGTGGCACTTGTGGAGCGGCAACGGCTTGAGAGCGTGCTGGCGACCAATGGCAAGGCTGAGCCCGTCGAGTGGGCGTTGGCTCGCGCCGAACGCGAGGGTTTGGTGACAGAGTTGGCCGTGAAGCCCGGGCAGCTTGTGCAGAAGGGGGCTGTACTGGTGGCGCTGGACGCCCGCGAGGCACGCACCGAACTCGCTTCCGCCGAAGCCCGCATCGCGCAGGTGCGTGCCGACCTGGCAGGATTGGAGCAAGGGGGCCGCGGCGTCGACTTCGCTGAAATTGAGAGCGGTGTGCGCCGCGCGCGAGAAGATGCCGCCGAGGCCAAACGCGAACTGGAGACGCTTGAGCGTCTGGTGAAGGCCAATGCCGCTCCGCGGCAGGAACTGATTCCGCAGCAGCAGAAACTCACCCAGGCCGAACTGCAGATTCGTTCGCTGGAAGAACGAAGAAGCCGCCTCGTGGATCCTTCAACGATTGCCGCCACCCAGGCGCGTCTTCGAGAGGCACAGGCGGTGGCCGACCAGGCGCGCCGTAAAATCGAACTGGCGGTGGTGCGTGCCCCCTTGACCGGTGTAGCGTACCAGGTGGATGCTCGCCGGGGGGCTTGGCTGAGCCCGGGCGCCGAAGTCGCGGCCATCGGCCAGATCGGCCGGCTGAAGGTGGTGGTGTACGTCGATGAGCCTGAACTCGGCCGGGTGAGGGCCGGGATGCCGGTGCGCATCACTTGGGACGCGCATCCCGATCAGGAGTGGAAGGGAGTCGTCGATCAGCTCCCCGCTCGCGTCATCGCGCTCAACACCCGGCAGGTGGGCGAAGTGACCTGCATCATTGACAATCCCCAACTGGTGCTGTTGCCGGGTACCAATGTGAACGCCTTTATTCAGACCAGCGTCGTGCAATCCGCACTCACCATCCCCAAGGAAGCCGTGCGCCGTGAGAACAACCAAGTGGGTGTTTTTGTGCTGGATGGCGAAGTGCTACGCTGGCGGCCCGTGAAGGTTGGGGTCTCGAGCGTGACGCGGATCGAAGTGCTGGAGGGCTTGGCCGATGGCGCTCGGGTCGTGCTGCCGTCTGAGCAGGTGTTGAGCGACGGTCTGCGAGTCCGTCCGGCTTCCTAAGGTTTTCCACAAAGCAGCCGATACGATCCTTGACGGATCGGTATGTCAAATCAGCGCGCGCATCAACGGATACAGATCTCGGGCGTCGTCCGGCTGTATTGGGAGGACGAGCGCGGGGCGCAGCATTTCTGCCGTGCTGAAGCTCGTGATGTCTCGGATTCCGGCCTGAGCGTGACCATTCGAGAACGGGTTCCCTTGCGGGCCCTGGTGCAGGTGGAGTGTGTGGCAAACAAGGTGAAGGGCACGGCCAACGTCCGGCGTTGCGAACAGCGTGGACTCGACTATGTTGTTGGACTCGAATTCATGGGTGGCGCGCGGCAGCAATCCAAGATGACCTATACCTAGGTCCGGAGCCGCTCATAAACCAGTGCCGCTACCGCTACATCCTCCAGCCCCAAGCCGTTCGACTTGAAGATCGAGATTCCTTCCGGCCGTTCCGTCACATCCTTCAGTTCGATCAGCCGATCATCGTTCCAGTCGATGTGGGCCAGCAGCAAGTCTCCCGACTCGAGCTTCGCCTGCTCCAGGGAATCTACCGCGATCAGCGAGGCGCGGGTGATCAGTTCGGGTGGCAGTTCGCGTTTGCGCCGTTGATTCGAGCCCACGGCATTTATGTGTGCCCCGGGCTTCACCCAATCGGCCTCCAGCACCGGTTCCCTTGAAGACGTTGCGGTGACGACAATCTCGGCATCCCGCACCGCATCCTCAGCGGATACCGCCACTTCGACGCCGTGCTCCTGGGCGAATTTCTCGGCGTTGGCGGTATTGCGGCTCCAAACCTTCACTGCGCGCAGCTTTCGCACACAACGTATGGCGGCTAATTGCCCCGCGGCTTGAAAGCCACTGCCGATCAGCCCCAGGGTCGATGCCTCTTTCGGGGCGAGCAGGTCAGTCGCGAGCCCAGTAGCTGCACCGGTGCGGATCTGGCCGAGCCAGTCGGCCTCGATCAGGGCCAGAGGGCGAGCGGTGGCGGCATCGTAGAGCAAGACGTGGAACCAAGCTCCGTGGTCGGGATGGGTGGAATACACCTTGGTGCCGAAGTAGCCGCGCCAAGCCCCCGCCAACTGATGCAGGCACGCGCCCGTCGGCAGCACCATGCGCCGGCGGGCTTGATTCTGTGCCGCCTCCGCGCGCCACCCTGCGAACGCTTCGCGCAGCGCGGCAATCGCATCGGCCATCGGTAGATGCTGCCGAACATCAGCTTCGGTAATGGTGAACATGGGTTGAGCGTACACGAACTGCATCGTGGGTGGAACGCTAAACTGGGATCAACATGACCCGCCCTGACCGATCCGAGCACGCCCCCTATTTCAGCCTCTACATCGATCTGGTTGCCGGTGACGACCTCATGATCACGCTGCCAGCGCAAAGCGACAGCGCGCTCAGCTTCTGGAGTGGCATCTCGGAGGACGAGTCGAGCTTCCGTCCCGCCCCTGACCGCTGGTCCTGGAAACAGGTGCTCAACCATTTGAACGATACAGAGCGCATCTTTACGTATCGTGCGCTTCGGATCGCCCGCGGCGATACTCAACCGCTACCGGGCTTTGAGCAGGCCGACTATGCTCTCATGGCCGACGCCGATCGCCTCCCCTGGGCAGATCTCGTGGAGGAGTATGAGTTCGTCCGCCAAGCCTCGCTGGCCCTGTTTCGGACTCTGCGCCCGGAAGACTATCAGCGCGTCGGCATGGCCAGCGGACACCCCCTCAGCGCCCGCGCCGCAGCCTACATGGTCGCTGGCCACGAGTTGCACCACCTCAATATCCTTGGGCGTGAGTACCTGTTGTGAGCCGGTAGCGAGCAATGGTATTCTAAAGAGGTTAGTGGTGCGGGGACGTAGCTCAGTTGGTTAGAGCGCCGGCCTGTCACGTCGGAGGTCGCGGGTTCGAGCCCCGTCGTCCCCGCCATTAGCTTACGTGCGGTTTTGAAGCCTCCTTTTGGGAGGCTTTTTCGTTTTGCTGACGGGGCGGCTAGGCCAGAATATCTCGGAGCACCGTTCCGCCCACATCCGTTAGCCGGAAGTCCCGACCGCTGTAGCGATAGGTAAGGCGTTTGTGGTCGAGGCCCAACTGATTCAGGATTGTGGCGTGGAGATCATGCGGGTGTACGCGCTTTTCCACGGCGCGGTACCCAAAATCGTCCGTGGCGCCGTAGGCCAAGCCGCCTTTGATGCCGCCCCCGGCCAGCAGCGTCGTGAAAGCATGAACGTTGTGGTCACGCCCCTGGTTGATGCGCAACTGCCCGGCACTTTGAATCATCGGCGTCCGCCCGAACTCCGTGCCCACGACGAGTAAGGTCGATTCGAACAAGCCGCGCGCCTTCAGATCCTCCACCAGCGAGGCGATTGCCGCGTCGGCAATCCTTCCCAACCCGCGGTGCGAGTTGATGTCCTCATGGCTGTCCCACGGCTGAGAATTACCGAAATAGACCTGCACCATGCGCACGCCACGCTCCACCAGGCGTCGGGCTAGCATGCACCCGCGGCCGAAGTCGTCGTCCCCATAACGCTCGTGAGTTTGCGGCGTCTCCTTTGTCAGGTCGAAGGCCTCGGGCGCCTCCATCTGCATGCGGAAGGCGACCTCCATGGCTTCGACGCCGGCTGCCAACTTCGGTTGCCCGTCGGAACGGCCCAAATACAAGCGATTCAGCCGGTCCAGTAACTGTAATTGTCTTTGCTGTTCGTCGATCGAGAGCGACGCATTGCGGATGTTTTGCACCAGCTTCTCGGCGGTGCGTTCGTTGTTGGGGACGTAAGTCCCCTGGTGCAGATTCGGCAGAAAACCTGAACTCCACAATCGCGGCCCCATCACCGGATAGCCCGGACACAGCGCAATAAAGCCCGGCAGATTCTGATTCACCGTGCCCAACCCGTAACTGATCCAGGAGCCCATTGACGGACGTCCCGCCAACTGGTGCCCGGTATTCATCAGCATCAGCGAAGGACCATGGTTGCCGTTATCGGCATAACAGGACCGGATCACGGCGAAGTCGTCGATCAGCGCACCCACGCGCGGAAATACCTCGCTGACTTCGATGCCGCTTTCTCCATAACGGCGAAAGCTGAAGGGCGAGGCCATCAGATTGCCCGTGGCCGAATCGGTGGGCAGCTTCTTACCCGGCAGCGGCTGGCCGTGGAGGCGAGTGAGTTCCGGCTTCGGATCGAACGTATCCACCTGCGAAGCGCCGCCATTCAGAAAAAGGAAGATGACGTGCTTGGCCTTCGGCGCGAAGTGGGGTTTCTGCTCCACTGTGCCGGCCAAGCCGACGCTACCGAAGCCGCATCCCATCATCCCGATTGCCGTGCGTCTGTCCATGGATCGTCCTTTCATTGAATCGCACTCATTTCGGCCGCCGATAAGAGTACTTGCGCGTACTGCGGCCAGCGGTCCGGTTTGTTCTGCAGAAAGTCGAGGCCTAACTTGATTTCGGCCTTGGTGGCGGGCCGGCTATAGAGCAGGTCGTAAGCCTGGGCGATGCGGCTGGAGTCATCCTTGGCGAGGGTGACCAACCGCTTCGCCAACTCCTTCGATTGGTCGGCGATGAACTCAGAGTTCATGAAGAACAGCCGTTGCATGGGCCCTACGGTCACCAATCGGGAGTCGGAAAGCGCGTTGGGGTCCGGGAAGTCGAAAGTGGCCAGCGTCCGGTCCGGCTTTGATCGGCTGACTGTGACGTAGAGGGTGCGCCGTCGATGGCTGTTGCCGAGCGGCGCGGACGGGCCGCCCAACTTGGTGTCGAGCGTCCCGGCAACAAACAGCACCGCATCGCGGAGCGCTTCGGCATCGAGCCGCTCGCGGACATTTGCGCGCGAAAGCAGGAAATTGTCGGGGTCCTTTTCCCTCGCCGCCGGGCTTTCCGCCGACACGCTCTGGTAGGCCGCGGAGAGCAGCATTTCGCGATGCAACGCTTTCATTGACCATCCGGAGTCAATGAACCGCTGGGCCAGATGGTCCAGTAATTCGGGATGCGTGGGCCGCTCGCCTAACTGCCCGAAGTTGCCCGGCGTTCGCACCAGACCGGAGCCGAAGTGCTGCTGCCAAATCCGATTGACGAGCACCCGCGCCGTTAAAGGATTCTTCGCGTCGGCGATCGCATTCGCCAGTTCCAGGCGGCCGCTGCCTTGTCTGAAGGGCGCCGGTTCGCCGGCGCACAAGACCGATAGGAAACGCCGCGGCGCCTCCTCGCCTGGATTGTTCGCGTCGCCGCGAATGGCGATCGGAACGTTCTTTGGTTTGTCACTATCCTTGAGCACATGCCAGAAGGGGTATTGTGCGGGAATCGCTTTCTTGAGCGTGTCCGCATCGGCCCGCATTTGCGCGGCATAGCGTTGGACGCGCGGTTCGAGGAAACGGTCCAGCGCCGCACCGGTGAAGTGATACACGCCGCCGCCGAAACGGATATCTTCCACCTTCATCGGGGGCGAGGCCAAGTCGCGCCAAAAGTAAAACTTCTCGATCGGCAGGGCTTCCACCAGCGTGTTCACCGTACGGTTGACATCCTTCATGCCCTCGATGCCGCCCAGCTTGACGTAATTGCGATCATCAATCGCTTTCTTCTCGGTCACCACGGCGGCAAAGGACTTCTGCAGCCTCTCCGCCACCCGCCGCACTTCCGCTTCGCCGGCCGTCGGCTTCAGGGCAAACCAATCGTTGAAGAAGGGATGCTCCTTCTTTGAACTCTTGAGATATTCTGTCCATCGCTTCAAAACCTCGGCGTCGAGCGATGCCGGCGTCTCCTTCTTCCAGACCGCCAGCAGATAGTCCACCGTCTGCGTCGCCAGAACGTCGATGAGTTGCGTGGTCTGGCGTTCGTTGAAGCGTTTGAGCTCGGCTTGCTTTTCTTCCGATGCCGTCTTGGCAGCCTTGTAGGCCTTCACGACGTCGTCGCCGGCTAAAGGATGCTCACTCACCTCGCTGCTCTTGAAGACGCCCAGCAGGGAGTAATAGTCGCGCGTGGGAATGGGATCGAACTTGTGGTCATGGCACTGCGCGCAACCGACGGTGAGCCCCAGCATGGCGCGCGTCGTCACGTCGAGACGGTCGTTGTCGCTTTCGCCGATCGTCTGGAAGCCGAGCGCCGGCAGCAGCGACTTGTCTGGCAGCGCGTCCGCGGCAATCTGCGCCTTCAGAAAAAGATCATAGGGAAGATCGCGGTTCAACGCCTCCACCACCCAATCGCGATAACGAAAGGCATTGGGATACGGATCATCGTCGCGCGCGCCTTGCTGACCGTCAGAGTAGCGAGCCAAGTCAAGCCAATGGCGCGCCCAGCGCTCGCCGTAGTGCGGCGATGCGAGCAGGCGGTCCACCACCTTGGCAAAGGCATCGTTCGACTGGTCCGTCAGAAACGCGGTTGTCTCGGCCGGCGTCGGCGGCAAGCCGATCAGATCGAAGGTCACCCGGCGAAGCAGGGTGCGGCGATCGGCCTTGGGTGAGGGGTTCAATCCGCCGGCCTCCATGCGGGCCAGCAGGAAACGGTCAAGGTCGTTGTGCGGCCAAGCCGCATGCTTCACCGCGGGTGGCGGTGTCTTCCGCAGCGGTTGAAATGACCAGAAGGAGCGCGGATCGAGGCTGGCCGCCGCGGGCGTTTTGGGAAACACGGCCCCGGCGGCAATCCATTGGCGCAAGTCGGCAATCTCTTCGACCTTCAATTTGGCGCTCGGCGGCATCTTCAACTGTGGTTGCCGGTGCTCCACGGCTTTCAGTAACAAACTTTCGTTCGGTATCCCTGCGATGATTGCCGGACCAGACTTCCCACCCTTCAACAAGTTCTCGCGCGAGTCCAGACGCAAGCCGCCCATCTCGCTCTTCGTGTGGCAGGCATAGCAGTTCTTCGCCAGCACTGGGCGGACCTTGGTCTCAAAAAACACAGCGGGGTCCTGGGCATATGCCAGGACCCCGCTGATCGCTAGAACTGCTCTTCGCATCACTGTCCATTAAAACAGCAATTTCAATCCGAACTGAACGACGCGCGCTTCCACTGACGTTCCCCGGATCTTGCCGAAGTTCGCCGACGCCGTGAGGTTCGAGGCCGGGTTGCTGAAGCTCGGTGTGTTGGGGAAGTTGAAGGCTTCCGCCCGGAACTCCGCCCGTACTCGCTCGGTGATGGTTGTCGTCTTCAACAAGCTGATATCGACAATCCGCTGTCCGGGTCCGAACAGCATGTTGCGCGCGCTATTGCCGAAGGTGAACGGCGCCGGAATCGCGAACGCAGCCGGGTTTAGATAACCTTCAATGCCCTGGTCGCCGTAGAAGTTCGAACTGACCACATTGGCGCGGCTCGCATACCAACCGGCTTGATTCGGGCTGAATGATACGGAGAAAGGCGTTCCGCTGCGGAACTGCAGGATGGAGGCCAGTGTCCAGCCACCCACCACTTTGCCCGCGAAGCCCTTCACATTGCCAAAGCGCTTGCCGGGGCCGAAGGGAAGGTCCCATGTCGCCGACGTGTAGGCCACATGGCGGCGAATGGAGTCGCCTTCTGCCCGATCCAGCGCAGCGTTGTAGGGATTCTGCGGACCGCCCACGATCGGCACGTTGTCGATCGTCTTCGTCCAGGTGTAGTTGGTCTGGATGTAGAGGCCGCCCTTAAACCGGCGGATCAATTCCATCTGACCCTGGTGGGTGATCGAGTTGCCATTGGTGTCGAGCGCGGCAATGCTAGCCCACGGCTGGAAGGGACGCCGCGATTGGATGGTGCCCGCCGCCTGCGTCAGGGGCAAATTGCGTTCGTAGTTGTACCACGGCACGCGCGTACCCTTGTTGCCAAGGTAGGTGATGCGCAAACCGAAGTCGGCGCCGATTTCGCGTTCCACTGTCAGGTTCCATTGGGTGGACAGCGTATTGCGGATCTGGCGATTCACCGCCGTCAGGTTCGGGTTGGCCGAGATGGCGCCCAAACCCGGGAAGGGATTGGCCAGCGTCAGTGTCGGCGTCGTGGCGCCGCTCTCGAACGTCTCGCTTAACTGGAACGGCGCGTTGGCGTTCGAGATCTGCCGGATGCCGATGTACACCGGAATCACGTTGTAGAACATTCCGAAGCCACCGCGGACGACCGTCTTATTGTTGGAGAAAGGACGATACGCGAAGCCCAGGCGGGGGCCAAAGTTATTGTGGTCGGCCGTCATCACGTCGCTGCCCCAGCCGTTCTGTTCCGAACTCACATAGGGGTAAGCCGACAGGAGGCGTGGCAACGAGAGCCGGGCCAACTGGCCGCCTTCGCTGCGGATGACGAAGAGACCTTTTTCGAGGTCGAAGTTTCCGAACGAACCGTCGCGTTCCTGAACCTGCGTCTGCAGCATGTAGCGCAGGCCAATGTTGATCGTCAGTTTCGAGGTCGCCTGCCAGTCGTCCTGGAAGTAGGCGCCATAGCGCGTGTAGTGCAGCAGGTTCACCAGACTTGGCGTGGCGCGCACCGCGGTGATGGGGTAGCCGAGCAGGAAGTCCGAGAAGGGATCGTTCGAATAGCGGCCGTTGAAGCCAAACGTGCCGAGTTGTGCCGCGCCCGCCGCCGGGTTCGAGGCGATGCGGCTAAAGCCCATATCGATGCCCGTCTTGAACGTATGCTTGCCGCGAATGAACGAGAAGTTGTCGGTGATCTGCTGCGTGATCTGCGGAGCCCGCTCCGAGCCGCCCGAATCATAGATGTTGCCGTAAACGCCATTAAAGGTCATCGTCGGCAAGCCACCGATCGGCAACGGACCATAAAGGGTGGGGAAGAGTGAAGTCGGGGAAAAGTCAGTATTTTGGCCCACGCGGATCGACCCGTGGCTGAAATACGCATAACGGACCTCGTTCTGCTTCGTCCCGCCAAAAGACTTGTTGTAGGTCAACGTGCCGCTCTTCGTGATGTAACCGCCGTC
The DNA here is from genome assembly GCA_022843605.1 of Bryobacter sp. Lineage (GTDB taxonomy): Bacteria > Acidobacteriota > Terriglobia > Bryobacterales > Bryobacteraceae > JALHNI01. The sequence goes on from JALHNI010000001.1 coordinate 58,678, forward strand.
CGAAAAGTTCCCGTACTGCCTCGGGCCGCCGTTGGACACGAAATAGGGCGAGCCCTTCGAGTAGGACAACACCGCGTTGATGGAGTTCGAGGCATTGAACGTATGGTCAATGCGCGAGGTATATCGGTTCACGTCGATCGTGTTCGGAATGTTGTCCACGTAATTGATGCCCGTACCCACGGCGCCCGTGCCCGGCGTGTTCGGCACAGGCATGAAGCCCGCCATCGTCGTCGCGCGGGAATCAATGCGGGTCGTGGGAATCTGGTTGTTTGGGAACGGCAGTCCGCTCAGCGGATCCTTGATCTCGCGCAGGCCGGCAAAGTTGCCTTGCCGCATCGCCGGCGTCGCATAGGCAAACAGCGCCGTCGTCGACTGCCGCTGCCGCAAGCCTTCATAGGAGCCAAAGAAGAACGTCTTGTTCTTGATCACCGGACCGCCCACCGTGAAGCCAAACTCATTGCGGTTGAACGGCGGCCGGATCTGCCGGTTCGCGTTGTTGAAGTACTGATTCGCCGAAAACTGCTTGTTCCGGTTGAACGCGAAAATCGAGCCATGCAACTGGTTCGTGCCGCCCTTGGTGACGATGGAAATCGCCGCCGAGCCTTCGTGCTCCGCCTTCGCGTTGTTGGTCTCGATTTTGAACTCCTGGATCGTGTCGATGGAGGGCGTCGTCGAGAGCTGGGTTCGGAACGAGTAAGACGCACCGCCATTGCCGGTGTCGTTGATCGCCACGCCATCGATCGAGTAGAAGCTGCCGCCCCAGTGCAGCGAGCCGGCCAGCTTGGGGTTGGACGGCGAGTCCGACGTGTTGCCGGCCGTGATCAGAATCAGCCTGTCCAGCGTGCGGCCGTTAAGGGGCAAAGTTACGACGGCGTGGGTGTCCACGTTGTTCGCGATCGAGGCGCTATCGGTTTGAATCACCGGTGCCGCTGACGAGACGGTGACGCTCTGGTCCACGGCGCCCGGCTCAAGCCGAATGTCGGTGCGGACCGTCTGGTTGAGCAGCAGGCGCACTTCCTGCACGTCGACGGCGCGGAAGCCGGCGGATTCAACGCGCAACTGGTAGGTGGACGCGGCCAGGTTGGGAATCGAGTATTCGCCGGAAGCTCCGGAAGTGGTCTCGTAAACTGCTCCGGTTCCTGCGTTGGTGGCGCGCACTTTTGCGCCGGCGACCAAGCTTCCCGAAGAGTCAGTGACGGTGCCGATTAATACCCCGGTGGTGCTCTGGGCCATCGCGGACAGAGTCAACGCGACGGCCAAAATAAGACGATGCATGATTACCTCGCTTTTCAAAAATCTGAATTTTAAATCACAAATGCCCGTCAGAGGACATGAACGGCCGACCAAGGGTTCATGTGACGGAGGGTTTGGCCGCGAAAGTGCTGCTGCCGAGCGACAAGGCCTACGCAATAGGCTAGCGCATTCTGAAGCTGGTTGCGACCGGAATGTAACCGAAAATGAACCTTGCGGAGGCCTCCCGAAGCTGTGATAGCTTGAGGTTTGGACCGTCCAGCGCTGCCTGCCCGTATGCGCGCGCCTTGCCGCAGCCCCAGCCCAGGCTTCAGCGGCAGGAACCCTGTGAGTGTTTCGCCGGTGACGAGTCAGATCGAGTTGCGCATGACATTCAGGTTTCCTATCTCGCTGCTATCCTTTTCCGCCCTGGCTATTGCCGCCTTCGCGGCGGACAGTTCGACCGGCCAGTACACTGCCGCCGAGCGAAAGCACTGGTCATTTCGCCCTCGCGCCGCAGTCGCCCCTCCAGCTTCGAATGACCCGTGGGCCAAACACCCCATCGACGCCTTCATTCTGCGGAAATTGAACGATCAGGGACTCCGGCATGCTCCGCCCGCCAGTCGCCAGACCCTTATCCGCCGGGTCTACTTCGACCTGATCGGCCTGCCGCCTTCGCCTGAAGACGTCCAGCGCTTCGTCTCGGATCCCTCACCACAGGCCTACGAGCATTTGGTCGACCGTTTACTCGCCACGCCCGAGTACGCCGAACGCCAGGCCCGCCACTGGCTCGACGTCGTCCGCTTCGCCGAAAGCGACGGCTTCGAGTACGACACTCACCGCAGCGAGGCCTGGCAGTACCGCGACTACGTCATCAAGTCGTTCGCTGAGGACAAGCCGTTTGATCAGTTCATCGTCGAGCAACTCGCCGGTGACGAACTCGAGAAGCCCCATCAGGTTGCCGCCAGTTTCAACCGACTAGGACCCTACCGCCGCAACGCTGGCAACCAGGACAAGGCCTACATCCGCAACGAAATCCTTACCGAAATGACCAACGTGGTTGGCTCGGCTTTCCTGGGTGTCACCCTCGGCTGCGCCCGGTGCCACGACCACAAGTTCGACCCCATCCGCCACACCGACTACTACCGGATGCAAAGCTTCTTTGCCACCACTGAGCACCATGACATTCCCCTCTCGAGCGAAGCAGAGAAAGCCGCCTGGAAGGAGCGCACCGCCCTCCTGAACAAGGAACTGTCCGAGCTCAAGAAGAAGCTGAAGGCGGCCGCGCCCGCCGACAAGGCCGCCATCGAGCAGGTGATCGGCGTCAAGGAAAAGCAGCTCCCCGAGCCGTTGCCCGAATTAAAGACTGTCCGCGACGATCCCAAACTGTATCAGCCCGTGCACGTGCTCCTGCGCGGTTCCAGTGACAATCCATCCGACAAAATGGGCATGCGTCCGCTCGGCGTTCTGCTGCCCGACAACGCTCCCGAATGGGGGGACGCGATTTCGCAGCCTCGCCTGAAGCTGGCCAAATGGATTGCCGACCCGAACCATCCCCTCACCGCCCGCGTGATGGTGAATCGCTTCTGGCTTGGGCATTTCGGTGCCGGCATCGTCGCCACACCGAACGACTTCGGCCGCATGGGCGCACGTCCCACGCACCCTGAACTCCTCGATTGGCTCGCCAACGAGTTTGTCGCCGGCGGCTTCCGCGCCAAACCCCTGCACCGCATGATCGTGCTCAGCAATACGTATCAGCAGGCGTCCGTACCCGCCTCCGCCGATGTTCGCGAGAAGGATCCTCGCAACCGCTTCCTGTGGAGCTTCCCGCGCCGCCGTCTGCAGGCCGAAGAGATGCGCGACGCCATGTTGAGCGCCGCCGGCCTCCTCAATCCGCAGCGCTTCGGGCCCAGCGTGATTGCGCCCATCGAGCCTGAACTCGTCAACCTGCTGTACAAGCCCGACCAATGGGCCGTCACTCCCGATGTCGCCCAGCACAATCGCCGCAGCATTTATCTCTTCCAGAAGCGCAACATGCGCATGCCCTTCATGGAAGTCTTCGATTCTCCCGACACGCTCTTGAGCTGTGCGCGCCGCGAAAGCAGCACCCACGCGCCGCAGGCGCTTGAACTGCTGAACGGTCCGGTCACTCGTCAAGCTTCTGTTGCCCTCGCCGAACGCCTGGAAAAAGAGCCCCCGGCTAAGCGCATTGATTTGGCCTTCGCGCTCGTCTTTAACCGGCCCCCGGTGCCCAAAGAACGGGCCGCTGCGCAGCGCTTTCTGGTGAAGAGTCCCTTGCGTGAATTCACTCTGGCCCTGTTCGCCGCCAACGACTTTCTATACGTGCAGTGAGAATCAACTTGAGCCACTCAAAACCAACCCGCAACCGGCGTGAATTCCTCACCGATGCTTTCTGCGGCTTCGGCAGCCTCGCCTTCGGCGCCATGCTCAATGCCGAAGCCGTCAATCCCCTGGCCCCCAAGAAGCCGCACAAGCCCGCCAAGGCCAAGTCCGTCATCTTCCTCTTCATGGCTGGCGGTCCCAGCCAGATGGAGACCTTCGATCCGAAGCCGCTGCTCAACAAGCTGGACGGGCAGCCGCTGCCGCCCTCCTTCCGCCCCGCCAAGCGGCAGTTCATCAACGGCACGCCGAAGCTCCTCGGCACCAAGCGCACCTTCAAGCAGCATGGCCAAAGCGGACTTTGGGTGAGCGATCTGCTGCCCCACACCGCCACCTGCGTTGACGACCTGGCCGTTATTCGTTCCTGCACCGCCGATGCCTTCATCCATTCCTCGGCTCAGTATCAGCTCTTCACTGGCCGCATCCTGCCCGGCTTTCCCAGCATGGGCTCCTGGGCCGTCTATGGCCTCGGCACCGAAAGCCAATCCCTGCCAGGCTACGTGGTCATGCCGGACCCCTTCGGCACCATTGAAGCCGGCCAACCCGTTTACTCGAATGCCTTCCTGCCCGCCGTTTATCAGCCCAATGTCTTCCGCGGCGGCAAGAAGCCCGTGCTCAATCTCGAAATGCCCGAAGGCGTTACCCTGGCTCAGCGCAAGAACACCCTCGGCTTCATTCGTGAGCTCGACGAAGCCACCATGCGCCCGGACGATGACGAATTCTCCGCCCGCTTAAGCACCTACGACCTCGCCTTCCGCATGCAGACCGAAGCGCCCGCCATCTTCGATCTCGCCAACGAACCCGAAGCCATCCGCGCCAGCTACGGCATGGGCAACGACATCACCGACGACTTCGGGCGCCGCTGCCTGATGGCCCGCCGTCTCGTCGAGAAAGGCGTCCGCTGCGTCACTGTTGTCTCTGGCGGCCCCGCCATTTCGCAATGGGATGCCCATGACGATATCGAAGAGAATCACCTGCGCATGGCCGCTCGCGTCGATCAGCCCATCGCCGCTTTACTCAAGGACTTGAAGCAGCGCGGTTTGCTCGAAAGCACGCTCGTCGTCTGGGGCGGCGAGTTTGGCCGCACTCCCGAAGCCCAAGGCGGCAAGGGCCGTGACCATAACAACACCGGCTTCACCATGTGGATGGCCGGCGGCGGCGTGAAGGGCGGTGTCGTTGAAGGCGCCACCGATGACGTCGGCCTCTACGCCACCGAAAATCCCCATCATCTGCGCGATATCCACACCACGATCCTCCACCAGCTTGGCCTCGACCAGGACTCGCTTAACTACCTCCATCAAGGCCGTCGCGAACGACTCACCGAAGTCCAGGGCGAGGTCATCCATGGCATCGTCTAGCCGCTGCTTATTCCTCATCGTCACCTTGGCGGCCGCCCAAACTCCCCCGGCGGTGACGCTCCTCGAAACGCGCTGTGTCGGCTGCCATAACCCGGCCAATAGGCAGTCCGGCCTCGATCTCACCAATCGCGATACCGCCATCCGCGGCGGCGACCGTGGCCCCGGGCTCGTTCCCGGCAAAGCCAAGGAAAGCTTTCTGTATCAGGTGGCCGCCCACACCGCCAAGCCCGCCATGCCCAAGTTCGGCGCCAAGCTCAGCGAGGCCGATCTCGCCTTGCTCGCCGCCTGGATCGATGAAGGCGCTCCCTGGCAGAACGCCATCGCCACTTCCGCCGCCAAAGCTCCGGCCAAGCCAAGTCATTGGGCCTTTCAGAAACCCGTCCGTCACGTCCCGCCCGTCACCGGCGTCAACCCGATCGATGCCTTCCTTGCCGCGCGCCATCAGCAGCGCGAACTCACCCCCGTCCCCGCGGCTGACTCCTACACGCTTATCCGCCGCGCCTATCTCGACCTCATCGGCCTGCCGCCCACGCCCCAGGAGACCGAGCGTTTCCTGAGCGACAAATCCCCCAGCGCCTACGAGGCCGCCATCGACCGTCTCCTGGCGGACTCCCGCTATGGCGAACGCTGGGGCCGCCACTGGATGGACATCTGGCGTTACAGCGACTGGTACGGCTACAACGCCGAAGTCCGCAATAGCCAGAAGTTCATCTGGCGCTGGCGCGATTGGATCGTCGAGTCCCTCAACCGCGACAAGCCCTATGACCGCATGATCCTTGAAATGCTCGCCGGGGACGAAGTCGCTCCCGACGATCCCGACACCCTGCGCGCCACTGGCTTCCTCGCCCGCAATTACTCCAAGTTCGACCGGGACGGCTGGATGCAGGACGCCGTCGACCACACCTCCTTCGCCTTCCTCGGCGTCACCGTCAAGTGCGCCCGTTGCCACGATCATAAGTACGACCCCACCTCGCAGGAAGACTACTACCGTATGCGCGCCTTCTTCGAGCCCTACGACGTCCGCATCGACCGCGTGCCCGGGCAGGTTGACGTAGATAAGGACGGCCTGCCTCGCATCTACGACGCCCACGCCGACAAGCCCACTTACCTCTACATTCGCGGCAACATCCAAACGCCCGATCAGTCGAAGCCCCTCACTCCCGGTACGCCCGCCCACCTCGGCCCGCCGGTGGGCAAGATGGAGCCCGTGGCCCTGCCGCTGCCCGCCTACTACCCTGACCATCGCCACTCCGTACACGCCGACCTTCTCGCCGATGCCGAAGCCGCCATCGCCAAAGCCGAAGCCGACCTCCGCGACGCCAAGCCGGGCGAAGCTGAAACCCTGGCGAAGTTGGCGCTCGTCGCGGCCCAAGCCGAACTCCCGGCCCTCCAGGCTCGCGTCGTCGCCGAAAACGCCAAGTTCGGCGATCCGCCCGATCCGCGCTTCGAAGACCTCGCCGCTACCGCCCGCGAAGCCGAGCGCAAAGCCGGCGTCCTGCGTGGCCGCGAACGCGTCCTTCGCGCTCAACTCGAGCTTTCCGCCGCCATCGAGCATCCCGACTCCAAAACTGGCAAAGCCGACGAAAAGAAAATCAGCGCAGCCACCAAGAAACTGGCCGAAGCCACCGCCGCTTTGAACCTCCCCGCCAACGGTTACACACCCCTCGGCAAAGAGTATCCCGCGCGCAGCACGGGCCGCCGCACGGCCCTCGCCCGCTGGATCACCTCGCCCGAAAATCCCCTCGCGGCCCGCGTCGCGGTGAACCATGTCTGGGCCCGCCACTTCGGCGCCCCGCTGGTCCCCACCGTCTTTGACTTCGGCCTCAACGGCAAACCGCCCACGCACCCCGAACTCCTCGATTGGCTCGCCACCGAGTTCATCCAGCAGCGCTGGAGCATGAAGGCCCTCCATCGCCTGATGCTCACCAGCCAGGCCTACCGCCGCCAGTCGACCGCCGGGAATACCCCTCATCCCAACCAGAACGTCGACCCCGAAAACGTCTTGCTCTGGCGCATGAATCCCCGCCGGTTGGAGGCCGAAGCCGTCCGCGACAGCATCCTCGCCGTCTCCGACCAACTCGATCTCGCCCGCGGCGGCCCCAACCTCGACATCGCCAAGGGCTTTACTTCCCATCGCCGCAGTCTCTACTTCACCCACACGCCCGATGCGCAGATGGAGTTCCTCAAGATCTTCGATAGCCCCAATCCCACCGAGTGCTACCTGCGCAACGAAAGCGTCGTGCCTCAGCAGGCGCTCGCCTTATCGAACAGTCAACTTAGCCTCGATCAGGCACGCGTGCTTGCCTCGCGCCTCACAGGTCCCGATTTCGTGGCCCAGGCCTTCTCCACCGTCCTCGGCCGTCCGCCCGCGCCCGAGGAGCGCCGTCTCGCCAACACGTTCCTGGACGCCACCGTTGACCAGGCGCAGGCCCGCGTCAACTTCGTCCACGTCCTCTTCAGCCACCACGACTTCGTCACCATCAGGTAACCTATGCACCGCCGCCACTTTCTTCACAGCCTCGGCCTCGGATTCAGCGGACTCGCCATGAACGCGATGCTCCAGGCCGAACAACCCACCGGCCGCCCGCATCACCCCGCCAAAGCCAAGCGCGTCATCTGGCTCTTCATGGTCGGTGGCGTCAGCCACGTCGAATCCTTCGATCCCAAGCCCGAAATCAACAAGTACGCCGGCCGCAGCATCGGAGACACGCCCCACGCCCACACGCTCGAAAATCCGCTCGTCAAGAAGAACCTCCGCGAGTTCGTCGCCGGCACCCGCAAGCCGCTCTCTCGCCTCTATCCGCTGCAGACCGGCTTCAAGAAGCGCGGCCAAAGCGGCATCGAAGTCAGCGACTGGTTCCCCCACATCGGCTCCCGCATCGACGACATTGCCGTCGTCCGCTCGCTCTGGACCACGGATAACGACCACGGCGCCCAGATGCAGTTCCACACAGGTCGCCACGTGCTCGAAGGCCAATTTCCCACCATCGGCTCCTGGGTCCATTACGGCCTCGGCTCCCTCAACGACAACCTGCCGCAGTTCGTCGTCCTCGGTGAACCCATCGCCTCTTGTTGCGGCGGACCCGGCGCGCATGGCGCCTCTTACCTCGGCCCCGAACACAACGGCGTCCGCCTCGACGTCAAGCCCGAAGCCCCGCTGCCCTACGCCAAGCCCGCGTCCGGCATCGGCCCCGTCGAACAGCGCCGCCAGTTCGACCTCATCCGCGACTTCAACTCACTCTCGGCCGCCGCCTACCCGGACGACCCCACCCTCCAGGCTCGCATCAAATCCTACGAACTCGCCTATCGCATGCAGACTGCCGTCCCCGACGTCATGCGCTTCTCTACTGAAACCGAGGCCACCCGCAAGCTCTACGGTCTCGATCAGGAAGTCACCAAGTCCTTCGGCGAAACCTGCCTCGCCGCTCGCCGCCTCGCCGAGTCCGGAGTGCGCTTCATCCAGGTCTTCCACGGCCACAACGGCGGTGCCGGCAAGTGGGACTCCCACAGCAACCTCAAGAAGACCCACGGCGAACTCGCCGCCCAGGTCGACCTCCCCATCGCCGGCCTCCTCCAGGACCTCAAACAGCGCGGCCTGCTCGATGATACCCTCGTCGTCTTCGCCACCGAGTTCGGCCGCACCCCCGGTGCTGAAGGCACCAACGGCCGTGACCATCATCCATACGGCTTCTCCGTCTGGCTGGCCGGCGGCGGCATCAAAGGCGGCGTCGTCGACGGCGCCACCGACGAAATCGGCTTCCACGCCGTCGAGAACCGCCACTACGTCACCGACATCCACGCCACTGTTCTGCACCAACTCGGCCTCGACCCCCGCAAACTCGAAGTCCCCGGCCGCAAGCGTCTCGACCTCGACTACGGTGATCCCATCCACGCCATCATGGCCTAATCAGTAGCGCATTTTTAGCCAATTCGTTTCCGGGTAGCCAATTCCCAACTCGCGCCCCTTCCGCGCCCCGTCAACTTCACCTTTCGCGCCGCCTTCAACTCCGTCAATACCTTCTTGATCAACTGCGGACTCGTCGCCGGCAACTGCGCCGCCAGGTCCGCCAGCGTAAACGGCTCCACCTGGGTCAGCACTGTTTTGCGAATCAACTCACTCTTCGCCGGTCGCGCTCCCACCGTTTCCATCTGCCGTTCGAACTCCCGATAGGCGCTCCGCACCAACCCCAGAAAGTAGTTCCACCACGGCACAATCTCATTCTTCCCCTCGTGACACCCCTGTGAGCACAGCTCCAGCACGCGATAGTACTCTTCCTTGCTCTCCTCAATTAGCCGCTCCAGACTCACATAACGCGCCACCTCAAACCCCTGCGTCTGCAGCAGCAGCGAAGTAGCCAGCCGCGACACCCGGCCATTGCCATCTCGAAACGGATGAATGCACAGAAAATCAAAAACAAACGTCGCGATGGTCAACAACCCCGGCAACCGCCCATCCCGCGTGGCCTCCGCATAACGCTCACACAGCACCTCCACCGTCGCAGCGGTCTTCTTTGCCGCCGTCGGCACGAAGCGTACCTTGCGTTCTCCATTCGCCAACAACTCGATGATCTCGTTGTCGCGCTTCTTCCACTCCCCCGCATCCCCCGTCGTTCCGCCCTGCGCCATAGCATGCAGCCGCAAGATCACCGCCGGCTTCATCGCCACTCGATTTTTCCGCGAAAAGATCCACTCGAGTCCGGCCCGGTACCCGGCCAATTTCTCCTCTGACCGGTCACGCGGCTTCGTCTTCCCCACCGCCAGCGGCCGTAGCCGGTTCGCCGCCACCGTCACGCCCTCAATCCGATTCGACGACTCCACGCTCTGAATCGTCGCCTGTTCCCGCAGCAGCGCCAGAACTTCCGGCTTCTGCCGAATCCACAGATCCTGCTTACCCCGCGCCTCCATGCACGCCCCCAGCAGCCAGCTCGTCCCCATCGGAATTGCCAGCGCTGCCAGTTGTTCTTGATCTAAAGTCAACATCAGTAGCCTAATATTAGCTATTCTTCTCCGAGTAGCCAATTCCCCTCCTGTCCTGGGGACTTAACCTAAGAAGAGTGATTCCGGTCAAGCTCGAACAACTTCGCAGTAAACTTCTGAACGAGGAACGCTTCGGCGAGGCCTGGGAATACTTCCTCGGGGATGTCGCCGAGGACGACGACTTCATCCGGGCGGGCCGCGCCCTGGCGCCCGGTTCGCTTCTTTCCACAAAGCTGCTCGCCTTGCTCGGCCGCGCCAGCGGCATTGAGCCCGAGCAGATTGAAGCGCTCCTCGTCGAGATGCCGCAGTTTCGCTTCGTTCACGGCAGTTGCAAGTTTGCGCCCACGAAAGTCGGCGGGCTCATCTGGTTCGACGATCTCGAACTCGGCCTCGCCGCCATCATGAGTCTCACCTCGCCAGAAGTCACCTACGCCCGTATCTCGACCATGGCCTCGTCCGGAAAGCCTAGTTGAATTCGGCCAGCCACGCCAGCAATTCTGGCGGCATTGGCGCCTCGATGGTCTGGCGTTCGCCCGTCGAGGGATTCGTGAACGTGATCCGCGCGGCATGCAGAAAGAACCGGCCCGAGGGATGCGCCGGTGCGCCATAAACACGATCACCGGCTACTGGGTGCCGCGTGCTGGCCATGTGGACCCGAATCTGGTGGGTGCGTCCGGTACCGATGCGAATGTCGAGCAGGGTGAAGTTCTCAAAGCGCTGCCGCACGCGCCACTCGGTGATCGCCGTGCGTCCCTCTTCGCCGGCTTGCATCTTGAAACGCACAATCATGCTGCGGCGGATGGCTTTGTTGATGACCCCCGAGTCGGCGTCCATGTGGCCGTGGACAAGAGCGATGTAACGCTTTTCAATCGAGCGGTCGCTGAACTGCTCCTGCAATTTGCGGTGCACCTCGTCGTTGCGCGCCACCAGCAGCACGCCGGACGTGTAGCGATCCAGCCGGTGAACGATGCCGGGCCGCTCGTCGCCGCTCACCGTGCTGAGCGTCTGGTAGCGATGGAGCAGGGCATTTACCAAGGTGCCGGAATCAATGCCGGCGCCTTTGTGCACCGTCATTCCCGCCGCCTTGTTGATGGCCACCATACCCGCGTCTTCATAGAGAATTTCGAGCGGAATGTCCTCGGCCCGGGCATTCAGGGGAGCCAGGTGGCCGGGGTGTACGACGATCCGCTCGCCGCCTCGCAACGTGTAGCTAGCCTTGCGGGCGGTGCCGTCCACCAGCACCAGCCCCTCTTTGATCCAGCCTTGGATTCGGGAGCGGGAGTAGCGCGGTAGTTCATCGGCCACGAATTGGTCGAGGCGCTGATTGGCGAGCGCGGTGAGTTCGAACATCTATTCCTGGTACGGCCAATGCGGCTTGGTGAAGAGCCCGCCATCCACCCAGATGGTTTGGCCGGAGATGAACTCCGCGGCCGGCGAGGCCAGAAACGCGACCATATTGGCGACGTCGGCGGGCGTGCCCACGCGGCCCATCGGCGTGACGCTGGCCCAGGTGCCGGCATAGTCACCCGCTTCGAGCTTCGTTCGCTCAATCTCGATCGCGCCCGGTGCCACGCAGTTGACGCGAATCTTGTACTGTCCCAACTCGGCTGCGGCGACCTTGGTGAAGGTTTCGATACCGCCCTTGCTGGCGGTGTAGCTGGAAAGTTTGGGAAAAGCCAGCTTATTGCAGCCGGAGCCGATGTTCACGATTGCTCCGCCGGATTGCATCATGCGGCGGGCAGCGTGTTGGGTGCAGAGGAAACAGCCCTTCAAGTTGGTGTCGATGACGCGATCCCACTCGGCTTCGGTCAAGTCCAGCAGTGGCTTCCAGGTCTGCTGGCCGGCGTTGTTCACCATCAGGTCCAGGCGATCGATCGGGGCAAACATCGCCGCGACTGCGGTCGCATTCCCGACATCGGCCTGCACGATGAAGGCCTTTTGGCCCAACGCCTCCACTTCGCGAGCGGTCTCTTCCGCGCCCGCGCGATCAGAGTTGTAGTTGACCCAGATGTCAAAGCCCTGACGAGCTAGTTCGAGGGCGATTCCTTTGCCGACGCCTTTGCTGGCGCCGGTGACTAATGCGATTGCTGCCACACTCGCTAGTTTACTTGGCCTTGGCGGCCCAGTCCGTGTACAACTTGGCGATGCCTGCCGCTTCGGTGTTGCCCTCGTGAATCAGCACGCGGTAGCGGAACGTCAGCTTTTCACCGATCTTGAGTTCCAGGCTGCCGTCCTTGGTTTTGTCACGCAGGAAGTCGTGCAGGCCGAAGGGGTTCGCGGCGAACAGGCCGTAGGCGCGCGAATGCCAGTAGGTGGGGTGGCGCGGATTCTTCGGATGGTCGAAGATCGCGATACCTAGCTCCTCGCCTTCCACTTTGCCGGAATAGTCGACCCAGGCGGCCGCGCTGCCCCATACCGCCTTCTCCTTGCTTTTGCCCGTGGACGCGATCATCGTGCCGGTGTGCGTCTCCTCGAGCGCGCGGATCAGGCGGATGGCAAACGTGCCTTCCTTGGTGTCGCCGAATTTCACTGGTTCCAGCGCGGTGAGCAGCACTTCGACGTCGATCACGCGCGATGTGCCCAGGGGTGAGATACGGACCGTTTTTTGTTCGGAAAGCAGGCTCTTGCCGTCGCCGCTCTTCCAGGTGAAGTTGGCCTTGATCTCGCCGGCCTTTTTGCCGCCCTTGGCCGACACCAGTTTGTCGAAGGCAATCGTCCCGATGCCCTTGCCGACGCCCTTCTGCGTCTTCTCGTTGGCCCAGAAGTCCCAGCCGTTCACGTCGCCGTGCGAGAACCAGAGGCCGCGGTGATGCGGGTGGTCGCGCTGTTCGCCTTCGATGTTCTCCATCGGAAATCGCCGCGTCACGATCTTGCCGGAGCCTGCGCGCAGCGGGTGCAGGTACGGCTTATTGGCTTCGGCGCCGTAGTAGAAGGTGGTGAAAGGCTTACCGTCGATGGTGACCTCGACCTGCTCTTTCTGGGCGACCACGCCTACTTGCGCGAACGCTGCAGCGAGGCAAAACGGAATCAGGAGAAAACGCATGCGGGTAGTATGACAAAAGCTGGCATAGAATTGTACATGCAACGCCGCACCCTCCTCGCCCTCGCCGCCACTCCGATCTTCGCGCAGCCCCGCCCGATTCGCCTGGCCGTCTCCACTTATTCGTACTGGCACTTCAAATCGAAGTTCGTCCCCGTGGAACAAGTGATTGACGATGCCGCCCGCATGGGCTTTGAAGGCGTCGAGATTTTGCACCGCGGCATGGAGGCCGAAACGCCGGCTTACCTCAAGAAGCTGAAGACCCACGCCTTCCGCGCCGGCATCGCGCTGCCCCTGTTTTCCATTCACCAGGACTTCGTCTCACCCTTCATTGACCTTCGCCAAGAAGCCATCCGCCACACAGAGTACTGCATCCGACTCTGCGCCCAACTCGGCATCCCCTGCATGCGCATCAATTCGGGCCGCTGGAAGACGATCCCCAACTTTAACGAACTCATGAAGGCCGGCGGGATGGAGCCTCCCATTTCTGGCTTCGTCAACGACGACGCCATTAAGTGGTGCGTCGACGGCATCAGAGCCTGCCTCGCCACTGCCGAAAAGGAAGGCGTCCTGCTCGCCCTGGAGAACCATTGGGGACTCACCACGCAGCCCGATGACCTGCTGCGCATTTACAAAGAAGTGAACAGCCCCTGGCTCGGTCTCAATGTCGACACGGGTAACTTCCCGAACACGATTTCGCCTTATGACGGGATTACCAAGCTCGCGCCCCACGCCATTGTCGTGCAGGCCAAAACGTACCAGGGCGGCGGCGAGTATTACACCCTCGACTTAGACTACAAGCGCATTGCGGGCATCCTGCGCGCGGCCGGCTATCGTGGCTGGGTGTCGCTCGAAATGGAAGGCAAAGAGGATGCGTCTACAGCGGTCCCGAAGGCCTACCGGGTGCTGCGCGAGGCGTTCGGCAGTTAGCGCAGTACCAAACAAAGCCAATTTCCTCGTTTGCCGCTTGCTTTCAATGGCTTACTGATGACTCCAGTATGACGCATCGGATGGAGCGAATTCGGCTAAGTCTTTGAAAGGGCTATGTCAAGTTGATGTGACTGGGTGCCGGACCTTCTGAAGTCCGATGCTTTCCTGGTCGAGATGGCGGCCGAACTGAAGGCTGACATGGCGGGGATGAAGCAGGAACAGCTTTGAAACAAATCGGAATTTTGGGGCGAACCTTTGCTTTGCTCACCTTGATAGACCTCTGATGTCCACCTCGCAGTTCGCTAAAAGGCCTGCAGAAAGCTGTCCGGGTCCTGCGCCAGGTACCCGAAAACCCGGCGGATGCCTCAACCAATTCGGAGGACTAGTTCTTTCACCCACGGCGGCGATGAAGACGACCTCCAAGTAATCCAGCCGCTCTGCAACATGAGCACGCGCGCGGGTTCGGGTCCCGCATTGTCCAACACAACGGTCTCGTGTGCCAATCGGATGGCTTCGGGAACGCGGGACAAGCTCCGGAAGTATCTTCGCCGAATGTCCGCGTCGGGAATGTCATGACCGCCCTGCGCGACGCGAAGGCGCACTCGATCGATGTGGAGTTCGGGCTCCCCGAGCGCAACGTAGATTAGCAGGGTCCGGTAGCCGGCGCTCTGGGCCATCCGCAGAAGGGAGATTGCTCCTTGGCCAGCGAGCGTGCTTTCCACGATGAAGCTTCCTCGTTGTGCGATGAGCGACCTGCACATCATGATCGCCCGCCGGGCTGCCGGGATCGCTGCGCGGGATGGTTGCGCTGCGTCGATAGTCCTGGCGATTGCGTCCGGGTCGACGACCGGCACTCCAGCCGCGATCTTGGCGGAGATTGTGCTCTTCCCCGAACCGTTCGGGCCGGCGACCAAAATCAGTGTCGGCACTTAAGCGGCGTTTGGCGTCAACTCGCGCAACACCACGATGTGCGACTCCCGGGGGCGCGTCTTATCGAAACGAACTTCAAAGCGGTTTCCTCCAGGCCGTTCCTCGACGTACCGACCTGCCTCATCCCGGTACACGACGGGATGTCCCGCCCGAAGTGCTGCGGCGCGGGCGTTCGAGCATGCCTTCAAGACAGTAGAGAAGAACTCGTCATTGAGAACAGTGAATTCTGTCACCTCGTTCATTATCTCGTGTTTCTAGCGCGCGTCGTGACGGATACTTCGCCAAAAACGGCAAAGGCAACCGCAAACCTGGTAGTTGGGTTCGGGCAAAGTTGGTACCTTGCTTGACGAGGTTATTCCGCCACTAACGGCATGTAGCATTTGCGGGTGTCGTTGCAGTCGTACTCGTCGACGGCTTTGTTGTCGGGGCCGAGGGGGTTCTGGGTCTTGTGGCACCAGAAGAGACGGTCGTTGCCGTGCTGGACGGTGGGGTCCCACTCGGAGTCGATGTACATGCCTTTCCAGCAAAGGTTTAAGCAGCGGTCATCGTCCTGATCGATGCGGGCAATTCCTGCGCGTTCCATAAGTCCTCCTGAATGAGAAAAGCCGGGCATCTGATGCCCGGCCCTTCAGTCTACGAACCAAACACTAGACGCTGAGGCCGGCGGCCATCATCAGAGCCCGTTTCACCGCCACCTTGGCCAGTTGTACCTTGTAGGCGTTCTGGCTAAGCGGCATGGCGGATTCGACTGCGGCTTTACCCGCGGCTTCGGCTGTCTCCGCAGTGATCGTTTTACCGGCGAGCCAAGCGGCGGCCTTGTCGGCCGAGACCGGCGTCGGACCGACGTGGCCCATGACGATCTTTGCCGATGCCACCGAATTGCCGTTCATCTTGACGACAACCGACGCCGTCGCCAGCGGCCAATCGAGCGCGTCCTTGTGGCGCACTTCGTAAGTGGCGCTCTTGGCACCGCCCGCCGAGGGGATCAGGATCTCGGTGACGATTTCATCGGGCTTGAGCGCGATCTCGCGTTCGGCCTCGTTCTTCGGGGCGACGAAGAACTCCGCCAACGCCACTTCGCGATTGCCGCTCTTGCCCGCGATCTTCACCTTGGCGCCCAGCGCGATCAGCGCGGGGGCGAAGGACGAAGCCGAGACGAACTTGGCCGCGCCTTGCGGGAAGATCGCATGGTAGCGATTCTCGCCCGCGTCGATGAGGCTCTTGCCGTTCTGCATTCCCAACAGGCCGTAGCCGTTGCGGAAGTACCAGCAGCGCGGCCGCTGGCAGAGGTCGCCGGCCACCGTGCCCATGTTCCGGATCTGGGGCGAAGTGATGCCGCGCGCGGCTTGCACCAGCGCGGGATACTCGGACTTCACGGCTGCACTTTCCATGAAGTCGTCAACGGTGACCGCCGCGCCGACGGAGAGTCCGCCGCCGGACTTGGCCAACTTATCGAGCCCCTTGATGGACTTGATGTTGACGACGCGCTTGGGCGCCATGCGGTAGTCCTTCAGGAGGCTCAACAGGTCAGTCCCGCCGGCCAGAATGGCGGCGTCATCCCAGGTGCTACCCAACAGGCCGGTGGCTTCCGCCAGGGTGCCTGGATTTGCGTATTCGAAGTTCTGCATTGACTTAGGCCATCCTTTCCATGCGATTGCCGTACAGGGCGGCGAGCACCCGGTCCGGAGTGACGGGCACTGAGGGCACCCGGACGCCGATGGCATTGGCCACCGCATTGGCGATCGCCGCGATGCCGCCCACGGCGCAGGGCTCACCGAGCCCGATGACGCCGCGTTTGTCATTAACTTCGTCGATTTCCATTTCCACTTGGATCTCGCCGATGTCCTTGATGCCGGCCAGCTTGTAGAACTCCATGTCGGCGTTCAACACTCGCCCGGTCATCTCATCCATCACGCGCTCTTCCATGAGGGCGGCGCAGATGCTCATGATGCAAGCGCCGTTCACTTGGCTTTCCGCCAGCTTCGGATTCACGATCATGCCGCAATCCTGCACGGCCACCAGCTTGTTCATCCGAACCACGCCGGTTTCAATGTCCACTGTGACGTCGGCCATTTGGATGCCGCCGACGCCCTGATTGATCAGCCCGCCGGGCTGCTTGGGGTTGTTCTCGCCGGTGGCTTCAATCGTCTTCGGCCCCAGCTTCTGGCAAGCCGCTTTCCAGCTGATCGCCTTGTCCGGGTTGCCCTTGACGAAGATCCGGCTGTCTACGGCTTGCAACTGATCCTTGGGTACGCCGAGTTGGGGCGCCACTAGGTCAAAGAGCTGATCGAGAGCTTCGGCCGCGGCCTTGCGCGAGGAAGCGCTGATGCCGCCGATAGTCGTCGAGCCGCCCGAGGCGCCGGAAGCCGGATAGGAGTTGTCGCCGATCCGGACCACCACCATGTTCATCGGAACGCCGAGCGTTTCGGAGACCACCTGCGAGATGCAGGTGCGGGTGCCGGTGCCAAGGTCCTGAGTGCCCATCATGATTTCGACGGTACCGTCTGCGTTGATTTTGGCTAAGCAACGCGAGGCATGGCCGAGGCCGCCCCAGGTGGCAATGCCGATACCGAGGCCGCGTTTCATGTGGCCGCTGGCGCCTTTGCCGCGAGGATGCCAGTTCTTCTGCCAGTCAATCATGGTGGCCGCGCGCTTCAGCTGCCGGATGTAGGTTTCGGCGCGGGGCGTGAACTGGACGTTCTTGGTGAAGACGTCGATCGGATCGAGGTTTAGCTTGGCCGCGATGTCTTCGAGCGCCGCGCAAGTGAGGAAGCTGGCTTGCGGGTGGTTCGGAGCGCGCCAGGCCCGGGCACCGCCACCGTTAATGGAAACGGCGGTGTGGTTCAGGCGCTTGTTGGGCAGGTTGGTGAAGACGTAAGGCAGAGGCGCCATGCCGCCGCCCGTGTAGCCGCCGGTGGACCAGGAAGTGGACTCCCAAGCCGTCAACGTGCCGTCAGCTTTCGCGCCGACTTTGATCTTCGCGAAGTGCGAGGGGCGCACGCCAGCGATGGTGAGTTCCTGCGCGCGGTCAAGATACATGCGGACGGGAGCGCCACCGGCGTCCTTCGACATGTTGGCGCATTCTTTGCCCCAGCTGTCTGAGGGGAACTTGCCGCCGAAGCCGCCGCCAATGTGGTCCATGTGGACCTTGATCTGCGAAGCCGGGATGCCCAGGCTGCGTGCGAGATCGCCGCCGATGCCCGAGACGTTTTGGGTCGAGGGGAAGTAATTGATCTGCTCGCCCTTCCACTCGATCATCTGGCCATGCGGCTCCAGGCAGCAGTGGGTAATGACGGGGATGGCGTATTCGCCTTCCGTGGTGACCGCGGCATCTTTGAAGCCCTGGTCCACATCGCCGGTGACCTGTTCGCCGGCAGGTTTCGCGCGATTGCCGGCGCGGGCGATCTTGTCTTCGCGTACGAAGTGGGGCATCACCTCGTAGGTGACTTTGATGGCGCGGGCCGCATCGCGAGCCGCCGGCTCACTGGTGGCGGCGACATAAGCTACTTCGGCGCCCGCCCACTGCAATTCCGTGCCGGCTTTGGCCACCACGCGAACGCTCTTCACGCCCGGCATCTTTTCGGCTGCTGAGGTATCGATGGAGCGAACCACAGCGTGCGCGTGAGGCGAACTGAGAAGTACGCCGTGCAATAAACCTTCCGGGACCAAGTCGGAGGTGTATTTCGCCTTGCCGCTTGCTTTATCCATGCCGTCTAAGCGTGAGAGGCGCTGGCCAATCACCTTGCGGCTCTTCATATCGGGCCAAGTATAGGTTGCCATGGTGTCCTCCTTATGCCTTCAACTTCTTCGCGGCTTCAAGCACCGCTTGGCGCACACCGACGTAAGTGCCGCAGCGGCAGAGATTGCCGCCGAGGCCGTCTTTCACTTGTTCGTAGGTGGGGTTGGGATTGCGGTCCAGGAAGCCTTTGGCCGCCATTACAAAGCCTGGAGTGCAGTAGCCGCACTGCTGAGCGTCGTTGTTGACGAAAGCCGGAACGATCGGATGGGTCTTGCCGCCGGCGGTAAGGCTTTCGACGGTTTGAATCTTTTTGCCTACGGCATCCACCGCAAGGATGCTGCATGCGTAGGAAACCTTATTGTTCACAATCACGGTGCAGGCGCCGCAGGTGCCGCGGTCGCACACGCGTTTAGCGCCGGTGTGTTCCAGCTTATGGCGCAGCGTGTCGAGCAACGTCTCACGGGGTTCGACGCTCACCTTCAACGGCTTGCCATTGACATTGAGCGTAATCGCCATGGCCGCGGGGCCCATCACTTTGCCGGCGGATTGCGCTTGGGCTTCTTGTTCCAGCAGTGCTACCGCGCCCGTAACGGCGCCCGCACCTTGCACAAAGCCGCGGCGGGATACAGACTGCCTTTGGCCGGGCGTGTTCTTCAGATCTTGGTGATCGCTCACGTGGACCTTCCTTTCACTCTCAAGGGAGACCTTTGGATTTTATAACGGACGGGCAGGGCCCGGGGGAACCAGTACGGAGTACAGACTGCCGGGCCTCAGAAAACGTTACGCCAACGGGTAGGTGAGGCTCTCGTTCAGCCACGCCTCGTTGTCGCGTACCGCCGATTTCAGCTTGTCGACCAAAGGCTCGCGTTGCTCGTAGAGCCGGTAGCCGCCGGTGGACCGCAAGTAGCCGCGGGCCTTCGGTTCCTTGGCGGCCAACGCTTCAAGGCCCATTTCTTCGGCGAGGCGGGCGTAGCGGGCGCGATTGTCGAGGAAAGCTTTCACCATGAACGGCAGCACGGTGGAGTAGTCGGCTTGCATGCTCTCGGTGGAAGTCATGTAGGTGTCTTTGTCAACCTTGCCCCATGTGACGGCTTCGGCGGGGAAGCAGGAAGAGAGCGAACCGTCGGTGACCGGCGCGGTGACGATTTGCACGTCGAATTCGTAACCACGGACGTCGGGCAGACCGAGGATCTGGCCCAGGGCGGGTTCGGGCTGCAGGTTGTAGTTCTTGGGGACGCCGCCACCGAGGATGAAGGTTGCCAAGGCTTTGGCTTCGCTTTCAAAGAGGCCCCAGCGATGGTAGGCGCAGGCTTCGAAGACTTCGGCGTGAAGGTCAAGGTCGAAGGCGTGTTCTTTGATGAGCCCGGCTTCGCGCATGGCCCAGAGCTTCATGGAATTGAGAAAAACGCTGCCGTCGGCGGGGGCGCCGACGAAGACGGGGATGGCGAGGCGATGGCAGGTGGCGAGCAGGCCGGGTTCGACGCCGGAACGGGCTTCTTCGCGGGCGTAGCGGGCGCCGAGGCGGTAACGGAATTCGGTGCCAGTCATCTTGTGCTGGAACTCTTCCTCGCGGAGCAGGGCGGAGAGGAAGCGGTCCTGGTCGAGCAGGACTTGCTCGGGGAAGGCCATGTCGGTGACGCGGATGGTGCCTTCATCGCGGAGTTCGGCGTCATCGCCGAAGATGGGGACTTCGTGGACGGGGCCTTTCTCATAACCGCGCAGGCTGCGATGGCCGTCGTGATAGCAGACGGCGTCCGTGGTGCTGAGGTAGGCGACCCAGCCGGATTCGAGGAGGGGCAAGAGCCAGGTCTGATGCTGGCCGGAGACGGTGATGGGTCCGGCGATGGAAAGCGTGAGGGGGCAGCCGTGGCCGATGGCGGTGTCGAGGATCGTGTAGATTCGCCGCAGGAAGGCGCCTCCGAAGGCCGGCAGGCAGTGCATGAAGAGTTCGTGGAGAGAATTCGTTTCGTCGACGCGCTTGGTTCGGACAACGCGGGAGTGAGGAGTGTGGGAGCCGTGCATTTGCTTTTTTTGACCGTAGCAGATTCAGGGCAGGGTTGACGAAACGAACCGGGGACTCGTTGATTCTATTGACTTTCGTTCCGTGAATGACCGATGACGGCGGTCAGCGGCTGGACGAAGCGGGCCGGAGGTGGGAGAGTTTGAGCTAACCTGAATCGAATCAATCGTTTGAGGTGATCGGCGGCTTGGCTCCGGGTCTTCGCAGCCATGCTTGAGGAGTTACTCGGAGTCAGTTGTAAGTTCAGGATCAGCAGGAACTTAGCGGGAGATTTCGATTTCGCCAGGGCGTTCGGGGAGCCGAGCGGGTTGCCTCGCCCCGCGTCGTGGCAGAATGGTGCGAATGGATGTTATGAGCAGCGGCGTGGGCTGGATTGAAGTGATTTGCGGTCCGATGTTCTCGGGCAAGAGCGAGGAACTCATCCGGCGGCTGCGGCGGGCGCAGATCGCCCGCAAGCGGGTGCAAGTCTTTAAGCCTGTCATCGACGATCGTTATTCGAAAGCAGAGATCGTTTCCCACAGCGATTTGCGCCTGAACGCCGAAGTGGTTACCGATGCCGCCGACATTCTGAAAAAGATGGATTGGCGGACGCAGGTGGTGGGCATCGATGAACCGAACTTCCTGGCCGACGGGCTGGTGAACGTCGCGCAGCAACTGGCCGACTCTGGCAAGCAGGTGATCATCGCGGGCCTCGATACCGACTACATGGGCCGCCCGTTTTCGCCGATCCCCGATCTGCTCTGCGTGGCGGAGAGCATCACGAAGATGCTGGCGATCTGCATGCGCTGCGGGAATCCGGCGAAGCATACGCAGCGCTTGGTGGAGACCGAGGATCTAATTGTGGTGGGCGCCGCGGGCATGTACGAAGCGCGCTGCCGTCGATGCTTCGAAGCGGGACTGCCGAAGCAAGAGGTGCTGGAGTTTGCCCGGCCGCAGGCGCAGTCCCGGCCGCGGGTAGCGAAAGCGGGTAGCTGATGGACGAAACGACGGTCCCCCTTCCGTATACCTACGAAGAAATCGCTGGCGCGATCGACCATACGTTTCTGCGGCCGGACGCGACGGACGATCAGCTTTTCGAAGCCGTCGACCTGGCGATGGAGTATCAGGTGGGCGTGCTGCTGGTGCGTCCCACGGACGTTGAAGTGGCGGTGCGACAAACGGCCGGGAGCGGCGTGAGTATCGCCAGCGTGGTGTCCTATCCGCATGGCTGCGGCACGACGGCTTCAAAGCTCTACGAGACGCGCGATCTGCTGCGGCGCGGAGCCAAGGAGATCGAAGCCGTCATTCACATCGGCCGGCTGGCCTCGCGGCAATTTCAATACATTGAGAACGAACTGCTGCAGATGGCGGAGGCGTGCCACGAGACGGGCGGCAAGCTGCGCGTGATGCTGGAGGCATCGCTGCTGAGCGAAGAGCAGAAGCTGGTGGCTTGCAAGATTGCCAAGCGTTCGAGCGTCGATTGGATTACGGCGACCACGGGCAGCGCCATCCTTGGGGCGACGCTCGATGACTTGCGCCTGCTGGTGCGCAAGTGTCAGCCCTACGTTCAGGTGAAGGCCGGCCAGGGCATCCAGAATCTGGATCAACTGCTGGAGGCGCGCAGCCTGGGAGTGGGCCGATTCGGCACGATTCGAACGGCTTCGATCCTGAGTGAATTGAAGGAGCGCTTGACGCCGCCGGAGGCGGCCGCGCCCGAACCAAGCCTGTAAGCATAGCGGTATGTTATGCTTGGCCTCTGTTCTTATGCCCTCTCGCACCGCTCTGCCCCGTGTTTGCATCGCCCTAGGTTTTGCCGATCCTCGCAAGCTGTTGACCTACGCCAAGCGTGAGGTGGAAGCTGGCGAAACCTTCCTTGAGTTCCGCCTGGACTATCTGGATTCGCCGCGTCAGGGAATTGCTGCCATCCATGAATTCCTGGATCAGAATCCCGACGTGACCTTGCTGGCGACATGCCGCCGGCACCAGAATCATGGCCGTTTTAACGGCAGCATCGACGAGCAGTTGGCCATTCTGGATGCGGCGGTAGATGCGGGTGCGCTAGCGATCGACATTGAGATCGAGACGGCCGAGAGCGCGAAGGTGAAGGTGGCCGCGCTGCGGAACAAAGCCACGGTCATCATCAGCTATCACAACTATGACGGTACGCCCGCGGTGGAGCCTGTGCTGCGGCGGATGACGAAGATCCCGGCGGACGGCTACAAGTTGGTGACGACGGCCCGCAAGCCCAGCGATAACGCCAAAGTGCTTGAACTGGCGAAAACAGCGAAAGCGCCGCTGATCCTGTTGGCGATGAGCGAAGTCGGTTTTCCGACGCGCGTGTTGACGCCAGCGTTCGGCTGCATGTTTACCTATGCCTCGCCTTCCGCTGCCGAGGGAACGGCATCCGGGCAGATCAACGCGAAGACCTTACGGAATCTCTATCGCTTCGACAAGTTCACCAAGGCGGCGAAGGTGTTTGGCGTGGTGGCCGATCCGGTGCGGCAATCGATCTCGCCGCAGGTACATAACCGGGCTTTCCAGGCCCGGCGTATGGATGCCATCTATCTGCCCTTTCTGGTTTCGCCGACGCAACTGAAGGATTTTTTCCAGTTCGCCGGCGCGATGCCGGTAACCGGCTTCAGCGTGACGATTCCGCACAAGCAGAAGATCATTCGCTACCTGGACGTGGTGGATCCTTTGGCGCGACGGATTGGGGCGGTGAACACGGTATGGCGGAAGAGCGGTAAGTGGCGGGGTACGAATACGGACGCCGCGGCGGTGGTGAAGCCACTTTCGAAACATGTCCGGCTGGCGAAGAGTTCCGTGTTGGTAGCGGGCAATGGCGGGGCGGCGCGCAGCGCGGCGTTCAGCCTGGTGGATGCGGGAGCGAAGGTGACGATTGTGGGACGGAATCCAGACCGCGCCCGTGCCTTGGCCAAGGCTTGTGGCGGCGAGAGCATCGCCCGTGAGCAGATCTCGAAGGCGACGAAGTTCGATGCGCTGGTGCACTCGACGCCTTTGGGAATGTTTCCTAAAGTGGACGAATGTTTCTTTGACGAAATCATCCCGGCGGATGTGGTTTTCGACATGGTGTATAACCCGCTCGACACGGTGCTGACGCAGCGGGCCAAGGGTCAGAAGAAGGTCGTGATTCAGGGCATCGAGATGTTCATGGAACAGGCTGTGGGGCAGTTCGAAATCTGGACTGGCGAAACGGCGCCACGGGCGGTGATGGAGAAGGCGGCGCTCGAAGCCTTGGCGGCGAAGCGGAGCTAGGCTTTCGCGTTCAGGCGGGCGGCAGCGGCTGAGTCCTGGGTCGCGAATCGGGTCGGCCGCCGATGAAGAGAATCAGTCGAAAGCGGTTCTGCTCCCAAACGAAATAGTAGGTGTCGGTGGGGGCGGTCATTCCGGTGCGAATCATGACCAATCGACTGTTGGGTCTGAACTCGATCGTTGAGTCTTCCGCCGGAGATCATCCAACTGCTCGTGGGTGGGTCTTCCTGCCCGAGAGGTGGCTGATAGACGTCGCCGGTGAGCAGTTCGACAATCGCGCCAGCCGCGCAGTTCGACCCGCACATCCAGATGACGAACTCGTAGCGGCCGGCAAAATTGACTGGTCCTTTTGCCGCGTCACGGAGATTGATCCGCCACTCGGGTCCAGGAATCCGTTTGGACCGAATCGGTGCTGCTGTTCCGCGCCAAATCTTGGGGACTGGGAAGTCCTCAAACTTGGGCCGGTTCTGTGCCGACCAAGGCTGAGCGACCAGGAGGATCGGAACAAGCAGCAAAGTGACCACCCTTGCAGCGATGCCAAGCGGAGGACGAAGCATCGCTCGATTAGGCGGATCGGCGTTCGAGGCGTTGCAGGCGCTCGCGTAGGTCAGCCAATTCGCGGTCCTTGGCTTCGAGCGCGGCATCCACCTTTTCGGCCCAAGCATCCATACGACTGCTCCAGCGCGCGCCGGTCTGCCATAAGCCCGCGTGCCGCTCCAGGCGCGCGGCTTGGGTGTCGAAGCGGCCGTTGAGATGCCCAACCCCCTGTTGAACGTCCTGCCTGAGGCCCGCCAATTCCCGCTCGAGACTGTCTTTCAGGTCGACAATCAGCTTTTCCAGATGTTCCATAGCTTCGCCTCCAATGATACTGCAGGGATCCGACGAAGCTGCCGCTAATGGCCCATGTTGGGGGCGGCGGGGTCTTCGGGGCGGCCGGGGTTGGAGAGGGGCACGTAGATCAGGATGACGGCCAGGACGCCGAGGAAGAGAGCGCCGATGGTGTATGAGGGGTCCTGGGTGAACTCGGGGATGGGCCACTCGTAGAAGCGGTAGGTGGCTTCGACGAGGCCCATGAGGCTTTCCCCGGTGATGAGCCCGGAGGCGATGAGGATGCCGACGTTGACGACGCGGGAGAGCTGGGAGTCGTTGTAGCCGCGCTTGGTGGCGAGTGTGTCGGTGAGCCAGCGGATCATGCCGCCGACGAAGATGGCAAAAGTCGTGCCAAGCGGGAGGTACATGCCCACTGAGATGAGCATGGGGCTCTTCACCTGCATCATGATGAGCGCGATGCCCATGGCGACGCCAGCGCCGACCAGGGGCCAGGGCATGTCGCCGCCGACGATGCCTTGCGCGAGCGAGGCCATCAGGCTGGCCTGCGGTGCGGCGAGTTTCTCGCCACCGAAGCCGATGCCGCCGGACTTGATGTCGCCTTCATGGAGGATCATGAGCGGGAAGTACATCACCAAGCTGGCGACGACGACGGCAATCAGTTCGACGATTTGGATGGTTTTGGGCGTGCCGCCAAGGATGTAGCCGACTTTGAAGTCCTGGAGGAGTTCGCCGGCGACGGCCGAAGAGACGCAGACCACGGCGGCGACACCGAGGACGGCGGCCACGCCGCTGGCACCGGAGACGCCGAGGGTGACCATCAATAGGGCGGCGATGATCACGGTGGAGAGCGTGATGCCGGAGATCGGGTTGTTGGTGGAGCCGATGACGCCCACGAGGTAGCCGGAGACGGTGGCGAAGAAGAAGCCGACGACCAGCATGACAATGGCGGCCGTCATGCCGCCGGTGACCCCGGCGAAGGAGACATAGAGAACGCACATGGCGACGAAGACGACAGCGATTAAGCCAAGGACGATCTTCGAACTCATGTAGCGTTCATGACGGTTGGCGGACTCGACCACCGGCTGGCTCGACGTGACCTCCTGCCAGGCCTTGGTAAGGCCAATGCCGAGGCTCTTGCGCATGCGGAAGAGGGTGAAGCAGGCACTGACCAGCATGCCGCCCACGCCGATGGGGCGGATGATGTTGCGCCATACGGCGATCGACATGGCTTCCCAGTCTTCGGCCGGAGCGTTAGCAGGCAGGTACTGCTTGAGGTTGGGGCCCAAAAAGTAGACCAGGAGGGGGATCAGCATGCCCCAGGCGACGACACCGCCGGCGAAGTTGAGTGCGGCGAGTTGGGGTCCGATGATGTAGCCGACTCCGATGTAGGCGGGTTTGACGGCGGGGTAGGAGAAGACGGTGGCGCCGCCGACGTCGAGCGTGCGGTTCGCGCCGATTTTCACTTTGCTGAGTCCGAGGGTGCCGAGCAGGATGGGGAAGGCTTTTTCGGCGGCGAAGAGTTTCATGACGCCGAGCCAGTAGATGGCGGCGCCGAGGCCCATGTTCCAGAAGAGGAAGCGTGCGGAATTGGTGCCGGATTGGCCAGCTTTATGGATTTCGGCGGCGGCGACGCTTTCGGGGAAGGGAAGTTCAGGGTCGTCGACCATCACACGGCGGATGAGCGAGACGAAGAGGACACCCAGGATGGAGCCGACCACCATGAGGAGGGTGGATTTCCAGTAGGCGTCCTCAGGGCGGAAGGACTTCCAGATGCCGGAGATGACGAAGGCGGGGAGGGTGAAAATAGCCCCGGCGGCGACGCTTTCGCCGATGGAACCGGCGGTGCGGGCGAGGTTTTCTTCCAGAATCGTACCGCGCCAAAGGCGGAGGACGGCCATCGAGATGACGGCGGCGGGATACGTAGCGGCAACGGTGAGACCGGCGGTGAGGCCGAGGTAGGCGTTGGCGGCGCCCAGGATGATGGTCATCACCAGGCCGAGCAACACCGCTCGAAGCGTGTACTCTTTCATGCGTACGTCGCCGGGGACGTAGGGACGGTAGTTGGACATCGCTAGACCTCTTCTCTCGTTTGGTCTAGCGATGATAGCAGAGGACTATCGCTGGTCGGCGGGAACTGACGAGGGGGATGGCTGCTCGACGTTGACGGCTTCGTACTTGGGTCCGAGGCCGAGGGCGATCAACGAAAGCGAGCAAAGTTTACCGTCGGCGCGGAGCTTCTGTTCGGTCTTGAAGCGGTTGAGGGCTTCGATGGAGGCCTGGTCCCAACTGCCATTCACTTCGGCGGTGTAGTAGCCTTTGTCGGCCAGGGCCTGCTGGATTTCCCGATAGCGGTCGCTCGACGGGCTTTGGACGTGGGCTCGGGCGGGGGCGCGATAAACGGTGCGGCGATAGCGGCTGGCGGCGACGCGATTCGACTTTGCCGGTTGGGCGCGATAAGCAGTCTTGCGGATGGCTGTGGCCCGGATCGGGGCGGACTTGGCGGGGCTCGCCTTCGGGGTTGTACGGGCGATCGCGGTGGACTTAACCGGCTTGCTGGGGGCGATCTTACGCGCCGTCTGCCCGAAACCAAGGGAAGCGGCGATGAGGACAACCAGAATCAGCTTCACGTCGTTTAGCATACCAGTTCATGATCGGCTGGTGGGTGGCGCGACAGCAGGCCCAAGCGGGTGGGTCGGCGCCGAAATGATGCCAATGGGCGATAGATGTTAAGTGTCTTTGTTATCAGCAAGTTGGAACTTGGTCGGAGTCATCCGTAAGTCGTTGACAGTTAAGGGCTTAGCCGGAAAATTCATTTCCACTCCAGGGTTCGGGCGTTTCTCGAGCTGTTTGGGGAGCTTTTGTCCGTACGGGAAAATGCGGCGATCCCCCCACACGAGGGTATTTTCGATGTACGCTAACGGTCACAGATGACGAAAACACTCTGGTTGATGGCGGTAATCGGGACGGCGCTGTCGGCTGCCGAGCCGAACACCTTGACGCCTGCCGAGCGCAAAGCAGGCTGGAAATTGCTGTTCGACGGCAAGTCGCTGGCCGGCTGGACTGACCCTGCCAAGCAGACTCCGCCGGGCGACAGTTTTCGCGCCGTGGACGGCATGATCGCGGTCACGGCCAAGCCCAAGTTCCGCGAGGACCTGCTTTCGCTTGAGCAATTCACCAACTTCGAGTTGCGTTTCGAATGGAAGATCTCGCCTGGCGGCAACAGCGGCGTGAAGTATCTTCTTCAGGACACCGCGTTCATCCATCCGAGCCTCTTCAAGACTCCGATTGCCAAGTTTGAGCACCGGATCGACTATCTGCTCCGCACCAAACGGCCGGCCCGGTCGTCGCTGCCGGTAGACGGCAAAGTGGAGATCTATCAGGTGGCTTTTGAGTACCAGGTGATCGACAATACGGCCCATGCCGATGCCAAGCGTAGCAAGAAGAGCTGGGCGGGCGCGTTGTATCAGCTGTTGGAGCCGGCGGGCGCCGGACCCAAGGCAGTTGGCGAGTGGAATGAAGGGCGCATCGTCATCAACGGCGATCGCGTCGAGCACTGGCTGAACGGGGTGAAAGTGATCGATGCGTCGTTAAACGATCCGGCGATTCCAGCCGGTTTGGCGATGCGTTGGACCGACAAAAGCCCGGTTTACGAGGCCTTGACCAAGCGTCCGCGCAAGAGCGGTCCGATCGTGCTGCAGAATCATGACGACGCGGCCTGGTATCGGAATCTGAAGATCCGGCGGCTGCCGTAAGCCTGTGACCCTGTTCGCCGGGGCGATTTTTCTCAGCGCATTCCTGCTGTTTCTCGTGCAGCCGGTGGTGGCGAAGATGATTGTGCCGTGGTTCGGTGGGTCAGCCGCCGTTTGGACCACGTGTCTGCTGTTTTTCCAACTGATCCTGCTGCTGGGCTACGGATACGCCCATTTCCTGGTGAAGCGGCTGAGTCCTCGGCGGCAGAGCCTGGTGCATTTGATGCTGCTGGGGATCAGCCTGCTTTGGTTGCCGCTGGGACCGGCGGTGAGCCTGAAGCCGGTGGGGACGGAAGAGCCGATCGGCCGGATTCTGCTGGTGTTGCTGATGACGGTGGGGCTGCCCTATTTTCTGTTGTCAACGACGGGGCCGCTGATTCAAGCCTGGTCGGCCCGCACGACAGCGTTGCCTTACCGGTTGTATGCCTTGTCGAATCTGGCGTCGCTGCTGGCGCTGGTGGCGTATCCGTTCGCGATTGAGCCGGCGATCTCCCTGCGTGCGCAATCGCTGATCTGGACCGGGCTCTACGGTTCCTGGGTGTTACTGGCCGGTTGGCTGGCGTGGCAAACTCGGACAACCGAGGCACCGGAACCGAGTGAGGAGTTGGCCCCGGGATGGCTGGATCAGGTGATCTGGGCGGCGCTGGCCTTTTTCCCCTCTGCGCTGCTGTTAGCCGTCTCGAACCACCTTTCGCAGAACATCGCGGCCATTCCTTTTTTGTGGGTGGCGCCGCTGTCGATCTATCTGCTGTCGTTCGTCCTCACGTTTGATTCTTCCCGGTTTTACCATTCCGAAGTCTTCCGCTGGGGGTTGGCCATTGTGCTGGCGGGGGCGGGTTTCTACCTGGTGCATGAAGATGCCGACCACAAGCTGAAACTGCTGTTGCCGGCCTTCCTTGGTGGTTTATGGGTGGCTTGCATGTATGGCCACGGCGAACTCGCGCGCCGTAAGCCGGCGCCGGCTTACCTGACGACCTTTTACCTGATGCTGTCGTTGGGCGGGGCGTTGGGCGGCTTGGCGATCAGTATTCTGGCGCCGGTCCTTTTGCGGGGGAGTTACGAACTGCCGATCCTGCTCTCGGGTTTCGCGCTGTTGGTGGCTCTGCTGGCGACTCGCGATAACTGGTTGATCGCCACTGCCTGGGGGGCGCTGGCGATCTATCTGGCGGTGGCGGCCAGCGTCTATATCCGGCAGTTGGAACTCGAGTCGACGGTGATTGCGCGGAACTTTTTTGGCACGATGCGGGTGCGTGAGTCGGGCAAGACGGAGGACCGCAGCCTGCACCGGACGCTGATCCACGGCACGATCAACCACGGCGAGCAGTTTTTTGGCAATTCCCTCGAGACCTCGCCGACCACCTACTACGGACTGGATTCAGGCGTGGGGTTGGCGATTACCAAGAGCCGGACCCCAGTACACCCGAACCTGAAGCTGGGGGTGATTGGGCTGGGTGTTGGGACGTTGGCGAACTATGGCCAGGCGGGCGACATCGTTCGTTTCTATGAGATCAATTCGCGGGTTCTGGACATTGCGCGGAGCGAGTTTACCTACCTGCGCAACGCCAAGGCGAAGATCGAAATCGCCATGGGCGATGCGCGATTGTCCCTGGAACGTGAGCCCCTGCAGGGCTTCGATGTGCTGGCGGTCGATGCGTTCTCCAGTGACTCGATTCCGATTCACCTGCTTACCAAGGAAGCGGTTGCGCTGATGCTGCGGCACCTGTCGCCGAAGGGCATTCTGGCGGTGCACATCTCGAACAAACATCTGCAACTGGACCCGGTAGTGCATCGGATTGCTAAAGAACTCGGTTGGCCAGCGCTGACAGTGGAGAACGAAGAGGACCAGACGATGAACGTCTTTTCTTCTGATTGGGTGCTACTGACCAAGTCGCCGGAGTTTCTGAACGATCCCCAGGTGCGCAGCGCTCAGGTGGAGCGGAAGCGGGCCGATGTGCTTTGGACCGACGACTACAGCAACCTCTACCGGATCTTGAAGTGACTTTGCATTGAAAAGTACTTGACCACATCCGGCCAGGGCGCGTATGCTGAAGGGCATGAGCGCTCCGATTGAGTTGCACGCCCATGCGACCAGCAACTTACGATTTATCCGCGAGACGATGGAGCGGGCCTCCACCTTCACCGCTGTACCCGGTTGGGGAGGCGCGTTGATGGGCTTGGCTGCGCTGGCGGCGTGCCTGCTTTGCCAGGTGGTGGAGCCCCGGCTGTGGCTCCCGATCTGGTTGGGTTGCGGGGTGCTGTCGTTCTCGATTGGGACGTTGGCGATTGTGGAGAAGTCTCGCCGGCGGAAGACGCCGTTGGATTCGCCGGGAGCGCGGCGCTTCCTGCTGGGCTTTGCGCCACCGCTGGTGGCGGGTGCGGTGTTGACGGCGGCCTTCGTCCGGTTTGGGCTCGAACGGTTTATCCCCGGTTTGCTGCTGCTGCTTTACGGCACCGGCGTGGTGACAGGCGGGACGTTCTCCGTGCGCGTGGTGCCGTTGATGGGGATCTGCTTCCAGGTGCTGGGCGCGCTGGCGCTCTTCGCTCCGGCGGCCTACGGCAATTTGTTGATGGGTGCGGGATTCGGTTTGGTGCATATCGTGTTCGGCGTGGTGATCGCTCGCCGGCACGGCGGGTAAGGGACCGGGCAAAGGAGAGAGATTATGGCGCAAGCAGCGGCGTTAAAAAAGGTAACTGAACGGTCAGAGGTTGCGGCCAAGTCGGCGCCGGATCTCGACCGCCTGATTCATGAACGGGTTCGTTTGGGAATTCTGAGCGCGCTGGCGGCGAACGCTACCATGACGTTCAGCGAACTGAAGGCTTTGCTCGAGATCACCGATGGCAATCTGAGTGTGCATGCGCGGAAACTCGAAGAGGCGGGCTATGTGGAGTGCAAGAAGTCGTTTGAGAACCGTCTGCCGCGCACGGAATATCACCTGACCGCGGCGGGACGCGAAGCTTTCGAAAAGTATCTGGCCCACATGGAAGCGATTGTCGACGCGATGAAGACGTCGTTGCGGCCGCGAAAGTAGCGCATGCACGTCGCCATTATTCTGGACGGCAATGGGCGTTGGGCGCAGGCCAGAAATCGGCCGCGGCTGTTGGGGCATCGCGCCGGTGTGCGGGCAGTGCGGCAAACCGTCGAGGCCGCGCCGTCGCTGGGGATCCGCACCCTTTCGCTCTATGCGTTTTCAGCGGACAACTGGAAGCGGCCCGCGGCGGAAGTGAGCGGGCTGATGACCCTGCTGGGTGAATTCATTGCGCGTGAGACGGATCGCCTGACGGCCCAGGGAGTCCGTCTGACGTTTATTGGCCGGCGTGACCGGCTTTCGTCTAACCTGATGGCGGCCTTGGCCCAGGCTGAAGCCTCAACGGCGCGGGGGAGCCGGCTCGACTTACGCATCGCCCTTGACTACTCGGCCCGCGTAGCTATTGAGCGCGGCGAAGTGGGACCGGATGTCGATTTGCTGATTCGGACGGGTGGCGAGCAGCGCTTGAGCGACTTTCTGCTGTGGGAGTGCGCGTACGCCGAGCTCCTCTTCGTGTCGAAGTATTGGCCTGATTTCTCGCGCGAAGATCTATCGGCGGCGGTGGGCGAGTTCGCCCGGCGTGATCGTCGCTTCGGTGCGTTGACGGCTTAGCCGCTACTTCGCCATGTCGCGGTGCGTCACCTTGACGTGGTAGCCGGCCGACGCCAGGAACTTGCGCACCTCGTCGGCAATCATGACGGAACGGTGGTGGCCGCCGGTGCAACCAATGGAGATGGTGAGGTAGCTTTTGCCTTCGCGGATGTAATGAGGCAAAAGATAAACCAGCAAGTCGCCAATGCGCTTGACGAACTCGTTGGTCTGCTCGAAGGAGCGGATGAAGGCGGCGACTTTGGGGTGGCGGCCAGTAAGCTTCTTCATCTCCGGGATGTAATTCGGATTGGGCAGGAAACGGACGTCAAAAACCAGA
Source organism: Bryobacter sp. (assembly GCA_022843605.1). GTDB lineage: Bacteria > Acidobacteriota > Terriglobia > Bryobacterales > Bryobacteraceae > JALHNI01. Next base: position 91,088 of record JALHNI010000001.1, read on the forward strand.
TCCGAATCCAGCGGGACTCCGTGCCGGAAGCCGAAACTGTTGACGTAGACCATCATCTTGCCTTCGACGGACTCGCCGCGGAAGGTCTCCTCAATCGACCGGCGCAACTCATGTACGTTGAACCGGGAGGTATCGAGGACGTGGTCAGCCAATGCGCGAATCGGTGCGAGGCTTTGGCGCTCATCGGAGATGCTGCGCAGGACAGAACGGTCCGAACCGAGCGGATGCGGACGGCGGGTCTCGCTAAAGCGCCGAAGAATCATGTCGTCATCGGCTTCAAGGAAGACCAGACGAGCGGCTAACTGATTGCGCAGCTTCTTAAACACGGCAGGAAAGCGGGTGAGGTTGCCGCCCTCGCGAATGTCGATGACGAGGGCGGCGGAACGGATGTTGGGCGAATCGAGAGCCAGTTCGGCGAACTTCGGAATCAGGTCGATCGGGAGATGATCGACGCAGTAGTAGCCGAGGTCCTCGAAGACCTTGAGCGCGGTTCCTTTGCCGGACCCGCTCAGCCCAGTGATCACGACCAGCTCGGGGCGAGCTTTCTTGGCTGGGGTCTTGCGCCGGGCTGGTTTCATTCTAGGCCTGCGGTTCGATCAAATCGAAGTGGCCGTCGGGCCGGCGCACCAGCACGCTGAAACCGCCACTTTCGGTGTCCTCGAAGACAAAGTAGTTGTCGCGCTTGGCCACTTCCAGCACCGCTTCTTCAGGCAGCATCGGCTTGGGGGCCTCGCCGTAGCGAACGCGGTAGATGCGAGGCTTGGTGGGCTTCACTTTGACCTTGGTCTTCGGTATGACCACGTCTTCCACGAGGGGCTTCACTTTGATCGACTCGCTGACATGCTTGGAGTCGATCCACTTCTGACGCACCTTCTGGACTTGATGCTCCAGCTTGTCCAACGCATCACTCAACGCACGGAATTTGTCGGCGTGGGTCGCGATCCCAATCAGGTCATGGCCGTAGTAGTGCAGAGTAATTTCGGCCTTGGCCAAGTGCCGCTGCTGGCTCAGAATGAAGTGGGCTTTTTTCTCCTTCGATTTTCCGTCGACCATCTTCCCATCAATCAGCTTGCCGAGCTTAGTCAGGCGCTGGGTAAGGCGGTCACTTTGTTCTTTACTTAGATCGTGTGGTTTACCTGTGTAGGCGATTTGCATGAGATTAATGGCGTACCCGGCGCTGATGGGTGGATGGGATCTTCAGATCCTCCCGATACTTGGCCACGGTGCGGCGGGTGACTTGGATGCCTTCCGATTGGAGGCGGGCGGTAATCTGATCGTCGGTGAGGGGATTGGACGAATCCTCCTCTTCGATCATCTTTTTCACTCTGCGCTTGAGCAGAAGCAAGGGAGTGGCGCTTCCGGAAGGGCCTTGGACGGCTTCCGAGAAGAAATAGCGCAGTTCGTGAACCCCCTGCGGCGTGTGGGCGTATTTACTGGCGACGGCGCGGCTGACGGTGGATGGGTGCACTCCGATCTCTTCGGCAACATCCTTGATCATCATCGGCTTTAGATGCTCCAAGCCGTGTTCGAGGAACTCCTGCTGACGGCCGACGATGGCCTGGCAGACCTTCAGAATCGTCTGTTTGCGTTGCTCGATATTTTTCAGCAGCATCAGGGCCGAGGTGAAGCGCTCTTTGACGTAATTGCGAACCTCTTTGCTGGGTTCGGAGTCCTTCTCGATCATGTGGCGGTATTGGGTATTGAGGCGGAGCTGAGGCAGGTCCTCGTCGTTCATCTCAATTACCCAGTCTTCGCCGTCCTTCACAATGTAGACGTCGGGCTCGACGGAGCGTACCGTTTCGCTGGAGAAACGCAGCCCGGGTTGGGGGTCCAGAGTGCGGATCACCTTGACGGCGATCTCAATGTGTTCGATTGGCCGGCCGGTGACGCGTACCAGTTCGCGCCAGTTCTTGGTTTCGAGCAGCTTCAGGTGTTGCGAGATGATGCGCCAGGCGACGCCATCTTCGCCGTTGCGGCTCGCCAACTGCAACAGCAGGCACTCCTGCAAATCGCGGGCAGCGACCCCGGCGGGATCGCAGCTTTGCACGATCTTGAGCCCGGCTTCCATGTCGGGAAGCGAGAGATGTTCCGCCAGGGCGATCTCGTCGAGCGGGCTCATCAGGTAGCCGTTTTCGTCCAGGTTGCCGACAATGGCATCGGCGGCTTCGCGCTGCACCGGCGTCATCACGACTAGTGACAACTGATCATTCAGGTGTGACGTGAGTGTGGTGGGCGACGAGAGAAATGTTTCGAAGGAAGGCTTCTCGTAATTCTCGCCGGCGGGTGACTTATAGCCGGGATCCAGATAGTCGTCAAAGAAGGAACCGAAATCGATCTGGTCGAAAGGGTCCGTTTCGGTTTTTGCGACGGGTTCGGCGTCCACCCCTTCAACCGGAGGCGGAGCATCGCCTTCGTAGGCGGTTGGATTTTCGTTTTCGTAGGCTGAACCGTTGATACTCTCGGCAACCACTTGAGAGGTAACTTCGCTTACGGACTCCGCATCACCGCTGCCTACGCGTTCCGCTTCCAACAGAGACTGAATTTCGGCTGGAGTCAGCTCTTCGCCCCCGTCGGCGGATTCCTCGAGGACGGGGTTTTGCGCGACCTCTTGCGAGATCATCTCTTTCAGCTCCAACCGGTTCAGTTGGAGAACCGTTACCATCTGGACGAGACCAGGGGTAAGGATCTGTTTTTGCTGAACGCGAAGCTGAAGTCGCGGTGACAGCATGCTCATGCACCTCAAGGTTAGCATCGGCAGAAACCCTTGGGGTGGACCGGACGGCGAAGTTCACAGACCCGGGCAAATACGGCCCAGGTGAGCTAGACGTCGAGGCCGATGGAACGCATCAGGGGGATGGCGTTGGAGCGCTGTACGGGCCCCTGTTTCATGCGGTAGTCGAAGTGGAGTTCGCCGTCGACATAGTCGTCAGCGAAGTGGACGTTGCGTGCGCCGGGCAAGGCCATGGAGGTGAGTGCCAGGTCGTGCGTGGTGACGAGCCCGAGCGCGCCGTGGCTCAGCAACTGGCGGATGATAGCTTCGGCACCCACCCGACGGTCATGGGAGTTCGTGCCGCTGAGCACCTCGTCCAATAGAAAGAGCACGGGCTGCTGGCCGGAGAGCGTCAGGATCTGCCGCAGGCGCAGGATCTCGGCGTAAAAGCGCGATCGCCCTTCGCCCAGCGAATCGACGATTCGCAGCGATGCAGCCACCTGCAGCGGCGATACCGAGAGGGACGCGCAACAGACAGGCGCGCCCGCCCAGGCGAGCACGGTATTCAGGCCGATCGCCCGCAGTAGCGTGCTCTTGCCGGACATGTTTGATCCGCTAACAATGAGAATCGGTTCGTCTTGGGTGAGGTACGCGTCGTTAGCGACCGCCTCCGTGGCCGGCAGGAGGGGATGAGCGATGCCGTGGCCCGTGAAGCTCTTGCCCGACGGCAACAAGGCTGGCGCAACCGCGGCCGGGTGCTCAAAGGCGAAGGCGGCCAGCGAAAGCAGGGCTTCAATCTGGCCGAGCGCCGCGATCCACTGGCGCGCGTCACGGCCGTAGCGCCGGCGCCAGGCTTCGAGTCCCACGGCCACTTGCGGCGCCCAAATCAGCAGCAGCGCGATGACGCCGAAGAATTGGTTGCGTGACGAATCGAGCAGTTCAACCAGTCGTTCCAACTCGCGGACGGCGCGTGCAGCGCCGGCTAGTTGAGCATGGGCAGCCGCGAGTAACGGTGATTGGAAGCGTTCTTTCTCGACAGCTTGGGCGAGTTCGCCAAATAGAGCCAAATCCTTCGCGGACTGGTGCAACCCCTCTGACACCTGCTGCACCTTCGCGTGAAAGGCAAAGCTCAGCAAGAGGCATCCGCCGGCGAGCAGTAGAAAGTAGTGAACCGGAAGATACCCGAAGAGCCAAGCGACCAACGCGAGTATCTCGAGGAGAACGCAACCGGCAAAGATGAGGCGCGCGCCGCCAAAAAACGGGACGGCGGGGCGGGTGGACCAGGCGGCAATGGACGCGGAGTCCACCTGGGAGGTATAGTCGTCGCCGGCTAGCGCGTAGGTCTCGCGCCAATCGACGCGGGGCGCCAGTTCGGCGACCGCTACTTGCCGGGCTTGTACTTCAGCAAGGGGGGCGGCGGTGCGCAGCCAATCAGCCAGGGTGCTCTCGCCCTCGGCGGTGCGCGTGCGGGCGATTAACTCGAAGAGGCTGCCGCGGCCGAACAGGTCGAGGTCTTCAGCATAGGGATGAGTGGAATCGCGAAAGCGTTCTCCAGGATTTCCATGGCCGATCCATTCGGCACTGGCTCGGCGGACGGCGGCGGCATGAAATGCGATCGCACGCTTCGCCCGATCCTGGGCGCGGGCGACCCGTTCGTGCTTCACGGCCAAGGCGATGAAGGCGCCGATGGGGACGACTAACGCACCGAAGGGAATCGCTTGCCGGGAGAACACCAGCCAGGCGACCACGACGCCGGCCAGAGCCGTCACCAGCCGGAGATTGCTGAGTTTCTCGTCGAGGCGCTGGTTTTGCTTCGCTTGCGACTCCCAGGCGGCGACTTTCGCCTGGTGGGCGGCGGGGAAGGTAGTCAATTCGCTTCCCCGGACAAACCCTCAGGAAGGGAGAAGCCTTCGCCCAGGTAAACGCGCTTCACTTCCGGGTCCTGACCCAGGGCCTGGGGCGAGCCGGTGCGGAAGATCTTGCCGTTGTTGATGATGTAGGCACGGTCGGTGACTGCCAGAGTCTCGCGGACGTTGTGGTCCGTGACGAGAATGCCGATGCCCATCTTTTTCAAGTCGAAGATAATGCGTTGCAGTTCGATCACCTGAATGGGGTCAATGCCGGAGAACGGCTCGTCGAGCAGGAGGAAACTCGGCTCGATCACGAGAGAGCGTGCGATCTCGACGCGGCGCCGCTCGCCGCCGGAAAGCATATACCCTTTGCTTTGCCGCACTTGCTCAAGCCCGAGTTGGGAGATGAGGCGGCGCATGCGGTCCTGCCGCTCGTGCCCCGGGATGGGGAGCGTCTCCAGAATGGCGAGCAGGTTGTCCTCGACGCTGAGCTTGCGGAAGACCGAAGCCTCTTGCGGCAGGTAGGAGATGCCTCGGCGGGCGCGCTCATACATGGGCATGTTCGTGAGGTCGAGGTCGTCCAGCATCACCTGTCCCGCATCCGGAGACACGAGACCGACGATCATGTAAAACGAAGTGGTTTTTCCGGCGCCATTCGGGCCAAGCAATCCCACCACCTCCCCCTGTTCGACGTAGACGCTGACCGCGTCCACGACGCGGCGGCCGCGATAAGACTTGCAGATCTCTTTGGTGCGAAGAGTTTTGTGGGCGGAAGGCTTCACTCGCTTCCTATTCTAGGTTACCCGTCCGCCATGGCGGGTAAATCGAGTGTTTACCGGGTATGGTTCTAAGGCCTTTTGAGGATTTCCTCTTTCCCCGGCATCGCGCACACTGCAAGAGTAGCGAAACATCTTCAAGTTCCGGCCAGCGGCCGCCTGCTGGAAACGGGAGAGGTGTGCACGAGCAGCATCATGTCCACGGCCACTGCACAATTCGAATCGACGACGCTCGATAACGGCGTGCGGGTGGTGACCGAGCGTTTGCCCGCAAGCCGGGCCATTTCGGCTGGTGTGCTGGTGGATTGCGGCGCGCGTCACGAATCGCCGCACGAGAATGGCCTCGCTCATTTCTGCGAACACCTTTTGTTTCAGGGCACTAGCAATCGCGATGCTCAGCAGATTGCACGGCAGATCGACCTGGTTGGAGGGCGGGTGGGGGCCTTTACCACCCGTGACTACACCTGTTTTGTAGCGTCCGTCATGCAGGACTATGCGTACCACGCGCTCGACTTGATGGGCGATCTGCTGATGAACTCTACGTTTCCGGAGCGCGCGTTGGCCTCAGAACGGGCGGCCATCCTGCAGGAAATCGAGAGACAGGCCGATCAACCTGAAACACACCTGGAACAGTCGTTGAAGAGCGCGATCTGGCAGGGCCATGCTTTGGGCCGGCCAGTGAGCGGCACCGTGGAGCGGGTGAGCCAGTTTAGCCGCGAGGATCTCATTTATTTTCATCATCAGCATTACGTGCCTGGCCGGCTGATCATCGCCGGGGCCGGCAACGTGGAGCACGAACAGTTCGTGACGCAGGTTCACGACTGCTTCTGGCGCCTGCGGGGCGGCAATCAGCCTGCGCCGAATCTGGCGCCGGAGTGGCACGCGACGGAACAACTGGAAGTGGCCCAACTGCGGCAGGTCTATTTCAGCCTGGCTTGGCCGGCTCCGCCGTACGCCAGCGAGGATCGCTATCGTCTGCATGTGCTCACCGGTGTGCTGGGACAAGGGCTCTCCTCCCGGCTCTTCTCCGAGTTGCGCGAGCGGCGAGGACTGGTTTATGAGATTCAGGCCGAGTATCAGGCCTACGGCTCGACGGGCATCTTTCTGATTCAAGGGAGCACCGCGCCGGAGCACCTGGAAGAAGTCGTGACCAGGATCATGGAGTCGTTAGGGAACCTGTGTAACGGTACGGCGGCCATCGGGGAAGAGGAAGTCTGGCTGACAGGTACTCGTCTACGAAACAGTCTGATGTTGACCGCCGCCGATGAGCATGCGGCGATGACGCGTCTGGCTCTGCAGCAGCACTACTTCGATGCGCCGATTTCGGCGGAAGAAATTCTGTCCCAACTGGACGCGGTGCAAGCGGACGCGCTTGGTGAACTTGTGGAGGATTGGATGAAGCCGGCGCTAGGATGCGTGGCTTTGGGCGTGCTGGGGCCAGCCAGTTGCGCTTCGGCGTTCGATTCGCTGGCTTGCGAGATGCCTCACTACCGGGGCCGGTTCGGCCAGCCCGCATTTGCTGCCCACGCCGTGGGCGAAAGGAAGTAACATCCATGGCGATTAACGAGACCATCAAGAAATCCTGGATTGAACTGCAAAAGAAATACGACTATCCGGTGAACGCCATCGGACTCAAAATCGCCGACCGTGACGCACAAACTTTGCGGGTGTGGCGGGATGAGGGCATCGACCGGTTCGTGAAGAAATAACTCCATGGCGGCATTACTAACCAAGCACAATGTACTTTTCCGGGAGGCGGTTACGGCGGCAAAGGCCGGCGATAAGATCGTTGCCCGGGCCCTGTTTCGCGAAGTTTGCGAATCAGAACCGAAGAGCGAGCAAGCGTGGCTGTGGCGGGCCGCGCTGGCCGAAACCGCGGAAGAGGCGATTGCGCACCTCGAGAAGGTGTTGACGCTGAACCCGGCCAACAAGACGGCGCTGGACCAACTGGGGGGGCTGCGTCTTTCTCAGCGTTCCAAACCCAAGGAAGCGCCTGAGCCCGTGGAAGGAACCGCGCCTTGTCCGTTCTGCGGGCAGCAGGTGAATGCCGGAGCTTCGCAGTGCGGACGCTGCGGTGTCTATTTGAAGCTTTCCGCCTTCGACAACTACTTGCCGAATCGCGGGGCGGATGAAGGCGCGCTGAAGAACGCGATTGTGCGGTATGAGGCGGCGGCCAAGCGCCAGCCGACTTACGAAAGTCATTTTTACGTCGGACTCGCCCACTTGAATCTTGGCGATATCAGCGAAGCGGCTTTGTCCTTCGAGCGGGCCTTTCGCCTGAAGCCGGACGAAAGAGAAGTTGCTTTTGTCCTGAAGGAAATCGCGGATCAGCCGATTATTCTTGCGGTGGATGACAGTATTACTGTGCGGCGTGTGGTGGCTAGCGCTCTGAAGAAAGCTGGCTATCGCGTCGTCGTCGCCGAGGACGGCATGCAAGCGCTAGCGAAGCTTGATGAGTTGACGCCAGCCTTGATTCTGCTCGACATTACGATGCCGCGCATGGACGGCTATCAGGTTTGTAAGATTGTGCGGCAGAACGCACTGATGCAGAACATCCCAGTCATTATGCTTTCGGGCAAAGATGGTTTCTTTGACAAAGTAAAGGGTAAGATGGCGGGCTGCTCCGACTATCTGACAAAACCCTTCGACGCCGACGCACTGACGCGCACAGTGCAACGGCATTTGGCTCCTGCGAAAAAGACCGCGGCAAGGAAGACAAGCTCATGGAAACAACGGTTCTCGTAGTCGACGATAGCCCGACCGAATTGCGGGCCATGCAGGCTGCGCTGAAGGGCCGGGGTTACACCGTCGTGACCGCGGTGGATGGTGAACAGGCGCTCGAGAAAGCCATGCAGTTCAAGCCGCGCGTGATGTTACTCGACATTGTGCTTCCCAAAAAGAATGGCTTCCAGGTTTGCCGGCAACTGAAGACCACCCCCCAGACGCAAGATATCAAGATTGTGCTGGTGAGTAGCAAGACCCAGGATAGCGACCGCTTCTGGGGGATGAAACAGGGCGCGGATGAATACATTACGAAGCCCTATGACGCAGCCGAGTTAGCGGCCAGCGTGGAACGGTTCTTGTAAGGAGCACCTATGTCCACGGAATTCAATCCAATGGAAGGGCTGCTCGCGGATCTGCTGAGCACCTGGGACGAGGAGCCCTTCGAAGGCGCGGAAGGGCCCGAGTCCGCGGAGACCCGGCCCGAGGCGACCCAGGCCGAGCCGCAGGCCCAAGCCGAGGTGTCTCCCGAGTTGTTCACTTCGCCTTCGCCTCAGTCACTCGATGATTCCCCTGTGTCGCCCGACGAACCGCCGGTTGCGCAGCCGGTCACGCAGCCGGTTGCGGTGCCGTTCATCTCGGCATTACTCAAGCCAGTGATCCGTGAGCCGATCTTTCTGGATACAGCTCCGGCTGTTCCCGAACCGCCCGCGCCTGATGCCCAGCCGACTGCGGTAGCGCCGATTGTCGCAATCGCTGAACCAGCCTCTGAGCTAATCGACGCGCCGCCAATCGTGGAGGCTCCCGTCGCATTGGTTCGCACCTGGACGGCGGATCCTGGCGCGGCAGCAGCCTGTGCCGCCATTCTTGCCCGAATGGAACGGGAGTTTGCCGAGCGCGAACCAATCACCTTGCCGGCCCGCAAGACCCGTCTTGGAAGCGATGCGCCGCGTTTCGTGGTCTTCGTGGTGCGCGACATGATGTTCGCCGTGCCGATCGGGCGGGTGTTGGAGACTGACCGGATGACCCCGGTAACGCCGCTGCCAGGTGCGGCCACAGGCGTGAAGGGATTAACCAACCTACGCGGAGAAGTGGTGCCCGTGATTGATCTGCGGGAAGTGCTCGGTTGGGCCCCGATTGAGAATCCGACCCTGCGCCGCATGTTGGTGATTCAGGATGGCAACCGTCAACCCTTGACGGCCCTGTTGGTGGATCAGGTGAAAGGTTTGGCGGCGATCCCCGTTACGGCCTGGAAGTCAGCGGAGATGGCCGGTGCCCATTCCGCCGAAGGGTATGTCGAAGCCGTCGCGGAGCGAGACCGTGAATGGGTGAGCCGGCTGAATCTCGACCGTGTTTTGAACGAAACGCATTTGCCGTCCCTCGCGGCGGCCTGAAAGTGAACGTGAGGAAGAGGACAAGATGTTCGCCAAATTGAAGAATCTCGGTATTTCGCACAAGTTAGTGGTGATCTTTTTTCTGATGGCGCTGCCCATCGGCGTATTGCTGTCGTTGTTCGTGTCGAACCTGGGCGGCCGCGTGATTGCCACGCGCAATGAGCAGAAGGGCCTCGAGTATATTCGCGAACTGCGCCACTTGGCCGACCACTTGTCACTTCACCAGGGTGCGGCGAACGCCGCCCTCCACGGCGCGGAAGGCTTCCGCGCGCAAGTGACGGCGATGCAGTCGCGGGTGGATAGCGACCTGACGGCGCTGGAGGCGCTCGACCAGAAGTCCGGCGAAGTCCTTAAGACGACCGAAGGTCTGGCGCGCATCAAGAATACCTGGCAGGAACTGCGGATGCAGGTACTAACTTGGGCCGCCGCTGAAGGTTTCGAACGCCAGTCCCGTTTGATTGCCGATACGAATGCCCTGGCGCGCCAAGCGGCTGACCAATCGACGATGACCACCGATGGTGAACTCGATGCCCACTACCTGGGCGATGCACTCGCTGTGCAGTTGGCTGTCGCGTCTGAGACTGTGGGACAACTGCGCGGTTATGGCGCCGGTCTGGCGGCACGCGGGAAGAGTTCGCCCGCCGAAATCGCTCAGATGGCCTATCTCACCCGCCAGACCAATGTAGCTGCGGAGCGCGTGGCGGCCAGCTTGTCGAAGGCGATGGAAAACAACCCGCAGCTTGAGCCACGTCTAGCGAAGGCGCTCGCCGCGGCGGTCACCGCCACCCGGACGTTCACGCAGTATGCTGCCGAGGGTTCCGGTGGCGCACAGGACTTCTTTGACAAGGGTTCAGTTGCCGTGGATGCGTACAGCCGCTTGCAGGAACAGACGGCGGCGGAACTCGGCGGCATCCTTAACACCCGCCTGGATCGCCTGGATAATGATCGAATGGTGCAGGTTGGCCTCACACTAGGCCTGCTGGCCTTGGCCGGTCTCGCCGTTTACCGCATCTCGCGCGGTATCGCTCGCCAGGTGCGTTCGATCGACGGCTTGTTGGTGAACATTGGCATGGGCGACTTTGCGGCTCGCGCCGAGGTCACCACGAACGACGAGTTGGGAGCCACCGCCAATGCCTTGAACGCGATGCTCGACAACACGGTGAACCTGCTGCAGTCGCAGGAAGAGCGCGACAACATGCAAAGCAGCATTCTGAAGTTGCTGGACGACGTGGCCGGCGTGGCGCAGGGCGACCTGACCAAGGAAGCTGAAGTGACCGCCGAAATGACCGGCGCCATCGCCGACTCGTTCAACTACATGATCGTGGAACTGCGCGGCATCATCGGTTCAGTTCAGGAGACCACGTCCCGAGTGGCCAGTTCGACCCGCACCATCAAGGCGACGGCCGAACGCTTGGCCGAAGGTTCCGTACAACAGAGCCAGCGCGTTACCGAGGTTTCCGCGGCCATCGGCACGATGACCGATTCCATTCAGCAGGTCGCCCAAACGGCTAACACTGCCAGCAACGTGGCGACGCAAGCCCTTGCGGCGGCGCGCGGCGGCAACGAATCCGTGCAGAAGACCGTGGAAGGCATGGACGCCATCCGGACCCACGTTCAGGAAACGGCCAAGCGCATCAAGCGCCTCGGCGAAAGCTCGCAGGAAATCGGCGAGATCGTGCAGTTGATTGAAGACGTTGCTGACCGCACCAGCATCCTCGCCCTGAATGCGTCGATTCAAGCGGCCATGGCCGGAGAAGCGGGTAAGGGCTTCGCCGTTGTCGCCGAAGAAGTGGAACGGCTGGCGGAACGCGCCACGGGCTCGGCCAAGAAGATCTCGACGCTCATCAAGTCGATTCAGACGGACACGAAAGAGGCCATCTCGGCCATGGAGGAGACGACCCGCGAAGTGGTGGGTGGCTCCAGCCTGGCCAGCGCGGCCGGTTCGCGGCTGGTGGAAATCGAATCGGTTTCGCAGCGCCTGGCCGTGCTGATCGAGTCGATCTCGGCCGCCTCCAAGCAGCAGGCCCTGGGTTCGGAAGCGGTCTCCCGCAACGTGGCCGTTATCTCGGGCGTGGCTGTCGAAACGGCGAACGGCGCCCGGTCGGCTTCGGAGAGCATTCAGTCGCTCGCCGAACAGGCCGAACTGCTGCGCGCTTCGCTCCGCCACTTCAAGTTGCCCGAGGATGGCCGCCGCCCGTCGGGCGATCGCGATATGGTTGCCGCCTAGGAAGCCGGAAATGCCCACCATGCATGACCGCGAGGTGGTGGACGGCTTCACCGTAGAGGTGGCCGGATACTTTCCCCAAATCGAGAGCGCGCTGGCCAACCTGTCGCGGTGGCCAGCCGATGCGACGGCGTTGGAGCAATCGCACCGCTTGTTTCACTCCATCCGCGGCGCCAGCCGCGTCGTGGGTTGCGTGGAGTTGGCCGAACTCGCCACGGAGAGCGAGAAGTTACTCGAGGCCGTAGCCAATGGCGAGCGTGCCTTCGATGAGCAGATCGCTGAGCACTGCCATATCTCCCTGGAGGCAATGCGGCTCGCGCTGGCTCGTTTCGATCAACCGCGCAGCCGTCCGGCAAGACCGGAGCCGGAGATCGATCCGGAACTCGTGGAAGGCTTTCTGCTGGAAGCGGAAGAGCATTTCGCGCGCATTGAGCAGCACCTGCGCGGCCTCGATCGTGCGGCGGACCGGACGGTTGCGCTGGGTGAGATCCGTCGCTCGGTGCATACGTTGAAGGGTTCAGCCGGCATGGTGGGCTTCCCGGAGATCAGCCAGTTGGCTCATCGCATGGAGGACTTGCTGGATTCTCTGGTGGAGCGTGGTCAGGAGTACTCGCCTGACGTTCACGACCTACTCATTACGACTTACGACGTGTTGGTCGACCTGGCTGGCCTCGGCACAGGCGCAGTCGAAAACCGTGCAGAGGCGCTTGAGATCCTCTACTCGGCCTACGAAGAGCTTTTGCCCGCACGCGATGAGGAACACGAGATCTCGCCCGACGTAGCCCTGCGTGCAATGACGCCGCATGCGAGCGAGTCGCCGGTTCCAGATCAGGTTGACCCCAATAAATACGTCCGCGTTCCGCTCGACCGCCTGCGCGAACTGGTGCGCCTGGTGGGCGAGTTGCTCGTCAACCGCTCCACCTTTGAACGAAGCTACGCGCGCTTTCAGCACGAAACTTCGGAAGTGAATCTCGTCTTGAAGCGGCTACGCCGTCTCTCGCAGCGCCTCGATACCGATTACGCGACGCCTGCCCTCCTGCGGCCGTCCATCTTACGCAATACCGAGGATCCCAGGGCCGAGTTCGACCCCTTGGAGATGGATCGGTACACCGAGTTCCATTTACTCGCTCGCGACTTGAATGAGACGGCTAGTGACATCGGCGCCGCCGGCCATCAGCTCGGTGGACTGCTGGGTGACTTCGACGGCTACTTGACTCGCCTTGGCCGCCTGACGACCGAGTTACAGGACAAATTACTCGCGCTCAGCATGGTGCCTTTCCAAACCCAGGCCTCCCGCCTGCATCGCACCGTGCGCATCACGGGCGGTAAGGAGGGCAAGCCCGCCGAACTGACGATTGAAGGTGCCGAGGTCGAGTTCGACAAACAGGTGCTGGAACAGATCTGCGGACCTCTGGAGCATCTGTTGCGCAACGCAGTCAGCCACGGCATTGAAGACTCTGACCGGCGAGTTGCGCTGGGTAAGCCCGAAACCGGCAATGTGTTGCTGCGCATTGCCCGTGAAGGCACCGAAATCGTCCTGCGGCTTTCCGATGATGGGGCCGGCATCGACGTTGCCCGCGTTCGCGAAGCCGCCGTGAGGCACGGCTTCATGACTGCCGAACAAGCGGCGCAAGCCAGCCAAACCGTGCTCTATGCGATGCTCTTTGAGCCTGGCTTCACCACCGCGAAAGAGGTTACCGATGTCTCCGGCCGTGGAATCGGCCTGGACGTTTTGCGTTCCACGATCGAGAGCCTGAGTGGTTCCATGTCGGTGGATTCCACGGTAGGGCAGGGAACCAACTTCACCATTCGGCTACCGCTCTCCATGGCCATCACCAAGGTGCTGCTGGTGGAAGCGCAAGGTGCGGTGTTCGGCGTGCCCCTGGCGCCTGTGCAGCGTATCACTCGAGTCGAAACTGACGACCTGAAGCGCTTGGGCGATACTTGGACGCTCAAGGACGGCAAGGATCCGTTGCGGCTGCTGGAACTTGGCAGCGAATTGGGGCTGTGTCCGGCGCCGAAGGAAGAGGAACTGCATCACCGTCCCGTGCTCGTCCTCCGGCGAGGCGAACAGCGTTACGCACTGATGGTGGATCGCATTGTGGAAGCGCGCGACGTGGTGCTGAAACCGCTGGGTAAACTTACCCGCAAGATCCCCGGCATCGCCGCATCGACGCTGTTGGGCGACGGCAGCGTCGTGCTGATTCTGGAACCGGCCGAGCTTGGCGCCGCCGCGATGGGCGCCACCACGCAGAGACGCCTGACTCCGGCACCGCGCAAGTCGATCGAAGTACTAATCGTTGACGATTCGCTGAGTGTTCGCCGCGTAATGGCCAATCTTTTCCGCGGAGAGGGTTGGCAGCCGCGCGAAGCCAAGGACGGGGTGGAAGCGCTCGAATGGTTGGGGCGGTCCACCGAGTTACCGGACGTCATCCTCATGGACGTCGAGATGCCACGGATGGACGGCTTTGAACTGCTCGCCAGTTTGCGGGCGCACGAAACCTACAAGAATCTGCCCGTGATTATGGTGACTTCGCGTTCGGGCGACAAGCACCGGCAGAAGGCGCTCGGCCTGGGGGTGAACGACTACCTGGTGAAGCCGTTCGTTGAGGACGCGCTACTCGACTTAGTGCGGCATTGGGCGAGACGCTCGTAAAAGGGAGCACGGCATGAGCCAGCAATTCTTCTTAGTGGAGCGCGGTGGCATGGTGTACGCCCTACCGTCTGAACTTGTTACCGGCGTTGAGCGATTCACCAGTTCTTTGGTGCGGTTGGATCTGGCGCTGGGCACGTCGCTGGAAGTGGAACGCATCTCGATGCCAATCGAGGCGCCGGCGGAAGCCGCTCGCCGGCTGTCGCCGGGGGCCGAAAGGGCGCTCCCCGGTTCGCTGGGCGTGTTGCGCCTGCCCCAAGGTTTGGTGCTCGCCGTGGAACCGGCGTTCTTCACGCCGCCGCCGGCCGCGCGCCGGGCTCCGCGGCTGGATGCGCTGGCGGAGGTTCGCGGCGGCGCTACCGGGGCCAAGGGCGATGCGATGCTCTTCCGCTTGGCCGGCACTCCTGCGCGACTTCTGTTGCCCGCGGGCCAGGTGCTGGAGGTGATTCCCCATCCCGAGGCGATGCGGCTCGAAGTGAACCGCGGCGGCTTGGCCGCGCTGATTGAATGGCAAGGCCGTGTGATTCCGGTTTATGGCTTTGCCGACGGCCCGCCAGAGCGGGTGGCAATCCTGCGTGGTACTTCTTCGCCAGAGGTTTGCGCCGTAATGGTGGGTGATCGTGTGGAGCGTACGCGCTGGCCGCTACCGAATGTCCATGGCGCCGTAGCCGACTTCGCCCCGCCGTTGCCCGTGCGCGGCACCTTCGGCTACGAGGGTGAGCCGCTGCTGATTCCCGACGTCGACGTGTTGGCGGCCTAACCTGTAGATAGAATCAAAGCATGATGCTGTCCCGCCGTCGCGCTCTCTCCCGAATGGCGAGCGGCTTTGGCTCAGTTGGTTTGGCCAGTGTGCTTGCCGCGGAGAACGCTCCGCACTTTGCTCCGAAGGCGAAGCGGGTGATCTACCTGGTGCTGAACGGTGGCTTGTCGCAGATCGACAGCTTCGACCCCAAGCCGATGGTGGACAAGTACGACGGGCAAGCCATGCCCGGTGTGTTGCCGAAAACGGAGAGCAGTCTGGGGCACCTGATGCGGTCGCCCTTCGCCTTCAAGCCCTATGGCCAAAGCGGCATCCCGGTCAGCGAGATCTTCCCGCGCATCGCCTCCCGAATTGACGACTTCTGCGTCATCCGTTCCATGCACACCGAAGTGCCCAACCACGAGCCTTCGCTGTTCATGATCAACTCGGGCGCTATCCAGCCGGGGCGCCCGTCGATGGGTGCCTGGATCAACTACGGGCTGGGGACGATCAATCGTAGCCTGCCCGGCTTCGTCGTCCTCTGCCCAGGCATCCCCGTGGTGGGTCCGCCGCTTTGGGAGAGCGCCTTCCTCCCGGCCGTCTATCAGGGCACGCACATTCGCATGGAAGAGACTGATCCGCGCAAGTTGATCCGCTTCATTGAAAACAAGGACGCCGACCTCGGCCAGCAACGCCGTCAGCTTGACCTGCTGGCGCGGCTCAATCAGCGGCATCTGGCCGAACGCGTGGCCGATCCTCAACTGGAGGCCTCCATCGAAGCCATGGAGACCGCCTACCGAATGCAGACCGAGGCTCCCGAGGTATTTGACATCTCGCGCGAACCCGCGTCAATCCGCGACCGCTACGGCGACTCGGCTTTCGGACGCAGTTGCCTCACCGCTCTGCGGCTTGCCGAGCGCGGCGTGCGCATGGTGCAGGTCTACTTCGGCAATTCGCAACCGTGGGATAACCACGAGGATATCCACGTTCACCGGCGTCTGGCTCGCCAAGCCGATCCGGCGATCGCTTCGCTCGTCGAAGACCTGAAGCTGCGCGGGCTCTTCAAGGACACGCTGCTTGTCGTCGGCACCGAGTTCGGCCGCACGCCGGCTGTACAGAACAGCTCCACCATCAAGCTCCACGCCGGTCGCGATCACAATTCGCTGGGCTTCAGCATCCTGCTGGCCGGCGGCGGCATCAAGGGCGGGATGATTCACGGTGCCACGGACGACTTCGGCTTCAAGGCCATCGACAAGCTCGTCCATCCTCACGATCTGAACGCAACGCTCCTGCACCTGCTGGGTCTCGATCACACCAAATTGACCTACTTCTACAGCGGCCGCTACTTCCGCCTCACCGACGTCCACGGCACGGTGATTCGCGAAATTCTCAGCTAACGCTGCGCCCGAATCTGCCGTTGATTGGCCATTAAATTGCTAAGTTAATTTAATGAATATCCAGATCAATAGTAACCGGAGTGTCTCCGTCGATAGCGGGCGCTCAACGCGCGTTGAGGCCTCTGTGTCCCAGTTATTGCAACGATTTGAGGGCCAGATCACCCGGGTTGAAGTGCATTTGAGCGACTTTAACGGGGAGCGTTTCGGTACAGATGATCAGCGCTGCGTGCTGGAAGCGCGACCTGCGGGGCGCGATCCGGTGGTGGTGACAAATCATGCGGCGACTCCGGAAGAAGCTGCGCATGGAGCCGCGCAAAAAATGCAGAGGCTGCTCACGAGTTTGTTCGCCAAGTCGGGGGAACGAGCATGAATCCCACCGCTCTAAACCACGACGAGTTGACTGCGCTGCTTGCTGAGCAGGAACCGCCCTGCCTCTCGCTCTATCAGCCCACCTCACGGCGGCATCCTGAGAATCAACAGGACCCGATCCGCTACGGCAATTTGCTCAAGTCGCTCGAAGAGTCGCTTCTCAAGGGATACTCTGCCCAGGACACTGCAACGGCCTTGATCCCGTTTAGGGAACTGGCCACGGACCGTGATTTTTGGAGCCACACCACCGATGGGATTGCGGTGCTGGGGGCTCCCGGCCTGTTCCGTGTCTTTCAGTTTCACCGGCCAGTGGACGAGCTCACGGTGGTGGCCAATAGCTTTCACATTAAGCCCTTGTTGCGAATCATTCAGTCAGCGGGTCGCTACCAGGTGCTGAGCCTGAATCGGCGGGAAATTCGACTGTTTGAAGGCGATCGGGACCATCTTGAGGAGATCAAACTTGCGGAGGACGTTCCTGCGACGATCACCCAAGCTCTGGGAGACGAGTTCACTGAGCCTCACCAGACCGTCACCTCCCACGGCGGAACTGGCATGGGATCGGCCATGCGCCACGGTCATGGGGGGAAGCAGGACGAACTCGACATTGACGAACCCCGCTTCTTTCGCGCCGTAGATCGCGCAATTCTGGCGCATCACTCGCGACCCACGGGTTTGCCTTTGATTCTCGCCGCGCTTGGGGAGTACCATACCCCTTTCCGCCAAGTAAGCCACAACTCCTTGTTGCTGCCGAAGGGCATTGAAACGGATCCCACTTCGCTCAAGCTCGATGATTTGCGGGCAAGGGCTTGGGCCATTGTCGAGCCCGAGTACCGCGAGCGTCTCGCACAAATGGCGGGCGATTTCGGCGCGGCCAAGGCGAAGGGGCTGGGCACTGACGATCTAGCCAGTGCCGTCACGGCGGCGACCCAGTCCCGCGTGGCATCGTTGCTGGTTGAAGCTGAACGCCAAATTCCCGGCCTGCTCGACCCGGACACCGGGCGCGTGAAGCTACACAGCCTCGACGATCCCCAGGTTGATGACCTGCTGGATGACTTAGCGGAACTCGTTCTTCGCAGGGGCGGTAAAGTGGTTACCGTTCCGGCTGCCGACATGCCCACCGATACGGGGCTCGCCGCTACGTTCCGTTTCTGATTGTTGCCTTGTTGACGCCCGGCGGTCACTAGGGAGCAGGTCTGCGTCTGTTCGTGGTTCCTGCCGCGGATATACTGCATTTCAGATGCGCATCCAACGGATCACCTTTACCCACGTCCGCATCCCATTGCACGAGCCGTTCCGCATCTCAAACGGAGAGATCGCGGAAAAGGATGGCATTGTGGTCGCCGTCGAGTCGGATGGCCTCACCGGTTACGGCGAGGCGTCGCCGATGGCTGGGAACTTCTACTCCGCGGATACGCCGGCCTCCTGTTGGCGGCAATTGATCACGAGCCTGGGCCCGGCGATGCTCAGCCGTGAGTTCGACAGTCTCGAGACAGCCAGTGCCTGGCTTAACGACCTGCCGGGCAGCAACTTCGCCAAGGCGGGCCTCGAGACGGCGTTGTGGGACCTGGAAGCGCAGCGGCTCAGAGTGCCGCTACACCGGCTGCTGGGTGCCCCGCGCGACCACGCCGAATCAGGCCTTGCCGTTGGCCTCTACGACACAACTGCTCAGTTGCTCGACACCATCGCCCGCTATCTTCCTGACGGGTACCAACGCGTGAAGATCAAGGTCTGCCCCGGGCATGACCTGGCCCTGGTGGAGGCGGTGCGCGCCCGCTTTGGTGACATTCCGCTCATGTGCGACGCCAATGCGAGTTACTCGGCGGAGCATCTTCCCATCTATCAGGAACTCGAGAAGTACGGGCTCCGCATGTTTGAGCAACCTCTGGCGGGCGAGGCGCTGGAGGATTCAGCCACCTGGCAACGGGCACTGGCAACGCCGATTTGCCTCGACGAGAGCCTGGAGACCTTGGCTGATCTGGAGCGCGCCGCGGCACTGGGTTCGTTCAGAATCGCCAACATCAAGATTCAGCGAGTGGGCGGATTTCGCAACGCGCTCAAGATTTACGAACGTTGTCAACAGTTGGGCCTTTCCGTTTGGATCGGCACCATGCCCGAACTCGGTATCGGTCAGGCGCAGGGCGCCGCCATGGCGGCCTTGCCGGGCTGCGACTATCCCACAGATGTTGAAGCCAGTTTTCGTTGGTACCGGGATGACATCATCGCGCCTTTGATTGAAGTTCACGGCGGTCGCATCGCGTTGCCTACGTCGCCAGGGCTCGGCTATGCGATTGACACCAGCAAGCTCGACCGCTACCGGGTGGCGCGGGAGGTGATCGCCAGCTAAATCAGGCGCCGTGTGCTTGGGGCGACGCGGGCCGACGCACGAGCACGGCGTAAGCAAATATGCCCAGCACCAGCCAGATGCCCACCGCGGCAATTGGAGCGTCGAAGTTGCCGGTCTTCTTGATCATCCAACCTGTGAGCCAAGGCGCCACGATGCCGGCCAGGTTCGCCGCGGTGTTCTGGATGGCCACCGGAACGGCGCCCGGCATCAGCGTCTGGGTCAACGCCCAGTAATTCGCCGTAGCCAAGCCGAGCCCACATAGCGATGCCACCGTCAGCCCGATCATCAGTTCCTTTGAGTCGGTGAAGACGCTGAGCGTTTGCAGGGCGGCCATCACGAAGCCGGCCACCGTGAACGCGCGGCGAACGAAGATCGGTTCGGCGCCGCGCGAGATCAACCGATCCGCAGCCCAACCGCCGATCGCAGCCACAATCGCCATGCCGCCAAACGACACTCCGCCAAACCAGTTCGACTTGGCGATCGACATCCCGTGCGTCTTCTGAAAATATTGCGGCATCCACGTCATGCAGTAATAGACGAAGTACATGTAGCAGTAAGTGCCCAGGATGATGCCCCACATCACCCGGCTCCGGAGTGCGGTACCCAGTGAAATGCTTTCCGCCCCGGCGGCCGTGCCCACCGTTGTCTGCGCGGCCGGATCGTTACCGCGTACCCACGTCAGCCACGGGCCTAGCCACAGCAGGCTGCCGAGGCCCATGATCAAAAACATCGCCTGCCAGCCCTGTGTCGCCACCAGATAGCCGGCCAGGGGGAGGCCGATCGCCGGGCCGATCTTGGTGCCGGTCATGTAGACGCCCACGGCGAAGCCGCGCTCTTTCTCGGCGAAGTGCGCACGGATATAGCGCAAGGAAGAAGACGTCACCACGCTCTCGCCCAGGCCCACCACCAGCCGTGTGGCGATTAACGCGGAGAGCCCGGTAATGAACACGGTGGAAGCGGACGCCACGCTCCACAGCACGATCCCCAGGGTGTAGAGCATCCGCACGCCATAGCGGTCCACCAGCATGCCGGCCGGAATTTGGCCAATTGTGTAGGTCCAGAAAAATGCCGACAACGCCATGCCTCGCTGCTCGTCATCCAATTGCAGGTTCTTGGCAATCTCCGGCATTGCCGAAGTCAGATTCACGCGGTCCATGTAGGCAATCACCATGCCTAGACTGAGCCAGCAGACCACCCACCATCGTTTCTGATTCATTCGTTCGTTCCTTTACTCCCGGCTCCAAGGCTGGGCGAGCGACGGCTCATTCACATACCGCTCCAGGCGCAGCGTTATGCGGTCTCCCGCGCCGGCGGCGAGTTTCACCCGCAGCACCGGTCCGTTCACCGCCACCGTTTTGCCGCCGACTGTCGCCGACACCACCCGATGCTCGCCATACGCTCCCGCTTGCACCGCCACTTCCCGCGCCTCCAACTGGTTCACGTTCACTAGCCGCACCGATACGGTATCCGAGGTGAAGTTCTCCACCAACGCCGCCACATCTTCCGGCAAGCCGCTACGCCGCCGCACCGGATCGAAGTATCTCACGCGCGCATGCAGTGTCCAGATATTCCCGGTCAGATACGCACCCATTGTCAGCTTCGTCAACGCATCGGTTGCCGCCGGATTCAGTCCCAAGAGATAGTCCGCCAGCCGCGTATCGGCCGAAGTATCGTCCTGCTCAATCGCCTGCGTCTGCGCGCGAACGTGCTCCAGGTCCTGGCGCAGCGCCCGTTCCGGAAAGCCGGGATCCTTGCCGTCCAGAAACTTGAGCCAGCCGTCGGCCGGAAGCTTCTCCCGATCCTTCGCGTCCATTGACCATAAGTAGATCTCGGTTCTCCGGTTGGCAAAACGATCCGGCGCCCAGTTGTACCACTCCTCTTTGCCGCCTGTGTACTTGTAACCGCGCGGATCGCCAAAGCCGGTGGGCAGCAGCGTCTTCCCCTCCACGATCTTCTTCTGCGAGTCCAGATTCTCCATCTGCTTGCGCAGCGTCGCCACAAAGCCGGCGTCGCCTTTGCTCAGCAGAAAAGCGTTTCCGAAACCTGGCCAGGCTCCCGCATCGAACGTATTCCGATGCGCCATCTGGTCGATCTCGCCGTCGTAGATCGTGAAATTCCAGCCGTAAGTGCCCTTGTACCACTTGCCGCCGTACTCGCCTCCCACCTGCCCGTTCAGGCCAATGTTGGTGGGGATGTTGCCGCCGTTGGCGTCGGTGCGCTGCTTCCATGCGCCAACGTACTCGAGCACCCAATCCTTGTATTTCTTCTCGCCGGTCAACATGTAGGCATTTGTCGCTAAACCCGTCGCGGCCAGGTTCAGTGGATGGTCGCCCACGCTGTCCAGATACTCCGCACAGTGGGCCAGCATCTTCTCGTAGACCGATTCCAGGTTCACCATGCCGCCCCGGCCCTGTTTTCCGTGCAGTAAGTGGAACGTTCCCGGCACTGCGTCGCCCACCCAATCGTAAGTCGTTGCCTTCCTCAGCATCGGCCCCTTGCTGCCGTTCCAGATGCTGCGGATGATCTTGTGCTTCGCGTCGTAGTTCGGCGCCTCCGGATCCTCGTTCATGTAGAGCCCGGCGAAGCGTTTCATCCTCAGTCGCAGCGATGGGCTCTCCGGCTCCGACAAGCCCAGAAACATGAAACCGCGCATCCCCTCGCCCGTATGGAACCAATCGGACTGTGTGATGAACTCCTTGTGGTAGGCTCCCTGCTCGGCGAGCTTCGTCTTTACCGTCCGCAACTCCTTGTACTGGAGTAAGTGCCCTTCGAGGGCTTTCTTGTAAGCCGTCAGCACCGAGTCCGATCCGCCGAGCGCATGCAGCAACGTCCAGTTGTGGAACGTTTCAATTGCATCGTCCGGACCGTCCAGTGTTCCCCAACGCGGCGTATGTGCGAGGTATCCGCGCGAATCCAGATATTTTCCGGAAAACCGGTCGCAAGCGAGAGAACTCTGTTTCAGTAACTCCCGCTCCAGCAGAGCCCAGGCGGGCGGCGCCTGCGGCTGGTCGATGCGGATCAGTGCTTGCGAAAAGCAGGCGGAAGTGAAGGCCAGTCCCAGTAGCCATTTCATTTCGGGAACCTCCAGATGCGCAACGCGTTCTCGCCCAGCATTAGGCGGCGGTCCTCGTCGGTGTAGAACGAGCAGTATTTGTCCACAAACTCCAGTTCCTTGTCCATCGGCAGCTCCCAGCGGGGCCGTGGATAACCGGTGCCCCAAATGATCTGCCGTCCGCCGAATTCTTCATAGATCGCTTTATAGAACGGCCAAGTATCTTCGTAGGGATACTTCTTCAGTTCCGTCATCTCATACGGCTCGGAGTTGCTGATCCACACCTGCGGAAACTTCTTCAGCCGGAACATCTTCCGGAACTCCGGCCAAGGATCGGCTAGCTTCAGATCCGGTTTCCCGGCGTGGTCCACCACCACCTTCACGCCAGGGAAGCGTCCGCACATCTCTTCGAGCATCGGCATCTGGTGCGGCAGTATGTAGTAGTTGAACACCGCCCCCAGTTTCTCCGCTTCCCGCCACAGCGGATAGTGCTCCTTCGAATTGAGCCATGTCGATTGCGGATGATAGATCGGGCTGAAGCGCATGCCCTGGAAGCTGTGCTCTTTCACCCAATACCGCAGGCGCTCGTGGACTTTGGGGTCCAGTGGGTTGATCAGCCCATGTGCCACAAAGAGCTTCGGATATTTGCGCCGCGAGTAGGAAGTGTACGAGGCATCCCAGCCGTAGTAGCGTGGCGTGACCAGCACCGCATACTTCAGGCCGAACTCCTTCATCTGTTCCACCTGATTCTCAATCGGTCCCTGCACCGGTACGCGCTTCAGGTCCGGCCGCTCCGGATGGGCGAAGGGGAAGCGTGGATCGTCGGTCCACACCTCGAGATGGGTGTCGATGATCAGCCGCGGCGGGGTCACCGCCCCCGCCGCCATCAGCAGACTGCGCCGCGAAAGCATGCCCGCTAGTTTATGCCGAGTCTGGACCTGCTTCATCGCGATCGGTCGATTCTGAGTCGATTGGTACGAAGAAGTCTTTCAGTGGGCAGGCCAACAGCCAGTCGATGGCGCTTCGTTCCGTGGAGGTTCGCGCCGGATCAGGCGATCGTCTCCCGATCGAGATGTTCGACGTCGCACTCCCGCTGACTCCAAAAGGTCCATCTGCCGGACCTCTGCCGGCAGAACGATTCGGCCCTTCGACGTGATCGCCATCTTCATCGAGTTGAGGTTGCTGCGGTTACCGGGTATTTGTCAAACCGTCGGAGATCTGGTGCCGGCACTCCGATCTCCCCTCGGTGGATCGAACTGTTGAGGTCAGATCCATGTCCCGCACTGCTTGGTGCGTCCGAGTGTGCTGAGGGCGCGGTGGTATTCGCTTCGATTCGAGCATGCAGAGGGCGAGGCCTTCGAAGGGGTCGGGGGAGGGTTTCTGGGCGATGCGGAGGCCTTCGGCGAGGGTGGGTGGCTGGATGTCTTCGAGAGGGTTCTGTTCGAGTTGGTCGTAATCGGCTTGGGACTCGAAGGGGAGAACGGTGAGTTGGGCGGCGAGGCCGTGTTTGAGGGAGTTGGGGCGGTGGGCCGCGATTTGCTTTTCGGTGGGCATGGGCTCATCCGTATTCAGGGTCGCAGGCGGGGGGAAGGAATTTTGGGGATGGATTTGGGGTGGGGGGGGATATTTTGATTTGGTGTGATCGGGTGGGGCGTGGACAGTGCTCGCGTCATTGGCTCTTCGAGTTAAGGCCGCGCGGGTGGTGATCAGTATGGTGGAAATCGGAGTGCGGGGGGCTGAGACCGATTTCCACGTTTAGCCCTCGCAGACGAGTGGCTTAGCCGGGGCGATCGGGGGAGTGCTGGCATGGGAGCGAGTTGGCGCCGTTAAACTTCTCGACTGGTCCGCCTAGTGCCTGACCGGGCTTCCCGGCGTCGCGGCCGCAGATCGTATTTGCCGCGTTTGTGGGGATCGGCTACCCGCGGAAGAGTTGAGAGCTTTGGCGGGCGGAATCCACTTATTGGTATGAGGGTAATTCTGAGTGCGACCGGCGCGTGATTTTGTTCCGGGTCAGCTTTACGGAGTGACGCAGCGGGGCAATCGAGGGCAGTGGGTGTACTGCGATGCCGAGGATTTTTCGAAGGCGCTGGACTTGACGTCACTTTATGCCGGGCGGCACGGGGTGCGGGTGCATGGTTGGTGCCTGATGCAGAATCATGGGCACTGGATTTTCGAGGCGGCTTCGGAGACTTCGATCTCGGACATGATGCGGGATATGCAGAGTCGTTACTCGCGGTATTTGAATCGGAAGTATGCGAAGGAGCCTTGGCGATTGATGGGCCCGTTGGGGAGGAAGCGGAAGGGGCGGAGTTACTCGCGTTACTTACGGGCGGGGCCCGTTAATTGGACGCCTCGCTTTGATGCGCAGTTTTTGGATGGGGTGGGGTTTCGGTCGTTTTTGCGGTATGTGGAACTGAATCCGGTGCGGGCGGGGTTGGTGAAGAGGGCGGAGCGGTGGTGGTGGTCGAGCGCGCGGTCGCATTTTGACGGGTCGGATTACCGGGGGTTGTTGTGCCTGGATCAGTGGCGGGGATTGTTTGGGGACTTGTCGCTGGAGGCGGCGGGGGCGGCTTGGAAGGATTTCGTGCAGGCTCCTGGCGAGGAGGCGGCGGCGAATGCGGTGCGGGTGCGGGGGATGCGGACGGCGGGGTCGGTGCATAACCGGGTGCAGTGGTTGGCGCCTGCGGCTATGGACTCGGTGGGTGGGTTGGCGAGCGGGGCGGGGTCGCCGCCGGTTTAGGGGCGGGCTTTGGCGTCGTTGTCGCTGGCCTGGTGAGTTTGCTCCGTTTCCCCTCATTTGTGCGTCGCTTACTGCCGGTCAGCCGATCGGAGGTCCCCGTTTGTGGTGTTGCAATCTTCTTCAGTTGGGGATTTCGTTTCCCGAATTAACCCTGGCACCAGGGCACCGGCACCAGGGCACCCCACCAGGGCACCTTTCCAGTATGAGACCTGTCCGGCCTACCCCCAGCTCGCTCTCTGTCGGCGTCAGGGGCGCGCGGTTCCCGACAACTGTGGAAATCTTCGAATTCCAAACACAGTGATATGTGGGCTCGCTATGGGGTCCAGCATCGGTGTCGACTCACGTTATGGCGTTTCGATTACCCAAGTCCTCTAGCTTTTGTTTTGCCCAGGCTTGACGGATGCTCAGTTGTCTGTATAATGAGACCACTGAGTATGGCAAAAGTTGATTCTTTGCAAGGTTCGTTGGATTTGATGGTGCTGAAGATTCTGTCGCGGCGGCCAGGGTTGCATGGGTACGCGATTATGGCGGCGATTCAGGGGATGTCGGAGGAGGTTTTGCGGGTGGAGGAGGGGTCCTTGTATCCAGCGCTGCACCGGATGGAGGAGGCGGGGTACATCAAGGCGGAGTGGGTGATCAAGAAAGAGACGGGGCGGCGGGCGCGGATCTATGAGGTGACGGCGACGGGGAAGGCGCAGTTGGCGACGGAAGAGTCGCGTTGGGAGTCGGTGACGGCGGCGGTGAATCGTGTGCTGAGGAGCGCGTGAAGATGTCCTGGTGGCGACGGGTGCGGAATTTGTTTCGGGCGGAGCGGGTGAATCGCGAGTTGGATGAGGAGTTGGCGGCGCACCTGGACGAGGCGGTGGCGCAGGGACGGGACCCGGAGGAGGCGCGGCGGGCGTTGGGGTCGCCGTTGCGGTGGCGGGAGGAGAGCCGGGAGTTCCGGTTGGTGACGTGGGTGGAATCGCTGCGGGCGGACGTGATATTCGGGGGCCGTCAGTTGGTGAAGAACCGGACGGCGTCGGTGGCGGCGATCCTGTCGCTGGGGTTGGCGATGGGGGCGTGTGTGGCGACCTTTCGCCTGGTGGATGCGTTGTTGCTGCGGCCTTTGCCGGTGGCCTCGCCGGAGCGGCTGTTTTATCTGGCGGTGGAGAATCGGACGCCGGAGGGTGAAATCGAGTTGGTCGATAGCTATGAATACCCGACGTTCCGAAAGCTGCGGGCCGCAGTGCGCGGCCAAGCGGAGGCGATGGCGATTTCTCGTGCGGGCCGGATCGGCTTGACGTTCGGAGGGGACGCGGAGTTTGAGAGGGCGTACCGGCAATTCGTTTCGGGATGGACGATGGGGGCCTTGGGATTGAAACCGGCGCTGGGCCGTATTCTGACCGAGGCCGACGACGTGAAGCCCGGTGGGCATCCGTATGCGGTGATCTCGCACGATTACTGGACACGCCGCTTTGGGCGGGATGAGAAGGCGGTGGGGCGGACATTCCGGTCCGGCAAAGATTTGTACCAGATTGTGGGGGTGCTGGAGGAGGGATTCACGGGAACGGAGACGGGAACGCTGACGGACATCTACACGCCGATGATGATGAATGCGGAAGCGATCGAGAACGAGAACTGGAGCTGGTTTCGGACGTGGGTGCAGTTGAAGCCGGGTGCGGACGCGGAGCAGGTGAGGCAGCGGTTGCGAGCGGCGACACTGGAACCACGGCGGGAAAAGGTGAAGCAGTGGTGGAGTTCGTCGACGCCGCGGGAGCGGGTGGAGCAGTATCTGACGGCGGAGGTGAAAATGCTGCCGGCGGCGACGGGGGTGTCGGGGATGCAAAAGACATACCGGAAGTCGATGGGGATTCTGGCGGTGTTGGTGGGATTGGTGTTGTTGATTGCATGCGCCAATGTGGCGAATCTGATGACGGCGCAGGCGTCGGCGCGGGCGCGAGAGATGGCGCTGCGGATTTCGATTGGGGCGGGGCGGGGAAGGCTGCGGCAACTGGTGATGGCGGAGAGCGGGTTGATGGCGGCGGCGGCGACGGTGCTGGGGGCGGGGTTTGCGTGGTGGTCCGCGCCGTATGTGGTGAGTTTGATCAATCCGCCGGACAATCCGGCGCGGCTGGCGCTGCCGGCGGACTGGCGGGTGGCGGGCTTCACGATGGGGTTGGCGGTGTTGGTGGCCGTGCTGTTCGGAATGGTGCCGGCTTGGTGGGCGTCGCGGGTGAAACCGGCGAGCGCGCTGAAGGGTGGCGAGGATCCGCGAGGGCGGCGGCGGCTGATGCATGCCTTGGTGGCAGTGCAGGTGGCGTTCGGTTTTCTGGTGCATTTCGTCGCGGGATTGTTTCTGTCGAGCTTCGACCGGCTGACGACGCAATCGACGGGGTTTGTGGCGGAGAGATTGTTGGTGCTGGAGGCGGTGTCGACGGAGAAGCAGCCGCCTGCCTACTGGCGCCAAGTGGCGGAGGGGTTGCGGGCCGTGAATGGGGTGGAAGCGGTGGGCGTGAGCAGTTGGGCGTTGATGGGCGGGAACTCATGGCGGACGGGAGTGTCCGTGAATGGGGAACCGCCGCGCGAGGAACCGAGCCCTTATTTTCTGGAGGTTTCACCGGGCTGGTTTGACGCCATGAAGATTCCGCGGTTGGCGGGGCGCGAGTTTCGCGAGGCGGATGTCGATCCGGAAGTGGCGGTGGTGAACGAGGCGTTCGCGAAGCGGTACTTTGGTGGGCAGAATCCGGTGGGGAAGAGCTTTGAGCGTTTGGAGGGTGGCGAGACGCGGGATCGGATGCAGATTGTAGGGTATGTGCGTGATGCGCGATACCGTGACATGCGCGAGCCGATGCGTCCGACAGTGTTTACGCCCTTTCGCGCGATGAAAGACGGCAAGCCGGAAGGGAAGGATTGGGCCTCATTCCTGGTGCGGACGCGAGGTGAGGATCCGCTGGCGATGGCGGGGGCGTTGCGCCGGGCGGTGCCGCAGATCCGGCCCGAGTTCCGAGTGGCGAATGTGAGCACGCAGGAAGAGTTGGTGAAGCGGCACACGGTGCGGGAGAGGGTGCTGGCAATGCTGTCCTTGTTCTTTGCGGGCGTGGCGCTGTTGCTGGCGGGGGTGGGGCTGTACGGGGTGCTGGACTATTCGGTGCTGCAGCGCCGGCGGGAGATCGGGATCCGGTTGGCGCTGGGGGCGCGGGCGGACGATATCGCATGGCGGGTGACGGCGGAGGTGTTCGGGATGCTGGCGGTGGGCGCGGCGGCGGGGTTGGGGTTGGGGATGGCTTCGGAGCGGTATGTGGAGTCGTTGCTGTTCGGGGTGAAGGCGACGGATTGGTCGATGGTGGCGTGGCCAGCAGGAACGATTGTGACGGTGGCGCTGTTGGCGGCTTTGCCACCGGTATTGCGGGCGGTGCGGATTGATCCTGCGGCGATGTTGCGGGCGGAGTAGCGGGCAGTAGGCCCGCCTGATTCTTTAAGGGATGATGGCGGTTTTCATGTGGCCGTTGTGGCTCATGAGGTGTTTGAAGACTTCGAGGAGGTTCTGGAGGGGCTCTTCGCGGTTGACGAAGTCGAAGGCGGTGATGTCGCCGCGGGAGACGGCGTTGAGAGCTCGCTGAATGAGGGTGGGCGTGTGGTGGAAGCTCGCCTTGAGGGTGATCTCGGAGTAGTGGAGGCGGTTGGTGTCGAGCGAGATGGTGGTGTCGTTCGGGCAGCCGCCAAAGAGATTGACGGTGCCGCCACGGCGGACCATGCTGACTGATTCCTGCCAGGTTTGGGGTTTGCCGACGGCTTCGATGACAATATCGGCACCGTGGCCGCCGGTTTTCGAGCGGACTTCGCTGACGACGTCGCGGGTGTCGGCGGTGGAGATGACTTCCTGGGCTCCCATGCGCAGGGCCCGGTCAAGCTGGGTTTTGCGGCGGCCGACGGCGATGACGCGCGCGCCGAGGAGTCCGGCGATGCGGACGAACATGAGACCGATGGGGCCGAGGCCGATGACGGCGACGTTGTCGCCAGCGCTGATGGAGGAGTCCTCAATGCCTTTGAGGACGCAGGCGAGCGGCTCAATGAGGGCGGCATCCGGATAGGTGACATGAGGAGGGATCTCGTACATGTTCTTCTGGACGATGCGGGCGGGAATGCGGATGTACTCCGCATAGGCGCCATTATTGAACAACAGATTTTCGCAAAGGTTCTCCGACTTGCGCCGGCAATAGAGGCATTCGCCGCAAGGAGCGGAATTGGCCGCGACCACCCGCTGACCCACGTGAAAGTTGTCGACATCGGAACCGACGGCGACAATGTCACCGGACAATTCGTGGCCAAACAAGGCCGGCGGGACGATCATGCGCGCGTGGTAGCCCCGACGAAAAACTTTTACGTCAGTGCCACACGTCAGCGCCGCCCGGACGCGGACCAAGACATCACCTGGACCTATTGCAGGAACCTCAACCGGCTCGATCTCTACGTGTTCTTTCCCGTAGAGAACGGCCGCGAGCATTCTTACGCTCACTCGTAACCACCCTTCAGCAACACCAGTACCAACACCCCAGTATACCTATTCCTATCAGTCCATTGCCGACTGTCTCGCGAATTGCGCTCCGGTCTCTGCCACCGCCAGGTGGCAGATTTTTCTACAGCAACATCCATGGACTTAGATGATCCCTTTCTGGGGCTCAACGAGGATCTTCAAAGAGTGATCGTCAGGATGGAGCGCTCGCTCCATACCGTCGTGAAAACCGGAGAGGGGGACCCGGTGCGAGATGAGACGTTCGACGGGGAGGCGGCCTGAAAAGATCAGGTGGGCCGACTCGCGCTGCAAATCGACGTCGGCGCTGTAAGAACCGCAAATCATTCGTTCGTCCTTACAGATGTCGGCACCGGCCAACTCGATTCGTTCCTTCTCAGAAGTCTGCGCAAAGAGCACGATGCGGGCTCCGGGACGGGTGGCGCGAACGGCCTGTTCGACGATGCCAGGCGCGGAGACGGCGACAAACACGAGGTCGGCGCCGCGGCCCTGGGAGCGCTGACGGGTGATTTCTGGCAGGTGGATTTGGCGGGGATCGTAGGCTTCGGCCGCGCCGAGTTCGAGGGCGAGGGCGCGGCGGGAGGCGGAAAGGTCGGTGGCGATGACGTGAGCGCCGGCCTGTTGAAGGAGCATCGTGAATTTCAGCCCAATCGGACCCTGGCCCATGACAACCACTACGTCTCCAGCGCGGGGAGCGGATTGAACGACGGCTTTGAGGCAGGTGTTGAGTGGTTCGATGAGGCTGGCGGCGGCAAAGCTGACGCCGGCGGGAATTTTTTCGACGCCGCGTTCGACAATCCAGTCCATGATGCGGATGTATTGGGCGAAACCGCCGCCGGCAGGTTCGAAACCGGCCGTTATGCCGACGCGCTTATACACGGGGCATTGAGCATAAAGTTTTCGTTCGCAGTAGAAGCAGTGGCTGCAGGGAATGTGATGGAAGGCGACGACGGCATCGCCGGGGGCGAATTTGGTGACGCCGGCACCGGCGGCGACGACGATTCCGGCCGTTTCATGGCCGTAGATGCGGGGGCCGGCAAGGAGATCGTATTCAATCTTCTTGAGATCGGTGTGGCAGATGCCGCAGGCTTCGACGCGGACGAGGAGTTCCCCCGGCCCGATTTCAGGGGTGGGGACTTCCTGGACTTCGACGTTTTGTTGGCCGGTGTAGACAGCGGCGAGCATGCGACGGGGGATGTCAGAAACGGCAGTCGGCAAGAAAGCCTCCGAGGGATTGGGCCGCCATCTTCGTTTGCCGCTGCAGGGCGGAGATGGCTGGAATGAGGGTGAAGGGACGGGCCAGGATGGCGAGGGCGATGCGGCCCTTGGCGAAGCGGCCATCGGCGGTGCGGTAGCGATTGAAGTCGAGGGGCAGAGATTGCTGGGCGGTATCGGAGACGCACTTGATGCAGGCGAAGTTGACGCCCTGACGGTGGGCGGCGGCGCGGACGGCGGCGCTCTCCATTTCGACGGCGAGGCCTTGGGGGGAGAGGGCTTGTTTTTCGGCGGCGGTGGAGGCGACACGATCCTGGGAGACGATGGGGCCGCTGCGGTAGGGCGGGGCGGTGCGCGGCTGATGGCCGGCGGGGTCGATGACGATTTCGTTGAGGGTGAGGCTGGGGGAGAGTGCGCCGCAGGTGCCGGTGGAGATGAGGAGGTCAATGGGGCCGGACTGGAGAACGGCATCGGCGGCGCGAGCGGCGGCGCGAAAGCCTGGTCCAAAGGCGGCGAGGCGAACCTGGTCACCGGAGTGGGTTTCGCCGTGGACGGCTTGCTTACTCAAAGGAGAGCGGCTTTCGCAGCGGGCGAGACGCTGGGCGTAGGGCTCTAGTTCGTAGGGGTCAGCGGCGACGATGCCGAGGGTCATGCGGCCATCCCTTGTTGGCGGAACCAGCCGACGGCGCGATTGAGGGCGTCGTCGACGCTGGAGGGGGCGTAGCCGAGTTCGCGCTGAGCTTTGCCGCTGGAGGCGTACATTTTCTGGCGGGCCATGCGGACGGCATCGAGAGGAACATCGGGTTCGCGGCCGGAGATGGCGGCCCAGCCGGTGGAGACGGCGCCGGCGGCATAGGCGATGAAGTGCGGAATCTGGAAGGAGGGGGCGCGACGGCCGGTGAGGCGAGCGAGGCGGGCGAGGATCTCGCGGAGGTGCAGATTCTCGGAGCCGAGGATGTAGCGTTCGCCGCGCCGGCCTTTCTCGAGGGCGAGGAGGTGGCCGAGGGCGCAATCGTGGACGTCGACGAGGTTGAGGCCGGTGTCGACGAAGGCGGGCATTTTGCCGGCGAGGAAGTCGAGGATGATTTTCCCGGTGGGGGTGGGTTTTACGTCGCGTTCGCCGATGGGGGCAGTGGGATTGACGATGGTGACGTCGTGTTGTTGGGCGGCGGCGAGAGCGGCTTGCTCGGCGAGGTACTTGGAGCGTTTGTACGGGCCGGTCATCTGTGCGAGGGAGGTGGGCTGAGTTTCGTCGCCGATGCCGTTGGGGGGGAAGCCGATGCAGCCGACGGTAGAGGTATAGACAACCCTCTCGACACCGGCATGATGCGCGGCGGCGAGGAGGTCGCGGGTGCCATCGACGTTGGAGGCGTACATTTCGCTTTCGTCGCGGAGCCAGAGGCGGTAGTCGGCGGCGGCGTGGAAGACGTAGCGGCAGCCGGCGACGGCGCGCTGGAGGGAGGGGCGGTCACGGAGGTCGCCGCGGACGGTTTCGCAATCGAGGCCGGCGACGGGGCCACCCTGGCGAGTGAGCACTCGCACGCGATGGCCACGCTGCAGAAGCAGGCGTGCGATGTGCCAGCCAAGAAAGCCGGTGGCGCCAGTAACCAGGGTGGGAGGCATAGGGGGACGCGGGGGCTAGGCCGCGCGCTTCACCTTCAGCCAATCGCTCAGGGCCATCAACGGGAAGGAATCCCGGTAGAGGTGGTAGGTGAGGTAGTAGACGTTGGGGAAGCCGGTGCCGGTGGCGAGTTGTTCGAACCAGGTGCCGTCTTCCCGTTGGGTTTCGACGAGATGCTCGATGCCGTGGTGGACGCTGAGGGACGAGTCGTCGCCGCTGGCGAGAAGGCCCATGATCCCCCAAGCGGTTTGCGAGGCGGTGCTGGGAGCGGGAACGAAGCCGCCTTTGCGGTAGGATTCGCAGCTTTCGCCCCAGCCGCCATCGGCGTTTTGAATACTGCGGAGCCATTCGCCGCCGCGGAGGACGTGGGCTTCGCGATCGCTTTCGCCGGCGGCGCGGAGTCCGCGGAGGGCGAGGAAGGTGCCGTAGACGTAGTTGACGCCCCAGCGTCCGTACCAACTGCCGTCGGCTTCCTGGGTGCGGATGAGATAGTCGACGCCGCGGCGAATGGAGGGGTGTTGCGGGTGGACGCCGGCGAGGATGAGGCCTTCGAGCACACGGCCGGTGATGTCGGGGCACGTGGGGTCGAGCATGGCGTTGTGGTCGGCGAAAGGAACGTCGGCGAGGAAGTCCCAGTTGTTGTCGACATCGAAGGCGGCCCAGCCGCCATCTTTCGATTGCATGCCGAGAGTCCAGGCGACGGCGCGTTCCCGAACGGCGAGCAGTTCGGTGGAATCGCTGGCGCCAGTGTGATGGAGCGCCTTCAGGACCATGGCGGTGTCGTCGATGTCGGGGTAGTGTTCGTTGGCGAACTCGAAGTACC
This sequence comes from Bryobacter sp., assembly GCA_022843605.1. Lineage (GTDB taxonomy): Bacteria > Acidobacteriota > Terriglobia > Bryobacterales > Bryobacteraceae > JALHNI01. The sequence goes on from JALHNI010000001.1 coordinate 124,229, forward strand.
AGCCGGAAGGCTCAAGATTGGGGCGTTTCTTGCTCCAATCGCCTTTGGTGCGGACTTCTTTGGTAAGGAGCCAGTCGCCGCAGCGGCGCATCATTTGCGGGTCGGCCATTCCGGATTCGCCGAGAGCGAATGCGGCGATGGCGGTATCCCAGACGACGCTGAAGCAGGGCTGATGGAAGAAGCGGTCGCCGTCGTCGACGAGGAGGCGGTCAAACTGGCGTTGGGCTTCAGCGCGGGCCGGATGGTCAGCGGGGTAGCCAAGGAGGTCGAGCATCATGATGGCGTACATCATGGGCGGATAAATGGCGGCGAGGCCATCGGACTTTTCGAAGCGCTGGAGGACCCAATCGCGGGCGAGGTTGATGGAGCGCTGGCGGATGGCTTTGATCTGGTAACGGTCCCAGAATTTGACGAAGTCATCGCAGAGGAAGAACCAGTTCTTCCAACTGAAGAAACTGGCGCCGGTTTTGAACTCGAGCGGCACGCCGCGCTTGATCAACTCGTCGAGGTGAAAGCCAGCGGGCACGGGCCGTTGGGGGTTGGCGGCGTGGAGGACGGAGAGGGGGATGACGATGGCGCGGGTCCAACTGGACATCTCGTAGATCATGTTGCCCGAGAGCATCAGTTCCGGGGGGATGCTGGGGGCGAACTCGCGCGGGTAAAGGCCGAACAGGGAGAGATTGATTTTGACGTAGCTGTTGGCGGCCTGGATGCCGCCGAGAGCGAGGATGCGTTCGCGGCAACGTTCGAGGGCAGCGGGGTCGAGTTTAAGGCCGGGGATATGGGTGGCGAGTTTGAGGGCGCAGTAGGCTTTGACGGAAGCACTGACGTCGGCCGGACCTTGGGGATAGGCACTGAAGCCGCCGTCGGCGGCCTGATGGGCGAGAATCGACTGCACGGCGCGCTGGGCTTTGGCGGCGTCCGGGGGCTGCCAGGTGGAGCCGGAAGGAGAGTGCAGCCAAAGTTGGAGAAGAAGGTAGTCAGCCTCGAGCGTGGCGTCGCCGCCGGTGAGGTCTCCCCACCAGTAACCGTCCGCATGCTGGCGGCGCGCAAAAGCGGCCACCGATTTCCGGGCCGCCTCGTGGGCGGTTGCCAGAAGGGTGTCGCTGATTTGAAGACTAGGACTCATCAGAACTCTCAATAAACGGGTACTTCCCTTAAAGCTGAGCGATCGGCAGCGAAGGCAGCGTGATCTGGGTGAGGGTGGCGCCGGAGGCGGCCAATTCCTGAGGCAGACTGAAACGCACGTCCTCTTCCTTGATTTCGACGTTCTCGACCGGGCCGAAGCCGTAGTTTTGCTGCAGTCCCTCAATCAACTGCTGCACGAGGGTTTCCGGTGCCGAGGCGCCAGCGGTGATCGCGACGGCCCTGGTCTCTGGCATCCATTCGGGACGCAGTTCGGAGAAGTCGTCGATGAGGTAGGCGGGGACTCCGGATTTCTCACAGACTTCGACGAGGCGGCGCGAGTTCGAGCTGTTGCGCGAGCCCACGACGAGAAGCAGGTCACAGATGGGGGCGATCGCTTTGACGGCGACCTGACGGTTCTCCGTGGCGTAACAGATGTCCTGGGATTTCGGACCGACGATGGCAGGGAAGCGCTGCTTCAGGCGTTCCACAATCTGGGAAGTTTCGTCGAGGCTGAGGGTAGTTTGGGTGAGATGGGCCACTTTGGTGGGATCCTCAATCACCAGACGGTCGACATCCTCAACTGTTTCAACCAGGCGCATGGAGGCGGGCGCTTCGCCCATGGTGCCTTCCACTTCTTCATGGCCATTATGGCCGATGAGCACGATGGTGTAGCCCTGGCGGGCAAACTTAATGGCTTCGAGATGAACTTTGGTGACCAGGGGGCAGGTGGCGTCGATGACCTTTAGATCACGGGCCTTGGCGGCTTCGCGAACGGCGGGCGAGACTCCGTGAGCGGAGAAGATGACGCGGGCTCCGGAGGGAACTTCATCGAGTTCGTCGACGAACAGAGCGCCGACACTTCGTAGTTCCTCGACGACGTGCCGGTTGTGCACGATCTCCTTGCGCACGTAAATGGGGGCACCATAGAGCCCCAATGCGATCTTGACGACATCAATGGCGCGAACGACCCCGGCACAGAAGCCCCGGGGACTCAACAGGATCAGCTTCTTTGGGGATGGGTCAGCTTGGTGATCGCGAGCTTCAGAAGCGAGCATAGAGGGTATTCCGATTATAGCAGCGCTCCAACAGAACGGTTAGCAGACACTAGCACGGATGATTAATATTTGGTAAACGATATTCTTTTCTGCTGTTTAGGGTGTGGGAAGTGGGGTGGGTTTGACGGGGGGCGGGTACGTTCGCTATTCTACGGAGTGGAACATAATTTAGATGGCTAATACAGTATCTTCGATCAAGCGCGTCCGTACGACTGAGCACCGCACGGCGGTGAACCAGATGCGCACCACCAAGCTGCGCAACCGCATTCGGGCCATGCGCCGCCTGATTGAGTCAAAAGACTCGACGGCCGCCATCGCCGCACTGCCAGAGACGTATTCCGCGATCGACAAGGCTGCCAAGCAGGGTGTGATCAAGAAGAATACGGCTTCGCGCTATAAGAGCCGGTTGACGGCTCGCGTGAAGGCGATTCCGGCTGCAGCCTAGGCTTTCTAGAACTTCCAAGCAGAGCAAAAATGAGGACCAGCCCCGCGGGGCGCTGGTCCTTTTTTAGTTTTGGGTTTGAGTTGAGGATTGGTCTTGCGGTCAGTATGTCGTTGGGAGGGTTGGCCTAGAGGCGATCCTCCGGAAGGCGGCGCACGAGGCCCATGGCCACCAGCGAAACGCCGCAGAGCAGGAACGTGATCGGTTCGGGGACACCGGTGGGGTCGGCTACACTGCCGGGGAGGCCTCCGCGGAGGCCGATGTTGTCGGTATCAGCGAGGAACGAGGCGGAGAGGCCAGGCGCGAGGCCAGAGCCGAAGTCGATGCCGAGCTGGGCGTAAAGATCACCGAGTGCGGGACTAACACCGACATTCACGATGTTGGAATAGGTGCCGAGTCCGTTGGGCGCGCCGGAGACGGTAGTGCCGCTGACGGCGAGGCCGGCGTCGGAACCGGGCGTGAGGCCCGGAGTGGCAATGAGATCAAAGACGGTGTTGCCGGGTGCGCCGTTGATGGTGAGGACCAGCAGCAGAGCGGTGGACGAGAGGTTCTGCAGGGCAAAGGGATTCGAGAGCGTGTCTCCATCCTGACTGAGGCTGAAGCTGCCATCGGCGCCGTTGCCGGCAACGCAGCCTCCACTGGTTGCGCCGGTGGCGACCCAGGTGCAGGTTTGGGTATTGCCATTCGAGAAGACGCCGGTGACTTCCATGCCGGCCATCAGGTTGCCGGTGGTGGTGAGTCCGGTTAAGTCGTTAATCGAGAGCGGCGAACCGGTGTCGACGTTAGTCATAAAGATAATGCCGGCCTGACTGACAGACGCAGTGGCCAACATCATCGCGCACAAGAGAGATTGCTTCATACCTTCCTCCGAAAGTGGCGATCAGTGAAGCCAGAGTAAGCTTTCCGCGTTTTGCGAACAAGAGAACGCGAAGCGCGGGAGTAATTGGGGATTGTGTAAATCGGCACGCACCGGGACCTGAGGCGGAGTGCGCCGAGGCCCTGAAAATATTGGGTTTTGGGCGAAGTTACCGGCTGAAACGCGACTAAGCATCGCGTTCTTCAGACCGCGTAAGAAGTAACATGGACTCGGGGAATCGCCTGCGGTTACTGAGCCGCGGGCCTGATGTCGCGCAGGACGGCGGACCAGCCATCGAACTTATCTTCTTCGAGGGTGACGGCGAGGTCGACGCGGCCGGCGAATTCCGTAAGGCGGTCGGCTTTGCGCCAGGCTTTGACTTTGATCTGGCGGCCGTCCTGTCCGACGTTGAAGAAGACGTGCTGGTCTTTAATGACCTTAGGCGGGCCGACGACCATCGCGCCGAAGATACCGAAGAGGGGCGGGTCATTTTCATTGCCGAAGGGGGCGAGAGACGCGATCTGACGGACGAGGTTCTCCCCGACCTGAGGGACTTCGACGACGCCATCGAGTTCGAGTTGAGGACGAAAGTCTTCGGGGAAGAGGCGGGAGGCGGCGAAGGACTGCAGACGGGTACGAAATTCTTCGAGCTTCGATTGGGGCAGTGTGACGCCGGCGGCCTGCTTATGACCGCCGAATTTGGTGAACAGCTCGGGCATGCTTTCGAGAGCATCGAGGAGGTGAAAGAGGGCGACGCCGCGGCCTGAGCCAGTGGCGAGGCCGGTATCGGGGTCAGCGCCCAGGACGAAAACGGGGCGGTAAAAGCGATCGACGATGCGGCTCGCGACGATGCCGACGACGCCTTTATGCCAACCTTCGCCCCAGAAGACGAGAGCGGCCTGGTCGTCGGTAACGGGGGTTTGGGTGCATTGTTCCAGGATGGCGGCGACCATGCCAGCTTCGGTTTCCTGACGTTCGCGGTTGAGGTCGTCGAGTTGTTGGGCGATGGCTTGGGCGCGGTCCGGCGGGGCGGAGAGGAGGAGGTCTACGATGTCGCGGGCGTCAGCCATGCGGCCGGCGGCGTTGATGCGGGGGCCGATCTGGAAGCCGACCTGGCGAGCGGAGGGCGACTGGCCGGGCGGAATGCCCGCGACATTGAGCAGGGCGCGGAGGCCGGGATTGGGGGTGCGATCGAGGCCGAGAAGTCCGTGATGGACGAGGACGCGGTTTTCGCCGCGAAGGGGAACGACGTCGGCGACGGTGGCGATGGCGGCGAGCTTCATGAGCGAATCGAGCACTTTGCGTTGGCGCTCGGGAGGCACCGAGGAGGCGAGAAGGAGTCCTTCGGCGAGCTTGAAGGCAACACCTGCACCGCAGAGGTCCTTATTGGGGTAAGGGCAGCCGGGTTGATTGGGATTGACGACAGCGATGGCGGGCGGGACTTCGGCTTCGGGGAGGTGATGGTCCGTGACGATGACGTCGATGCCGAGGGTGCGGGCATGCTCGACGACGGCACCGGCGCGGATTCCGGTATCGACACTGACGATGAGGGAGACGCCGCGGGACTTGGCTTCGGTGATGATTTCGGCGCGCATGCCGTAGCCTTCGCGGAGGCGGTGGGGCACGTGGAATTCGCTTTGGCCGCCGGCGATCTCGATGGCTTTGGTGAGGAGGACGATCGACATGGTGCCGTCGACGTCGTAGTCGCCGTAGAGGAGGATCTTTTCCCGATTCTGGATGGCGAGGGAGAGGCGGGCGACGGCGCGGGGGAGGCCGAGCAGTTGGGCGCCGGGGTGGAGTTGGCTGAGGTCGGGATGGAGGAAGGCCTGGGCGGCGGTGGGGTCAGCGTAGCCGCGCCGGACGAGTACCTGGGCGACGGCAGAGCCCAGAGCCAGTTCCTGTTGGAGCCGCTGAACTTGGGCCGCATCGGGCGGGCGCCAAAGCCAGAGGGCGGGCCGCCTGGCGGGAGCGGTGACGGGTTGAGGCGTCAAACGCTAGTTCCGCGAGTAGAAGCCGCCGAAGTCGGGGCCGTTCTCAAGGCCAGGTTCGGTACCGGCGGACATAATGTCGTCCATCAGGTCCATGGCTTCGTCGAACCATTCGGTGTGAAGTTCAAAGAGATAGGTGCGGCCTTCGTGATCGAAGGAGAGTTCGATGGAGCAGGTGAAGCCGGCGTAGATGCGGAGTTCCTTGAGCCGGGATTCGTATTCGCGGCGCTCGTCACGGGGGATGGCGCTTTCTTCCAACTGTTCGAGGGTTTCTTCGACCATATCCTCGCGGAAACGGCGGAAGGCAAAGACGATCAGCTTGACGCCAACGCGCTTGGCGACCTGGAGGAAGACGTGATAGTCGGGTTGGTGCTCGACATCCCAGCGGATGACTTCGAGGTCGTCGTCGAGGACACGGGTGGCACCGTGGAAAGCGACGAAGTCGTGCTTCGGGAGATACTCTTCAATTTCGAGTTTCAGGGTTTCGAGGTCGGATTTCATTCGGTATTCGATTTCGTCGGGCCCGCCAGTGGCCGGTCAGTCATCACCAGGATGTCATACTGGGCCCCCAGATCGCGGGCTGAAGGCGTGAGAATCGTGCGGGGGCCGATGTGAATCTTCTGCTGCCGCCGCATCGCCTGGCGAACGTCATCTTCGCAAACAAACGGGGCGATGTCGAGGGCGGGTGGTGCCGGTGAGGGCGCTGCGGGAAGGGCGCAGGCGGGTGAGGCTGGGGCTGGGGCCGGTGCCGGGGCCGACGCGGGGGCGGAGTTGGCGCGCTGGGCGAGGAAGCGATCGACGACGGTGGCGGCGACAGACGTGGGCTCAGTGCGGACCGAGACGCCACGCGAGGCGACATAGCGCTCCACGGCGCTCAAAAGCTGATGGCGATCAATATGAGCGGGCACCGCAGATGATGATACAGCAACGGGGCCAGCTTCGCGCACCATGGCGGCGATGCGCTTGATGTGCACCAGATGCAGGGGGCCGACGTTATCGCCGGTGGCGTTGCCGGCGATGGCGCCGCAGCCGAGGGTCATGGCGGGTTGGAGCGAAGTCGTAATGCCGGTGGAGCCTTGGGGCGAAGGCGTGTTGACCAGGACGCGGAAGGCGGGCATGCGCAAGCCATAGGTGCGGATGCGGGCTTCGTCCTGGGCGTGGATGACGCAGGTGTGGCCGAGTCCGCCGAGGCGCAGGATCGCCTCGCAAGCGTCGAGGGCGGCGGCAAAGCCATCGACGAAGTAGAGGGCCAGGACGGGCGAGAGCTTTTCGGCGGAGAGGGGATGGTCTTTGCCGATGCCGGCGATTTCCGCGGCGAGGATGGTGGTGTCGGCGGGCACTTCGAAGCCGGCCATTTTGGCGATTTTCGGAGCGGGTTGGCCGACGCACTCGGGATTGACGCCCAAGCGGGGAGTGAGCACCGTGCGGCCGACACGCGCGCCCTGGTTCTCGTCGCAGATGAAGGCTTTCTGTTTGCGTAGCTCGGCCAGAATTGGTTCGCGCAGACTGCGTTCGGCGACGATAGTTTGTTCGCTGGAGCAGAGCGTGCCGTAGTCGAAGCTTTTGCCTTGGACGATCTTGCGGACGGCTTCCGCGACATCGGCGGAGGTATCGAGAAGGACGGGGACGTTGCCCGGGCCGACGCCAAAGGCCGGTTTACCGCTAGAGTATGCGGCTTTGACGATGGCCGAGCCGCCGGTGGAGAGAATGACGGAGGTCTTTTCGTGCCGCATCAGCGCATTGGTGGCTTCGAGCGTGGCGAGGGTGAGGCACTGGATGACGCCTTCCGGAGCGCCGGCTTTGACGGCGGCATCGTGGAGGATTTTGGCGGTGGCGCAGGTACAGTGTTTGGCCCGGGGATGGGGGCTGATGACGATGGAGTTGGCGCCCTTGAGGGCGATGATCGCCTTGTAAATCGCGGTGGAGGTGGGGTTGGTGGTGGGCAGAATGGCGGCGACGACGCCGACGGGAACGGCGATTTCGACGCGCTTTTCTTCGGGAAGCTCGCGAAGTACGCCGACGGTTTTGAGGCCGCGGATGGCTTTGGGGAGCAAATCGGCCGCGAGCATGTTCTTCGCGGTTTTGTCGCGGGCGTTGCCGTAGCCGGTTTCGGTGACGGCGTGTTCGGCGAGGGAAGCGGCGTGTTCGCGGGCGGCCGCGGCCATCGCTTCGACGATGGTGTCAATCTGTTCCTGGGAGAGTTGGCGCAAACGCTGGGCGGCTTGCCAAGCGGCTTCGACCTTCGCGCGGACCTCTTGGATCGAAAGAAGGTCTTGATCCTGCAACATCAGACGTGATCCAGACTAACCGAGCGACTTTTCGCCCTTCTTACCGCCCGGCAGAATTTTTGCGACGTCGTCGTGGGGATTGGGGATGACATGGACGGCGACGAGTTCGCCAACGCGGCGGGCAGCGGCGGCCCCTGCGTCCGTGGCGGCCTTGACGGCGCCGACGTCACCGCGAACGGTGACGGTGACGTAGCCGGCTCCGATGAATTCTTTGCCCGTGAGGACGACGTTGGCCGTTTTCACCATCGCGTCGGCGGCTTCAATAGCGCCGATGAGACCCTTGGTCTCGATCATGCCGAGTGCTTCCATGCTGACAAATCTAGCACATAGGCTCTGGGGGAGGGAGGTCTGATTTGGGGGGCGCGGATTGGTGGTTGGGGGGCGGTTTCGGGGGGCGGAGAAGATTCGAAAGGGCGCAAAACCTTGTCCGACAGGATTTTAAGTGATTTTGAATGATGGGGATGAGGGGAAGTGAGCGATCGGCGGCGGGAGGTGGGTTGGGCGAAGCAAATTCGCCAGTGAGGCGAAAGACCGTTAGAATCAAAAGCTGAATGAGCGTCGACTGGTCACCACTTTGGCTGAGCCTGCGGGTTGCCGCGATCTCGACCCTGCTGGCCCTCCTGGTCGGGCTCTGGTGCGCTTACTGGTTGGCGAATCGGGACTTTCGGGGCAAGGAGTTTCTGGATTCGTTGGTGACGCTGCCGCTGGTGTTGCCGCCGACGGTGCTGGGCTATTATCTGTTGATCGTTCTGGGGCGGGAGAGCGGGATCGGCCGGATCTACGAAGCGGTGACCGGGGGACCGCTCGTGTTTACCTGGCAGGCGGCGGTGGTGGCGGCGTTTGTCCACTCGGCGCCGTTGTTGATCAAGTCATCACGAGCGGCGCTCGAAAGTGTGGATAGCACGTACGAGTGGGCGGGTAGGAATCTGGGGGCGACGGAATGGCGGGTGTTCTGGCGGATTACGCTGCCGCTGGCACAACGGCCGATTGCGGCAGCGGCGGCCTTGGCGTTCGCACGCGCGATGGGAGATTTTGGGGTCACCATCATGATCGCGGGCAATATTCCCGGCCGGACCCAGACTGTGGCGACGGCGATCTACGATGCGGTGGAGAGCGGGCAGGGCGAGTTGGCGCGAATGCTCGTGCTCGTCGTGTCCGTCACGGCGATTCTGATTTTGACTCTCGCCAACCGGCTAAATCATAAGGCTGCATGATCCAGGCTGAAGTCCATAAGAGTTTTCGGGCGCGTGAGGAGTCGGCGCCCTTCGCGTTGAATGTGGAGTTAGAGGCGGGGGAGGGGATCACGGTTCTGTTCGGGCCGTCCGGGGCGGGGAAAACGCTGACCATGGACCTGATTGCGGGTTTTCTGTCGCCGGACACGGGGCGGATTGTGCTGGATGGCGAGGTGCTGTTTGACAGTGGCCGGCGGATTAATCTGCCAGCGCGGGCGCGGCGGACTGGGTATGTCTTCCAGAGTTATGCGCTGTTTCCGCACATGACATTGCGGCAGAACCTGCAATTTGCTGCTGAGCAGCGACCGGGCGGTCCGCGGATCGATGAGATTTTGGAGCGCTTTCGGCTTTCGGGGGTAGCGGGCCGGCGTCCGGTGCAGTTGTCTGGCGGGCAGAAGCAGCGGGGGTCAATTGCACGAGCGTTGGTCGGGCAGCCGAGGTTGCTCTTGCTCGACGAACCGGCACGGGGGCTGGACGCGCCGCTGCGGCAGGAGTTGTACTCAGTGCTCGCGGAGTTGCGTACGCCAGTGCTATTGGTGACGCATGATCTTGATGAGTGCTATGCGTTGGGCGAACGGATGGTGGTGATGCGGGAGGGTCGGGCGGTCCAGAGCGGAACGCCGGAAGAGGTTGCCGACGCTCCGGTGAATGCGGATGTGGCGCGTTTGTTGGGGAACTACAACGTCCTGCCGGCAGGTGCAGGCAGATGGAAATGCATTCAGCATCGGCATGTGCGGGCAAGGGCGAGGGACGGGGAACTCCGGGCAGAGGAGATGCCTGCGAGGGTGCAGAGGGTTTATCACCGCCAGCGGGGATTGTTGGTGGAGTTTAGCGGCGGGGTGTTGGCGGAGATGGCGGAGTGCGATGAGCCCGTAGGCGAGTGGGTGCTCGAGTTTCCGCCGGAGAATCTGCAAATTCTGAGCTAACCAACGGAGTTGGCTAGCCAAGTGTATTGCTTGCGGAGGAGTTTCCAGGTGAAGCGGATCACCAGGGCGCAGAGGACGATGGCAATGAGGGCGAGAGCGGCGACGAGGAGCGGGTGGGTCATGGTGAGCCATAGTCCGGTGGCGACGGTGGCGTCCTCGGCGAGGCTGACGAGGGTGTTGGAGACCGGTTCCGGGCTTTGATTGACGATGAGGCGGGTGCCGGTTTTGGTGGTATGGCTGAGGAGGGCCATTCCGCCGCCGAGCAGGAAGAAGATCACCTGCATTTTGGGATCAGTCGGGGAGATCAGGCTGAAGGCCAGTAACGCGCCGCCGATGGGGCGGATGAAGGTGTGGATGGAGTCCCAGATGGAGTCGAGCCACGGAATCTTGTCGGCGAAGAATTCGCAGACGAAGCCGAGGCCGGAGACGGACAGGACCCAGGTGTGGGAGACGACGTCGAGGTTGGTGAGTTGCGGGGGGAGTTGCCACCAGTCCAGGCGGAGGGCGACGCCGACGGCAAGGACCGTGGCGTAGAGCCGCCAGCCGGCAAGCAGGCTGAGGCTGGCGGCGATGCCGAGGATTTCAAGGGCGGACATACGAGGATTATTACGCAGAGTGAATCGGAAGGGTTCCGTATACTGAAGGCTTGCGGATTCCTTTCTTGGCGGCAGTGGTGGTGATGGCAAACGTGGTGGGGAATTTCTCAATGAGTTGGGGAATGAAGCATCGCGGACCGGAAGAGACGCTGCTGGGCGCGCTGCTGAATCCGTGGGTGCTACTGGGGATTGGGCTGCTGATCTTCTGGACGCTGACGCGGATCACGCTGCTGTCGCTGGCGGATTTGAGTTACGTGCTTCCGGTGACCTCGATCGGCTATGCGCTGAGCGCGCTGGCGGGATGGCAGTTTCTGGGGGAACGGATTTCGCGGGAGCGCGCGATGGGGATTGCGCTGATCACGTTTGGAGCAGTGCTGGTGGGGCGGACGGCGCCAAAGGCAAGCCGATGATGACGTGGTTGCTGGTGGGCGGCGTGGTGGTGTCGACGGTGGGCGCCGATGTGCTGCAGTCCGCGGAGATGAAGCGGCACGGCGAGATTGTCGATTTCCGGCCGGGGCGGTTGGCGCGGGTGTGGGTGGCGATGTTTCAACGGCGGTATCTGTTGGCGTCGATCGGATTTATGGCGGCGTCGTTTTTTTGTTTTCTCAAGCTGCTGGAAGTGGCGGATTTGAGCTTCGCGGTGCCGGCGACGGCGGCCAGTGTCGTGATTGAGACGTTGGTGGCGCGGTACTTTTTGGACGAACCGGTATCGGCTCTGCGATGGGTGGGGGCGGGACTGGTGGCGGCCGGGGTGTGGCTGCTGGCGGCTTGATGGAGTGGCTTCTATGGGGTGCCGCGCTGGCGACGGGGGGCTATCACCTGGTGGCGCTGTGGGCGGCGTTGCGGCAATGGCGGCGGCCGGCGGAGCGGGAGACTTTGCCGGGGCCGGTGTCGATTCTGAAGCCGGTGCGGGGCCTGGATCCGGGATTTTACGAAGCGATTCTGGGCCATGCACAGCAGGATTACGCGCCGGGGTTTGAGCTGTTGTTTGGGGTGGCGGATGCGGACGATCCGGCGGTGGCGGAGATCGAGCGGCTGAAGGGCGAGTTTCCCGAACGGCGGATCGAGTGGTTTCAGGTGGAGCGGCGAGCGCCCAATGGGAAGGTGGCGGTGCTGGTGGAGTTAGGGCGGCAGGCGCGGTATCCGTTGTGGCTGGTGAACGATAGCGACATTGCGGTGGAGCCGGGGTATCTACGCCAAGTGACGGCGCCCTTGTCCGCGGACGACGTGGGCGTGGTGACTTGCCTGTACCGGGCGGTGGCCGGGAAGTGGGCGGGGCGCTGGGAGGCGTTGGGAATCGCGATCGACTTTGCGGCAGGCGTACTGGTGGCGCCGGTGGCGGGCGTGAAGGAGTTCGGGCTGGGAGCGACGCTGGTGTTTCGGGCCAAGGATCTGGCGGCTGTGGGCGGCTTTGAGGCGCTGGAGACTTACCTAGCCGATGATTACCAGTTGGCCAAGCGAATCACTCAACTGGGGAAACGGGTGTCGTTGTCGAAGACGGTAGTGGAGACGACCCTGGGCGAAGACTCCTGGCGGGGTGTGTTTCAGCATCAGGTGCGGTGGGCAAGGACGATCCGGGTATCGCGGGGCGGCTACTGGGGGTTGCCGGTGACGCACGCGGGAATGTGGATGATGGTGTGCCTCGTCTTGGGGGAACCAGCCTTGGCGACGGGAGTCGCTATGGCGCGCTGGGCGAGCGCCTATGCGACGGGAGTGTTGGTGCTGCAGAGCCGGGTGGCGCGGGCGGGATGGCTGTTAGCGCCGTTGTGGGACTGCTTTGCCTTTGGGGTGTGGGTGACGGGTGCCATGTTTAACACGGTGGAGTGGCGGGGCAAGCGGCTGAAATTAAACGCGGATGGTACCATGGAAGCGAAATGAAACGGCGAGTCGGGCTGGTTTTCCTAGTACTTTGCGCCATCGGCGGAGTGGCGGCGTTGACCGCGCAGAAGTCGCCGCCGAAGCAGGACGCGGGAAAGTCCAAGCGGTTTCTCGAAGCCGGTGAGCGGTTTGAGAGCGAAGGCAAGGATGCCGAGGCGGAAGCTGCCTACAGCGAAGCGGTGGCGCTGGGGGCGGCCAATGCGAATGCGTGGCGCGCGCGCGGCCGCTTGAGAATGATGCTGAATCGGCTGCCGGACGCTCAGGCCGATCTTGACCAAGCCTTAACGCTGAATCCCGATGACGGCGAAGCGTGGCTGCTGCGCGGTGACCTCAATGCGGCGATGGGGAACTCGGCGAAGGCCGTGGCGGACTATACGCGGGCCATTGCGGCAGGGCAGGAAAAAGCACAGATCTACAACGCCCGGGGCGTGGAGTATGTGAAGTTAGGCCAGCACCAGAACGGGATCGACGACTTAACGAAGGGCATCAAGCTGCGGCTGGATAATCCGGCGCCCTATAAGGATCGTGGCGTGGCGCTCGCGTTGTTGGGCAAGTATCGGGATGCGGTGGAAGATTATGACCGGGCGATCGCGCTGAAGCCGGACTACTGGGAAGCAGTGATGGAGCGCGGGTATGCTTATGGGCAATTAGGTAACTTCGAGAAGTCCATTGCCGATATGGATGCGGTGGTGAAGGCCAAGCCGGACTCCGATAAGGCTCTTACGCTGCGGGGAGCGTCGAAACAGCGCCTCGGGCAGCATGCCGAGGCGGTAGCGGACTTTACCGCGGCGATCCGGCTGCAGCCCAACAACAAGCACACTTATTTGGCACGCGCGACGAGCTTTGTCGAGCTGAAAGAGTTGGACCGCGCCTTGGCGGACAGGTCCGCGGCGCTGAAGCTGGATCCGAGCGATGCGGAATTGTATGTGGTGCGCGGCGGGACTTATCACTTACTCGGCGAGCATGAAAAAGGTCTGGCCGACCGGGGTGAGGCCATTAAGCTGAATCCGAATTACGCCGAGGCGTTCTATGCGCGCGGGAGCGCGCATTTGTTGCTGGGAGATTTCGAGCGGGCGACGAGCGATCTTAAGGAGAGTTTGCGGCTGAAGCCGGCGTTGATGGAAGCGAAGTCGTTGCTGTCGATGGCGGAAGAGAAGTTGGCGGCGGCGAAGGCTCCGGTGGAGCCGCCTGCGCCCGCAGTAGTGGCTGCGGCTCCAGCGCCTCCTGCTCCGGTGGAGACGCCGGTGGCTGCTCCAATTCCGGTTGCCGTTCCCACTCCCACTCCGGCACCGGTGGCGGTGACGCCGAAGCCGGTTCCTGTTCCGGCGGCGCCAGCTGTTGTTCCGGCTCCGGTAGTGGGGAAGTTATCGGCGGAAGCCTATAATGCCTTGGGACGTAAGTTGATTCAGGAGAGTAGCTACCAGCGTGCCGTGGATGTGCTCTCCGAGGCGATTAAACTGGATCCGAACTACGTACTGGCCTTGAATGCGCGGGGTTTTGCGTATATGTTGTTGCGCAAGTATCCAGAGGCGAAGGCGGATTTGGACAAGGCGATTGAGCTAAGGCCGGGTTACGCGAATGCTTACTTGACACGGGCGGGCTTGCGCAGCCGGATGGGCGATAAGAAGGGCGCGGACGAGGACCGGGCTAAGCAGTTGTCGTTGTCGGGGAAGTAACGTTCCGCGTTTCCGGCCTCACCAACTTCAGCGGTGCGGCTTCGTTGCTCGTGGGATGGCTTATAAATCTCTTCGGGCGCAGCGCGTCACCAACAGCTCGCAATGATACGTTGCGTGCATCTGGTCTCGAATGTCTCAGTTCAGAACCCGCAGGACTCGCTGGAGCGGAAACAGCCGGATGCAGGTCAGCCGGTTCGCGAGCAGCTTACTCCGTGCGCGGCTGGAATCAGTTGGGTGTAATAACGTTATGAGGCTAGGCGGAGCGCCAGCGGCGGCCGAGGTTTAGGGTTTGTTTGGCGTAGGCGATGGAGCGTTCCATGTGCTCTTTTTGCTGGTACTTGACGGCTTCGGCGAAGTGAGGGGGGACGGGGCGGTTTTGTAGGTCTTCGATGACGACGTGGCCTTCGTAGGGACGGCCGTCGCGGGCGAGTTTCAGGAAGCGGGCGAGGTCCTGGGCGCGGTTGCGTTGATAGTCCTTCCAGAAGTCCTTTTCGTAGATGGGGAGGATGGCGGGAGGGCGGCCGGTGATGGGTTTGATGAAGACGTGGACCTGGGGGCAGAGTTGGCGGGCGCGGGCGAGGATCTGCGGGAAGTCGACGACGCCTTCGCCGAGGGGGACCCATTGAACGGCGATGCCGCGCTTGGTTTCGTAGACGACAGAGTCGCGCAGGTGGAGCGTGACGGCGTAGCGGCCTAACTCCTCAACGGTGGTGAGGGGGTCTTCGAGCATGAAGACGGGGTTGCCGGTGTCGAGGTAGCTGCCGACGAAATCAGGGCCGGCGGTTTCGATGAGTTGGCGATGCTCCCAGGCACTGAAGTCTTTGTGGACTTCGATGGCGATTTTGAGGTTGGCGTCGAGGGCCTGCTGGCGGACGGCTTTCAGCATTTTGAGGACGGTTTCGAGGTGCTGTTCGGGGGGGATGCCTTTGGGCAAGGAGGCACGGTCACTGGCGATGACTGCGCGGACGATGGGGGAGCCGAGGGCGTGAGAGCGGACGATGTTTTTGCGGAGGGTGGCGATGGCGGCGTCGATCTGATCGGGGGTTTTGGGGAGGATGCCGCCGCCGCCGGACTGAAGGTGGAGACCGAGGGTGGCGGCTTTGGCCCGGACTTCTTTCCAGTGGGCGGGGTCCTGGGCGCGGGGATCGAGGGAGTCCTGGAGAAAGATGGCGTCGAGTTTCTGGGCGGCGGCGAAGTCGAGGTGCTGGTGGTCGGTCCAGCGGAGGGCGCGGAGGCAGTAGGTGTTGAAGCCGATGGGGAAGGGCTGTGGAACCTGCGCGGCCAGGGGCAGGGCGGCGAGGGTGGCGAACTGGCGGCGGGTCATGTGGGGAAGGCTATCACAAGCTTTCGAGATCGGGTGCTTCGCCGGCGCGGACGGTGGTGATGTCAGGGGTGATATTGCGGACGAGGCCTGTGAGGACGGCGCCGGGGCCGACTTCGAGGGCGCGCGTGACGCCGAGCGAGGCGAGGGCGCGTACGCTTTCCTCCCAGCGGACGGGGTTGGGGATCTGCTCATAGAGGCCTTGGCGGGCATCGACGCCGGAGGTAATCTGACTGGCTTGCCAGTTGTTGATGAGGGGCACGGTGAGGTCAGCGAAAGGGGTTTCGTCGAGGTGGGCTCTCATCTGCTGTTGGGCGGGGGCCATGAGTGAGCAGTGGAAGGGAGCGCTGACGGGGAGGGCGATGGCGCGCTTGGCGCCGGCGGCTTTGGCGAGTTCCATGGCGCGGGCGACGGCGCCAGCGTGTCCGGCGATGACGATCTGGTCGGGCGAATTGAGGTTGGCGGCGGAGACGGTTTCGCCTTCCGCGGCGGCGGCGAGAATGCCGTCGAGGGTGCCGGCGGGAAGCTTGAGAATCGCGGCCATGGCGCCGACGCCGGCGGGGACGGCGGCCTGCATATACCGGCCGCGCTGGCGAACGAGCTTCAGTGCGTCGGCGAAGGTGAGGCTGCCGGCGGCGACGAGGGCGGAGTACTCGCCGAGGCTGTGCCCGGCGACATAGTCTGGCCGGTGTCCGCGTTCGGTGAGGACGCGCCAGGCCGCGGTGGAGGCGGCGACGAGGGCGGGTTGGGTGTTCTCAGTGAGCTTGAGCTGGTCCTCAGGCCCTTCAAAGCAAAGGGTGGAGAGGGCGAAACCGAGCGTGTCGTCGGCCTCTTCGAAGGTCTGGCGGGCGAGGGGGCTGGAGTCAGCCAGGGAGCGGCCCATACCGGCGAACTGGGAGCCTTGGCCGGGGAAGAGAAATGCGATTTTCATGACGTGGATCTCCTCTAGTTTAGTCGTAGAATGGTGGATTCTCGCCAAGTGTGCGCAGTAACCTTCACGCTCTGTAGCGTGTCTTTCCTCCATGGCCTCGCCCAGGACGGGTGTGCGAAAGGATCGTTCCAGTGAGATTGTCTGAAATTTGCGTGCAGCGTCCGGTGTTTGCCTTGATGCTGATCATGTTCCTGGTGGTGCTGGGCGTGTTCAGTTTCATGGACTTGGGGGTTGACCTTTTCCCGAAGAGCGATCCGGCCTCGGTCTATGTGCGGGTGCAGTTGCCGGGCGCGAGTCCGGAAGAGATGGTTTCGCAGGTGGTGCTGCCGCTGGAAGAGTCGATTGCGGCGATTGCGGGCATCGACGAGATGACGGCGCGGGTGACCGAGGGTAACGCGAACATTTCGGTGCAGTTTGTGCTGGATCGCGATATCTCCGAGGCGGCTGAGGATGTGCGCGAGAAGGTGAGCGGGGCGATGCGGCGGTTGCCACCGAATGTACTGCCGCCGAGCGTGATTAAGGCGGATCCGGATTCGGATCCGATTATCAAGCTGGCGATGAGCGGCACGACCCGCCCGGTCCGTGAGCTAACCGAGATTGCGGATAAGCAGGTCCGGCGGGCGCTGGAGACCGTGGACGGCGTGGGCAGCATCGAGATCAACGGTGGGCGGAACCGGCAGATCAACATCTACCTGGACCTGGATAAGCTGAACGCCTATAACCTGAGCGCGCAGGATGTGGAGCAGGCGATTCGGACGGAGAACATCGAAGCGCCGGGTGGGCGAATTGTACGGGGACCGTCGGAGTTGGGCGTGCGAACGTTGGGCCGCGTGAAGGATATCGCGGAGTTCAACAACATCATCATCAAGAACGTGAACGGCGCGCCGGTGCGGGTGCGCGAAGTGGGCGTGGCTGAGGATGGGATGGGCGAGCGCCGGACGTTTGCCTACTATCAGGGCAAGCCAGCGATTCTGCTGGATGTGCGGCGGCAGACGGGCGTGAATACGGTGAAGGTCGTTGATGCCTTGCAAGTCAAGATCGAAGAGATCAAGAAGAACCTGCCTCCGGGCGTGGATTTGGAAGTAACGACGGACCAGGCACGCTATATTCGCGCATCGGTGGCGGCGCTGGAAGAGCACTTACTGCTGGGTAGCTTGCTGGCCTCGCTGATCGTATGGTTGTTTATTCGTGACTGGCGCACGGTGGTAATCAGTTCGATTGCGATTCCGACTTCAATCATTACGACGTTCACGGTGCTCCGGATCATGGACTTTACGTTGAACTCGATGACCTTGCTGGGGCTGACGTTAGCAGTGGGAATTGTTATTGACGACGCCATTATCGTGCTGGAGAACATATACCGGTTCCTTGAAAAAGGGGACTTGCCGCCTAAAGAGGCGACCATTGCAGCGACGAACGAGATTGCCATGGCGGTGATCGCGACGACAGTTTCGTTGGTGATCGTGTTTGTGCCGATTGCGTTTATGAGCGGCTACGCCAGGCGGTATCTAAATCAGTTCGGTTGGACGATGGCGATTTCGATTCTGGTGTCGATGCTGGTGGCGTTTACTTTGACCCCGGCTTTGGGCGCGCGACTGCTCAAACGGGCGTCAGGTGGCAAGAAACATGACGATGAGGATGCGCATCCTGACATGCTGCATCGGTGGTATCTGGCGAGCCTGAACTGGTCATTGAACCATCGTTGGGCGATTATGCTGATTTGCGCGTTGACGCTAGCGTCGACGGTTCCGCTGTATCAGATGACGAAGCAGGAATGGATGCCGCAGGAGGATCAGAGCGAACTGGCAGTGTATATGGAACTGCCCGAAGGCTTCTCACTGGAGGGGACGGAGCAGTTCACAATGCGCCTGGCCAAGAAACTGGAGTCGGTGCCGGGGGTGAAGGCGGTGATTCCGCAGAGCATGCAGATGCTGAACCGGGTAACGATGTCGTACATGACGATTCTGATTGACCCGCCGGAAAAGCGGGGATCGATTCAAGAGATGGGCGCCAAGGTGCGGGCCGTGATGCTGCCGGAATTTGCGGTGGCTCGTCCGCGGGTATCGTTTCCGAATGCTCTGGGTGGGCGGGATACGTTTGCGCCGATTCGAGCACAGTTACTCGGGCCGGACCTGGGTAAGTTGGTGGAGATCGCCAAGGAAGTAAATGCGGAAGTGCTGAAGAAGCCGATGATCTCCGATATCAAGGTGAATCTGAACCTGAATAACCCGGAGATGCAGATCGACATTGACCGCCAACTGGCGTCGGATCTGGGGGTTCGGGTGTCGAACGTGGCGGGCGCGGTGCGTCTGCTGATGTCGGGTGAGGATCAAATTTCCACTTACAAGGAAGATGGCGAGCAGTATCCGGTGACGGTGCGGCTGAATCCAGGACAGCGTGACGATCCGAATAGTTTGGGCCGGTTGCTGATTCCGAGCGAGAGGCAGGGACTGATCCGGCTGGATTCGATCGCGAAGTTGGAGCGGGGATTGGGACCGTCGCGTATCGATCGCTTTAACCGGCAGTTCAGCGTCGGCATTTACGGAAATATCGCGCCGGGCTACGGGTTGAACGAAGGTGCGGCAGCCGTGAACGATGTGATTTCCAAGATCAATTTGCCGCCGGGTTACTCGATGAGTTTCTCAGGGCAGGTGAAGATTCTGGAAGAGACGGCGACGAACATGTTGCTGGCGATGGCGTTGGCGAGCGTATTTATGTACATGGTGCTGGCGGCACAGTTTGAGAGCCTGGTGCATCCCTTCATTATTCTGACGACGCTACCGTTGTCGATCCCGTGCGCGCTGCTGAGCTTGATTGTGACGGACCGCAGCTTGAATCTGTTTAGTTCGCTGGGCATCCTGCTGCTGCTGGGCATCGTGAAAAAGAACGGCATTTTGCAGATTGACTATATGAACCGCTTGCGCGACGAGGGTATCCCACTGCGGCAGGCGATCATGAAGGCGAATCAGGTGCGGTTGCGTCCGATTCTGATGACGACTTTCTCGATTATCGCGGGCTTGATTCCGACGGCGGTGGGCATCGGCGCAGGCGCTTCTCAGCGCTCGGCGATTGCAATCACGATCATTGGTGGACAGATGCTTTGCCTGCTGCTGAGCTTGCTGGTGGTGCCGGTGGGTTACTCGCTGGTGGAAGAAGCCAAGGCGATGTTGAGCGGACGCCGGAGTTCCGTGACGCCGGCGACGGCGACCGGCGACTAAGGCCAGATGAAACGTGGGGTGGTAATTGGCTGCGGATTCTTCTCCAGGATCCAGATGGCCGATTGGAACCGGCTGCGGGAACACTGCGAGATCGTCGCGGTGTGCGACGCGGACGAGACTAAAGCGAAGGCATTTGCGGCAGACTTCGGCGTTGCGCGGACTTACACAGATGCGGCGGCGATGCTGTCGGCGGAGAAGCCGGACTTCGTGGACATCGTGACCCGGCCGGAGACGCACCTGTCGCTGGCGCAACTGGCGGCGCAGCACGGCGCGCATATCCTTTGCCAGAAGCCTTTTGCGCCGACTTTGGCGGAGGCGGTTGCGATTGTCGAGACGGCCGAGGCGGCGGGCGTCCGGATGATGGTGAACGAGAATTGGCGCTGGCAGGCGTGGTATCGGGAGATGAAGCGGAGGCTGGATGCCGGTGAGATCGGCGAGGTGAAGAGTGCCGTCTGGATTCACTCGAGTAACGACGGCCTGATGAATCCGCCGTATCCGAATCAGCCTTACTTTGCGACCTATCCGCAGTTGCTGATTTACGAGACGCTAGTGCATTTTCTGGATAGCGCCTGTTACTTGTTCGGGCGGCCGGAGAGCCTGCGGGCTTACACGAAACGCGTGAACCCGGTGATTGCGGGAGAAGATTCGGCGCAGATTCGTTTGTTCTGGCCGGATGGGCGGCGGTGTTGGATTACGGCCACGCGGTGCGGCGAGGTGCTGGAGAACGGTGTGGCGATGGCGCGGCTGAGGATTGACGGGTCATCCGGCACGCTGGCGATGATGGGGGATGGGTCATTGTGGTCGGGCTCGGGCGAACTGATGCGGATTGACTGGGAGCCGCCGACGACCGGATATAAGGGCGATTCGGCGCTGGCCACGCAGCGGCACTTTGTGGAGTGCCTGGAGAGCGGCGAGCCGTTTGAGACGAACGGACGCGACTATCTCTTCTCCGTGCGGATGGTGGAGGCGAGTTACGAGTCCGCCGCTGCCCGGGCAACTTTAGCCCTGTGAGGTTTTAGCCGAAAAGGTCGGCGACGATTTTGCCTTTGACCAATTCGCGCGGCTGATTGAGATGGTTCAGGATTTCCATATCCGGATCAACACCGAGTGCGTAGTAGACGGTGGCGAGTAAGTCGTTGGGATGGACCGGTTTCTCTTTGGGAGAAGAGGCGGTCGCGTCGCTCTCGCCGTATTGCACGCCGCGCGCGATTCCCGCACCGGCTACGACGGCGCTGTAGCAATAAGGCCAATGGTCACGGCCATCAGGGGCGTTGGAGTTGCCGGAGGTGGAGACGCCGATGCGGGGCGAACGGCCGAACTCACCGATGGCGACGACCATGGTTTCTTTCAGCATTCCCCGTTGATCCATATCTTCGAGAAGGGCGGACAGCGAACGATCGAGCTTGGGGCAGTGCAGATTCTTGAGGGGGCCGAAGTTCGCCGCGTGGGTGTCCCAGGAGGTTGTTTCGGGGTCGCCGTTGGCGACGGAGGGCCAGTTGACCTGGACGAACTTGGTGCCGGCTTCAATCAGGCGGCGAGCCATGAGGGTGCTTTGGCCGAAGGTATGGAGGCCGTAGCGTTCGCGGACGGTGTCTTTCTCCTTGGTAAGGTCAAAGGCGTCGCGGGCTTTGCCGGAGAGAACTAAGTCATAGGCCTTGCCGTAATACTCGTCGATGGCGAAGTCGTTGAGGGCCTTTTC
Source organism: Bryobacter sp. (assembly GCA_022843605.1). Classification (GTDB taxonomy): domain Bacteria; phylum Acidobacteriota; class Terriglobia; order Bryobacterales; family Bryobacteraceae; genus JALHNI01. The sequence goes on from JALHNI010000001.1 coordinate 145,463, forward strand.
CAGTTCGGGCATGGATTGGTTGATGCCTTTGAGGAGTGCGAAACGGTCCTTGAGGCGATCGGCGGGGACGTCCTTGCGGAGGGAAAGATCTTCCAGCTGGATGGGCCGGACGGGATCCTGATACATGCGGTAGGGATCGTAGGCTTTGCCGAGGAAGCCGGCGGCGCCGCCCTTGCCGATGATGCCGCTTTCCTGGAGGGGCCGGGGTAGTTCGACGAAGGGCAGGACGGGTTCCGTCATGGGCTTCATCTTGGAGATGTGGCTGCCGATGTTGGGGAAGTCGGCGCCGTTGGGCGGCTCCAACTGGCCGGAGGGGGAGACTTTATCGGGCGGATAGCCGGTGAGCATCTGATAGATGGCGGCGGTGTGGTTGAAGAGTCCGTTGGGCGTGTAACTCATCGACCGGATGAGGGTGGCCTTATCGAGAGCCTGAGCCATCATCGGCATGTGCTCGCTGATGTGAGTGCCCTTGATCTTAGTGGGAATGGGTTTGAACTCGCCGCGGATGTTGGCGGCGGCATTGGGCTTGGGATCCCAGATGTCGATGTGCGAGGGGCCGCCCTGGAGGAAGATCATGATGACGGACTTGGCTTGTCCGAAGCCACGCGCACCGGCGTACTTGTTCTTGCCGGCCAGCTCATTCGCCGCCGAAGCCTTCTGGGCGAAGAAGTGCGGAAGGTTGAGGCCCATCATGCCGATGGAGCCGATGCGGAGTAACTCGCGCCGCGTGGGACCTTCACAGGTGTGGACTTGCCGTCCGGGAATTGTCAGCATAAATCTTGTCTCCCTACCAGCTAAATAAGAATGCTTTGCTGTTGAGCAGCGCCCAGAGTAAGTCCTGGGCCTTGGCGGCGCGCGGACCAGCGGCCAGATAGGCTTGTCCGGTCTCAGCTTCGGTTTTCGAGGGCAGTCGGCTGAGCGCGGCGAGATACAACTCCTCGACGATTGCCGAGTCGCTGCGTCCACTGAGGACTAACTTCGCTACGCGGCCTTTGGGGTCGGCGACGGCATCGGAGATGGTGGCACCATTGACGAGATTGAGAGCCTGGGGCAGGCTGAGTTCAGTGCGGCGTTCGCACTCGCAAGCGGTTTCCCGGGTCGGGCGGCCAAAGAGGTCGAGGAAGCCCTCTTTGCCGACGTGCGGGTCAGGCAATTGGGCGGCGGTGGTGTCTTCGGGAACTTCGGGGAAATTCGGACGGGCACCGGTGGCGAGGGCGACGGCATCCATCAGTTGTTCGGCGCCGAGGCGGCGCGGCATGGCGTGCGAGAAATTGGTGGTGTCGCCGGCGTTCCACTCGTTGGTGGCGATGGTGGCCTGATAGGCGCGGGAATTGGCGATGGTGCGCATCAAGTGCCGCAAGTCAAAGTTATGGGCGATGAAGTCCTTGGTGAGGGCATCGAGTAGTGCGGCGTTGACGGGCGGATTGGAGGCACGGATGTCGTCGACGGGGTCGATGATGCCTTTGCCGAAGAAGTAACTCCAGACCCGGTTGACGGCGGCTTTGGCGAACATCGGATTGTCGCGGGAGGTGAGCCAGGCAGCGAAGGCGGCACGGCGTTGACGGGCGCCAAAATCCTGGGCGGGCAGCGGAGGCGTGCCGGTGGAAGCGACCAGGTACTTGGGCGCCATGACGCGGCCATCCTTGGGGTGCTTCATGTCGAAGTCCGCACGCTGGTTGTAGATGATTTCTTCGCCGACTTCGTAACCGGGACGAACGCCGACGCCAGAGAAGAAGGCGGACATCTCGTAGTACTGATTCTGGGTCCAGCGTTCAAAGGGATGGTCATGGCACTGGGCGCAGACCATTCGGGTGCCCATGAAGACCTGGGTAGTCTTTTCCATGGTGGCCTTGGCGTCGCGAGTGGTCCGGTAGTAATTGGCCTCGGGGGATTCATAGCTTGAACCGCTGGAGGTGATCAACTCGCGCACCCAGGCGTCATAGGGTTTATTGGCGGCCAGCGATTCACGAATCCACTCGCGGAAGCCATAGGTGCCCTTTTCGCCCAGGAACTTACGGCTTGACTGCAACAGGTCTCCCCATTTCATTGCCCATTGGTCGACGTAGGCAGGGCGGGCGATGAGCTTATCAATCACCTTTGCGCGTTTCAGCTTGGTGGGGGTGGCGTCGGCGAGGAAAGCCCGAACCTCATCGGGCGAGGGTGTTTGGCCGGTGAGATCGAGGGAAACGCGCCGTAAGAAGGCAGCGTCGTCGACCAGCGGTGACGGCTGCACTTTCATCTTCTGTAACTTGGCGTCGATCAGTTGATCGATGAAGTTATGCTGGGCGAGCGGCTTCCAGACGAAACCGGGCTTGGGGTTGAGGACGGCCACAGGAATCGTGGCGTATTTACCTTCATAGCGCAAGAGCAAGGTGGCCTCGCCAACCCGTTCGCCGGCAACGGTGGCTTGGGCAGGATCAATGCGGGCAACATCGGGGGTGTTCGATTCGATGGTGGCTTCGCGGGTGACTTCGCGAGTGGAGCCGTCTTTGTACGTGGCAACGACTTTCAAGGCGATCTTTTCGCCCGGCTTCGGCATGGCGATCTCAGTGGGCTGGACGGCTAAGGCCTCTACCTTGTCCTTGAGGGGATCGCCGAACGGAACGCCCTGGGCGATCCAATTGAAGATGGTTTTGTAATACTCGGTGCTCCTCTCAAAGCGCAATCCGCCGCCGTGGGGAATCTCCTGGGTGGGCTTGGCGAGCATGAGACTCTTACCGGGATCGGCGCGATTGAAGCGGCGGCCGGAAAGGTCATAGAGCAGGGCCTCGTAATCGAACTGGGGATCGTAGCCACGCAGGGATAGCTTGAAGCCATTTTTCCCTTTGGCGGCGCCATGACAGGGCCCTGAGGTGCAGCCCGCTTTGTTCAAGATGGGAGCTACGTCCTTCAAATAGGTGACTTGAGGCCCGGCCGCCGTCAAACTTACCACTAGCGCGCTACTGAGCAGCAACAACTTCACTGGCGGGAACCTCCTTCACTTCGATTCGGATCGGCCGAGCCGGGATTTCTTCGAGCTGACCATTGACCATGAGGCGGCCAACGACGTACAGGTCATATTGGGTGGGCAGGGTGTTCTTGGTCGTGGTGACTTTGAACGTGCCGGTCGACTTGTCCTTTTCGCTGGGCTTGAAGTCGATGGTTCGGGTGTCCGCCGCATTCAGCAAGTCTACCGATAAGTTGGCCGGCCATTCCATGCCCATACGGCGGGACTTCCACTGGTAGCGAAAGATGAACTCTTCGCCTTCGCTTTTCATGGTTTGTTGGGCGAGGGAGACCTCAAGCCAAGCGGTGGGCGGGGCGGTGATGGCGACGGGGAGGCCCGCAGACAACCAGGGGGCGGTGATACCGCGTTGACGGTCGACAACACCTTGCGAGACGGCGCCGGATACGTTGACGACCATGCCGGGGCCGCGTGCCGTCTTCGAGAGTTTCTGGCCGTCGGGCAGCGTGATTTCGCCGACGGCGGTGAGTTCGGTGAAGGGGAGCCGGACGTCGGCGTCGGCGGAGATGACGATGACGCCGCGACGGCTGGCGGTGCGTGCAAGGCCGGTGACTGGATCGACGATCTCTTCGGGAATCCAGCCGCCTTCGGCGCGCAGGCCTTTGGGCAGGGCAGGGATGGAGACGCGCACGGGACCGTTGTACCCGCGCCGTTCGATACTGACGGGAATGGCGGCGTTGCCGCCGGCGGGGATATTGAGATAGGGCGTGTTGACGGAGAGCTCAAACTCGTTGGGGGCGATGCGGGTGCGGAGGCGATAGGCGAAACCGGGGCCGCCGCGTTCGGCCAAATCATCAATGGAAACTTGGATCTCGTGGACGCCTTCCGGGACGGGGAAGCGTAAGTAGGGGTCGCCCGCGGTGCGCGATTCGAATTGCACGGAGTTGACGCCGAGAAGTACCGATGTGTCACCGGCCGACGCCAGTTTCTTGCCCTGGGTGTCGCGTACGGTAATCACGCCAGCGAGGCGGGAGGTGCCTAACTCGCGGGCTTGGACCTCGAACATGAAGACTTGGCCCGGTTGTACAGCGAGCTTGTAAGTGTCGGCCTCGCCGGGTTTGCTGAGGCGGCCGTTCATGATGGAGGGGACGACTAGGCGGCCAGCTGACTCATCGAATTCAGGTTCGTCGCCCACGGCGAGGGGTAGCGGCAGCGTAGAGGCATCGGGCAGGGTGACGAACGCGGTGCGTCCGGAGATATCGGCGACGGTAGACGCACCCGAGATGGTGATTGGCGTCTTACTGCCTCGCTGACCGCCCAAGGGGAATAATTCAGTGGGGTAACTGAATTGGCCGGACTTAAGGCGGTAGAAGTTGGTGGTTTGGGTGCTGAAGCGTGCGTCGTGCACTTCGACGTAGTAATAGCCGGCGGCAGGGAAGGTGACTTCCAGGCGAGCGTCAAGGCCGGCGAGCGGGGCGTCTTCACTGCGGGCAAGGGTACGTCCCTGGCTGTCGGAGACGCGAATCACCGGATCGATGGCGGAGCCACAGCGGCGGGCCTCGATTTCAAAGGTGCGCTTTTCGCCAGCCTTGGCCTGCACGCGGAACATGTCGCGCTCGGCGCCGCGGAGGGTGCCGTTGACGGTGACATTGGCGGCCGGCAGCGGCTGGGCGGTCTCCATCGAGTCGTTGCGGTGCGGCAATTGCCCGGGTTCGCTTTCTTCTTCGGCTAACTCGGGAAAGGCGCCGACGGTGAAGAGTTGGACGTTCGAGATGCCGTCGGCGGTCTCGAGGCGGATGGGATAGACGCCAACGGCGATCTCGCCCTTGGGCTCCACCAGATAGACAGCTTGGCCTTTTTCGGGAGCCAACTCAGTGAAGGTGGCGGGAAGGCTGGAATGCACCTTGGCGCCGCTGCCGAGATCACGGCCGACGATAACGAGCTTGAAGGGGCGGCCCTTTTGCGCTCCGCGGGGTCGGAGATCGTCGATCGTGGGCGGGCCGGCGAAGAGGAGCGCGGGCAATAACCAAAGCCAGTGTTTCATTGACCACCTCCCGCGGTGGCCATGGGCACCGGGATGAATTCTTTGACTAACTTGCCGCCGGCGGTTTCGTAGAGGCGGACTTGGCCGTCGAAGCCGGCCGTGGCAAGGCGCCGGCTGTCGGGCGAGAAGGTGACGGAGTAAATGCCGGCCGTATGACCTTTGAGGGCGAAGCGGATCTCGCCGGATTCGGCGTCATAGACGTTGACTTCCGGGGCTGCGCCGGCAACGGCAATCAGCTTGGCGTCGGGGGACCAGTCGAGGGCCATGATGGGTCCGTTCTGACGGCCTAACTTGCGCACTAAGGTGGTGTCGTCGGCAATCTTCATGTTTTTCGGACGGTCCATGAGATAGATGTAGGGGATGCGCTCATCGCCTCCTAGTACTACTAGATCTTGCTTGGGATGACGGGCGACAGCAGTAAGTTCGCCACGGAGTAGATTTATGTTTTCTAAGAAGCGTCCCGTGGAGGCGTCGATCAGTTTTGCGGCGCGATCACGGCCGACGCTGACGAAGCGTTGGGAGTTAGTCCCGAAGACAGTAGAGAGAACCCAGTTTTCGTGGTTGCCAATCTTGTAAACTTCTTGGCCGGTGAGGGCGTCGAAAACATGAACACTGTTGTCCGCACAACCCACGGCGATGCGGCTTCCGTCGGGCGCGATCGAAGCTCCGAAGACGGTGTCGGTGGTGAGTCTCATGGCCTTAAGGGACTTCGCGGAAGCAACATCCCAGACCTGAACTTCGCCAAAGCGAGCAGGGGTGCCACCGCCGGCAACGAGCTTCTTTCCGTCGGGTGAAAAGGCGAGGGAGAGCAGGCGTTCGGAGTCTCCTGGAAGGCGGGCGATGAGTCCGGTGCCATCGGCGCGATGAAGCAAGATTTCGCCGTTGCCGGCGACGGCGAGGGTTTGTCCATCGGGAGAAAAACGGAGCGCGGTGATGACGGGCGGCTGCGTATAAAGTGCTGGTTTACCTAGAGATAAGCTGGACTCGGCCGGGGAGTCGTCTTTAGCGCCAGAGCGGATCCAGTCGCGAAAGAGCTCGATCTGGTCCTTCGCTAGCGGCGGGGCACCCATGGGCATTCGGGGTTGCACGAAGGCGAGGAGATACTTGATGGTGAGACTTTCGTCGGCATTGCCAGGGACGAAGGCTGGGCCGCGGCTTCCGCCGGTCTTGAAGGCCGAATAGGTAGTGAGATCGAGGCCCCCACTCGTGCCACCGGGACGGTGGCAGCCGGAACACTGCTTCTGCAGAATCGGGCGAATCTCCCGGTGGTAGCTGGTCTCCGCCAAGCCAGCGACGGGCACGGCGAGCAGCAGAGCAATCCGTAGAGTTTCCATAATCGGTATCAAGATTATATACTCTTCACAAAAGAGGCTTGGGGTATACTCGAGGGAAATGTCGAGCATTCGAAAGATCGCTTTCAGTCTCGCCGTCACCACCGCGCTGGGCATCACCGTACTGGTCGCAGCAGATCCCAATTGTCCTGGCTATCCGATGGCGATGCGCGCCGCCTGGCAGAGTAGCCGTCAACTCGACGCTGCATTCCAGGCGCAGCCGAAGACCGTTCGAAAGAAAGCGGCGACCGCGGACTATCCGCGAGACTCTTTCATCGACCAGATTCTGTTGGAAAAGATGACGGCAGACGGCGTGGAAGCCGCGCCCTTGACCACGGATCAGGAATTTGTCCGCCGCATCTACTTAGATCTCACCGGACGAATTCCCACTCCCGAGCAGACTCTCGACTTCGTCAACGATCAGCAGACGGGTAAGCGCGCTGCGTTGATTGATCGCTTGCAGAAGTCGCCAGCGTACGTGGACCAGTTCACGTTGTACTTCGGCAATAAGTTCAAGGTGACCCGGGCGAATCGCTATGTGGGCTTGGCGGGGCGCAATGTGTTCTATAAATTCGTACGCGACTTTGTTGAGCGCGATCAGCCTTACAACCAGTTCATCACTCAGCTATTGACCGCGCAGGGCGATGTGGATACTTCGCCCGGGGTGCAATTCTGGGCGCGCAATTTTTCCGATCTCGATGGTCCGGTGCAGGACACCTGGGACAACACGACCGACGTGATCACCACGCAACTGATGGGCTTTAAGACCGAGTGCATTTCCTGTCACAACGGCCGCGGTTACCTGGAGAAGATCAATGTCTGGCTGACGCGGAAGAATCGGGCAGATTTTTGGGCAATGTCGGCGTTTCTTTCGCGGACTAATTTTTTGCGCTGGTCCGACAACGGCCCGGGTTACCGGCCGAAGATGATCGTGTTTGACCGGGACTATGGAAATTACTCCGGGGCGTTAAGCGCTCCAAGTACGCGGCCGGCACGGACCGATGCGAGCTATGATCCGACATGGATCATTAACGGAGAGCCGGCCACGGGAGAGAACTATCGCGCTGAATTGGCGCGGAAGTTGACGACGGACCGGCAGTTTGCGAAAGCCACCGTGAATTACCTGTGGGCGCACTTCTTCCGGAGCGGGATCGTTGATCCGCCGGATGGGTGGGACTTATCGCGGGTGGATCCGAACCGTCCACCGCCCGAGGGATGGCCGATGCAGAATTCGCACCCCGAACTGCTGGAACAATTGGCTGACCACTTCATCAGCCACGGCTACAGCATCAAGGAGATGGTGCGGCTGATTACGAGTTCCAGTGTGTATCAGCTCTCGAGCCGGTATGAGGGGACGTGGAAGCCGGAGTATGCAAGGTACTTTGCGCGGCACAACCCGAGCCGCTTGTCGGCGGAAGCCGTTTATGATTCGCTAGTGACGGCGACCCGGACCGATGCTGCGATGACGGTGTTCGGCTGGGATCAACCAGTTCGGTTTGCCAATCAACTGCCGGATCCGACTGAGCCCTCGACCGATGACGGGGTGACGAACTTACTTTCGCAGTTCGGACGGGGGAATTGGCTGAACGTACCAAGTAGCAATGGTCCCAATTTGCTGGGCCTGCTGTATTCGATGAACGATGGCTTCGTGGTGGCGCGGACGTTTGGAACGAACAATCGCGGGACAATTCTGAGCAACCGCGTGCTTTCGATCCACGCCCGGGCGACTTCAGACGAAGATGCAATCTCACAGATGTTTCTCGCTACGCTTTCCCGGAATCCCACGGAGGCAGAAACCGCAGCCGTCCTCGCGCGCCGTAAGAGCCGGCGCGAAGAGTGGCTCAGCGATCTCCAGTGGGCGCTGCTGAACAAGCTCGATTTCCTCTTCAACTACTAACCATGAAGCACAGGCCCAAACTCTGCTCAGGACATGCGCCCGTCACGCGCCGGCATTTGCTTTTCGGCAGCGCGCTGGTGGGTGCGAGCGCCGGATATCTGAAGGCTCATCCCGATGCGGAAGTGACGACGACGAGCGCGCCGCTTCGGAATACGGCGAAGGCTTGTATCTTTATCAATCTGAACGGTGGCGCGAGTCATCTGGATATGTTCACGCCGCAGGATGGCCCCTGGAATCCCCGTGATGCGGATATCCGCAGCTACACGGGCGGGGCGCGTCTTTCGAATCGTTTCTATCCCAACTTGTCGAAGCTGACGGGGGAGATGTTGCTGCTGCGATCGGTGGCGACTTGGGAGAATGCGCACGAGCGTGGGCAATATTATCTGCAGACGGCGCATTCGCAGAATCCGGCTTTCGCTTCGGAAACGCCGCATATCGGAGCGGTGATGGCGCGGGAGCAGAATTCGAACGGCGTTTTGCCGCCGTTTATGTCGTTCAACCATGCTTCCCTGCAGGGCGCCACATTTCTGGGTGGGCGATATCAGCCCTTTTTGCCTCCGGTGGATAACAACGGGATTCCAACGTTGGTACACAATCATTTCGGTTCGGCGGAGGAGAGCCGGGTTCGTTTCGAGCAGCGCTTCGAACTGTTAGAGACGCTGGACGCGCCGCTGCGGAGCGGGCCGTACAACCTGGACATGGCTGACTACGCGAGCTTTTATTCGCAGGCCCGGAACATGATGTATAACACGCCGGTGGGCCGGGTGTTCCAGTTCACGCAAGAGGAAGAGCAGCAGTATGGCACGGGGACGTTCGCACGTTCGTTGATTGTGGCGCGGAACGCGATTCGGGCCCGGAACGGCGTGACGTTTATTAACGTGACGTCGGAGGGTTGGGACACGCACAATGACATGTTCGACCCGGGCAATCCGACGAACTTCCTGCGGCCGGCGGCTTCACTGGATCGCGGACTGGCGGCATTGATCACGGACCTGAAAGCTTCCGGGGATTTGGCGACGACGATGATTGTGGTGATGGGCGAGTTCGGCCGTACTCCGGGCAATCTGAATACGCGCGCGGGCCGGGACCACCACAAGGATGCGATGTGTGCGGCGATCATTGGTGGAGGAGCCAAGGGCGGTCGTGCGCTGGGCGAGACCGACAATACAGGGACGAATATTACGGATCCCGGTTGGAGTGGCAATCGTCCGATTTATCCCGAGGATCTGGCGGCGACGATCTACTCGGCGTTGGGTGTCGACTATACGAAGAATTTGCTGGATGCTCCGTCGGGCCGCCGGTTTCAGCTTGTTCCCGGTGCGGCCGAAGGACATTATCGACCCGTGGAAGAGGTGTGGGGTTGATCCGCGCGGCGGCACTTTTCGTGCTGGTGTCGGTGGGGGCCTGGGCCCAAGATTCGCTCCAGGTGTTCGCCGATGACGACACTGTTGTGGTGGGGCGGACGCTTGCGATGCGGGCGATCCTTCGCGATGGCGGGGGAAATGTGAAGCCCGACCCTGCCGTCACCTGGAGCGTGAACACACCGGCGATCGCGACGATTTCAGGCACAGGAGAGTTGCGTCCCCTGACGTTGGGTGTGGTGCGGGTGACCGCGCGCGTGGGTGGATTAGCCGCGGAAGTGCCGATCCAGACGGTGCCGCGCGAAGTGCGCATGGTTCCGCCAACGGCCACGGTGGCAGTGGGAGCGACTCTGCAGTTTCGCGCCGAGGCGTTGAATGCTGACGGCGTGGTGATTCCGAACGTGACTTGGACCTGGCAGGGGAATAACCGCAACGGCGACAACTCCTCGGTAATTTCGGTGAGCAATACGGGCTTACTGACGGCGCGAGCGGATGGCGGCGCGATGGTGCGGGCAACCTATACGTACAACGAGCGGCTGACCGGGCTGCAGCGAGAGTCCATTGTGACGGCCGCGGTGGATGTGGTGACGTCGCCCGGGTACCGGTTGAGTAAGGTGATCAACAATCGCGAGGCGCTGCCAACGTCTTTTGAACTACGGTCGCGACCGTCGATGTTGTGGAGCACGGACGACGGTCAGCTGTTTTTCAATGTGAACCTGGATGGCACCTCGAATGGCTTGATCCATTGGGACTACGGGGCTTGGCGAATGGTTTCGGCGGGTGGCCAGCCACGCTCGACGAGCGGCAGTCTGGCGACCGAGTTTGGCAGCCATGCGATTTTGCAGAGCGGCCGGGTGTTGTCGCGTGAAGAGACCAGCGGCAATGGCGCGCAACTGAATCGGGGAGACAAGACCGGACTGAAGCCCTTCCTGACGCAGGACGCCCCGATGGCGGGCACCGAGGGCACGGGAGACATTCGCATTACGCGCAACTCCGCGAGCAGCAGCGGGTGGGTGATCGTTCGCGCCCGATTCCGTTTTCCAGGATTGCCGCAAACCTACACGGGGCTCTTTCGCGGCTTCGGCGACCGAATCACCGAACTGCTGATTTGGGATGCGCGGCCGGTGGAAGACTTCCCGCGCGGCTATAACATTGATGCCGATTTCGGCATTACGGACAACGGCGAGGCCTACTACATTCTGTCGAATGAAGGACGACGGATCGTTTACCGGCACAAGTCGGAGCGCATCAAGGTGATTGGCACGGGCGACCCAATTCTGGGTTCAACAGTGCGCAGCTTGGCCGGCGGGCGGGAACGTTCGCCGGCGTACTTTATCGGCGAGAACGGCGATTTCGTTTTGGCGGTTCAGCTCGAGAATAGCTCGCAATATTTCCTGCGCTATACGACGGCGACGGGACCGGAGCCGAAGAGCCTGCGGATCGACAACCAGGCGGGAATTCTGTGGCACCATCCGACAGCGGGCACGTTGATCTACGCGCAACTGCCGGGAGAGCCGGCCAACGATGTATTCGTTTGGCCGCTGGATGGACCGATTCGGCCGGTGCAGCGTTTGAATGGACAGTTGTTCGGCCAGACGGTGCAGGAGGTGGACAGCGGCACGTTGACCTCCAATGGCGAAGCGACGCTGATGATCCGTACGAACGCCTCGAGCATGATGATCGTGCGGTTCGCGGACGCGCCGCGGATGATCGCCCAGCATGGTGACCGAATTCCGGTGACGGCCCCTTTGAACCTGTTCGGATTCGCCGGTGGCGCACGGGTGGGGCAGCCGCATCTGCTGGCGGGCGGCAGTCCGTCGAGCATTGCGCTGGTGGACGGGAACCGGTTGCGGCCGGTGGCGGCGATTGGAGATCGTCTCTTTGCGACGACTCCGTGGTTTGGTGCTTCGTCGAGCGTGTCGAACTGGAATGTGCGGAAGTCGCCGACAGGTGAGCTGTACTTTACGACGGATCTGGGTTTGGTGCGAGTGCCAGTGGGCAGCACGAGTCCGCAGGTGTTTCTACGGTTCCCATTGACGATCAACAACGTGCAAATCTTCGCACCTTACTGGGTGGATGCGAATACCCGGGGTGATGTTTTCTGGGTGGCGCCGACCAATGCTGGCGATACGCGGCTCTTCGTGACGCGTAACGGTACGGAGCATCGGCAGTTGCTGATCTACAGCAACAATGGGTCGACGGCGATGACGTTGGACGGCAAGGTGGCGAGGGAAATCAATAGCTTTGCCCTGGATGACGATGGGCGGCTGATGGTGTCGCTGCAGTTCCGGAACGATCCGGAGAACAACATCTACCTTTGGGCGAATGATGCTTGGCAGCGCTTGGCACGGACGAACGAGACCCGGATTGGTGGGCAAGTGGTCCGTGGCATTTCGAACGTTCACCGGGCTGGGGGGCGGCGGCTCTTCTCGCTGATGAGTATCGGTGACGGTGGGCAGTCGATTGCGGAATGGAAGGGTACGACGTGGGAGGTGATGGTGAATTCGAGCCAAACTCTGACGCATGGCCAGCAGGTGGGCAATGTGGCCTTATTTGAGGCGAACCGCAATGGGGATCTCTTCTTCCAGCATTCGTCCGGGACGCCCTTCCTGATGGTGCGCCGGGGTGACCAGTTCGTGCAGGTGGCCAATCTTTACCGTCTGGTGGACGGCAAACTGATTCTGCGGGTGAATGCGATCGATTTCCGGGATGACGGTACGGTCTATTTCCTGGCGGTAACCAGCGGTGACGAAGCGGTGCTGTTTCAGGGTCAGCGACTCTGATGCACAAGTTACTTGATGGCGCAAAGTTCGTCTGCTAAACTACGGCTAGTGAATCGGAGAACGTTTTTCCTTTCCGGTGCGGCAGCCGCCACGTCCGTGTGCGGGTATGCCGGTCTTGTCGAAAAGTGGCGAGTGGAAGTGACCAACACCCGGATTACCCTGCCTGGTCTGGCTCGCCCGATGCGGCTGCTGCATCTGTCGGACCTGCATCTGGGACGGGCGATTTCACTGGATCATCTGCATTATGTGGCGGACCTTGGCTTGGCGACTCGGCCTGACCTGATCTGCCTGACAGGGGACTACGTCGATTACCCGGACAAGGGTTACGACATGGCCTACCAGGATGTTTTCCGGCGTCTATCGAAGGCGGCCCCCACGTTTGCCACACTGGGCAACCATGATGGGATGCACCATCGAGGGGAAACTCTCGATCACTCGGCGATCCGGCAACGCCTGTCGGCGGGCGCAGTGCATTTGCTGCACAACGAAGCGGCACGATTCGAAGGCTTGAATCTGGTGGGCGTGGGCGATCTGTGGTCAATGGAAGTGGAGCCGGAGCGGGCCTTTGCCGGCGCCTCCCGGGAAGGTGCGACGGTCCTCTTAAATCACAATCCGGATGCGAAAAACTTGCTGCGCCCGTATCCGTGGCACCTGATGCTGGCGGGCCACACGCACGGCAACCAGATTCATCTGCCCTTCGTGGATTTGAGCCCCTGGGCAGTGGTGCGCGACCCGCGCTACATTGCCGGCCACTATCACTGGGAAGATCGGCAGTTGCACATCAACCGAGGAATTGGCGGATTGAGCGGGATCCGTTTTAACTGCCGACCCGAAGTGTCGTTGCTGGAACTGACGCCGGCTTAGTCGGCGACGCCATCCTGGTGGGCCGGGTAGGTGCCGGCGGCGTTTTCCTTGCGCTTGTAGCGCTCGACACCGGAGCCGACGGGGCCTTGCTTGGTGCGTTCCAAGATTTTGGTGATTTCGGCGGGGGGCATCTTCTCGAGCGATTTCAGCACGCCAACGTTGTGTTCAAGCTGGTCAACTGTTTCGACGCCGGAGACCAGGGTGTCAATGGATTGGCTCCAGGAGAAGCGCAAGCATTCGGTGATGGTGGCAATCTTGGCGGTGCCGATGCCACCCATGGCGTTCGACTTCATGCCGATGCGCCCCCAGCCCTTTTTGCCGACTTCGGGCAGGACGTTCTTGACGAAGCTGAGGTAGTGGGGATCGATCAGATTGACGGGGTGTTGCACGGTCTCCCAGCCATCGAAGGAGCGGAGGAGACGAAGATGCACTTCGGGATCAGCGTGGCCGGTGAAGCCGATATGGCGAACCTTGCCTTGCTTCTTGGCCAGGACAAAGGCTTCGAGTGAGCCTCCAGGGCCGAGAATCTTGTCGACTTCCGCCTGGGTGACGACTTCGTGGCATTGCCACAGGTCGAGGTAGTCGGTCTTCATGCGGCGGAGGGTGTTTTCGAGTTGCGCCATGGCCGACTCCTTGTCGCGCTTCTCGGCCTTGGACATGAGCAGGACTTTCTGGCGGCGGCCGCCGGAGAGGGCGACGCCGTAGATTTCGTCGGAGCGACCGTCGTGATATTTAGCGGCGCTATCGAAGAAGTTGACGCCGAGATCCATGGCGCGATGGATGATGCGAATGCTCTCGGCTTCGTCCTTCCGCCAGTACATGTGGGCGCCACCGAGGGTGAAGCGCGAGACGGTTAAACCGGTGCGGCCGAGTTTGGCCATGGGCATGGCGCCTTCAGCGAAGGCGGCATAACTGGCTCCGATGGCGAGGGGAGTGGTTTGGAGAAACTGGCGTCGCTGCATGCCAAGATTCTATCGCTTTACGGGCTCTTGAGGGGCGAGTTATTGACCGAGAACTTTTCGGCGAAGGCGGCCCCAGAAGGAGACCTCTTCTTCCGGCTCGAGGGTGTCGGGCATTTCGAGCGGGGGTAGATCTTCAGGCGCAGTGGGCAGGCGAGGACGTTCGACGCGACTTTGGTCGAGGAATTTGACCTTGTTGTTCTGAAAGATGTAGCGCCGACGCCAGAAGACGCCGTCGGCGTCTTCCAGGACGAGATTGAAGACGGGGGGGCCTTCGGAGGGGTCCATGACGCGGATGGGGAGATAGCCAGTGAGTTCCTTCTCCCAATGAGCGGTTTCGTAGCGGTGGCGTTTGGTATTGAAGGTGAGGACGCGGAAGCTATCGAACTGGTAGGGCTGGGCGCGCTTGCTCATGGTGGTCCAGAGGAAGTGCTGCTTGCGGCCCTTTTCGGGGTCGACGACTTCGCCCATGGGGAAGTAAGAAGTGATGCGGTTGCGATTGGCGTATTGCGCGACGTCCTCAGGAAGGGCCATGGTGAGGGCGCTGGAGAGGGCCCAGCCAATACCGCCACCTTTGGTGCGAACAAGGGTCCAATCGTCGTAGCGGGGGCCGACTTCCACCGGACGGGTCTTGGTGAGGAGCATGGCGTTCTTCACCGATCCTCCGCGGCCGGGAGCCTTGGGATCAGGGGTTTCGGCAGTGCTTTTGGATATCTCTTTCCAGTCAGCGGGGAGACCGGGCGGCCGTGGGGCGGGAGGGGGGGCGACTTTGGGGCCCTCGTCCTTTTCGGCCTTTTTCTTTTTGCGCCGAACCGGCTTCGCGGGCTGCACGGGCCCCTGATATGGGGCGCGGAGGGCGACACGGTGGCCGAGGACGTCGACCAGTTCTTCCGGAGGCAGCTTCTCAAAGCTAGGTGAACTGCGGTTGGGGCTGGTGTGAATGTTAAGAATCTCGTAGACCTTGGCTTGGCCCATGGGGACGGTGTCGCGGAAGTCCTTGGCGATCTGCTTCAAGGCGTCCATCTCCTGAGCGCGGACAAGGACGCGGCCATCGAGCCAGCCCTCTTTGCCGCTGACGGTGCGGACTAAGGCATAGCGGCGTTTCCACTGCAGGATGTCGAGTGGTTCGCCGAAGACAGCGGTCTCGACGATTTCGGCACGAAAGGCGAGGTCCTTGCGGAGGTCGATCCGTTTTTCGCCGGCAAAAACTCGGGCGAGAACGCGACGGGGGGGCGGCCCTTCGTTTCCGCAACTGCCCAACAGGCTGAAGCAGAGCAGGAGGACAGCGGGCGAAGAGGATCTCCAAACGGGCATCGCGTCGACTCGGGGGATGATTATTCCAATGTATCAGGCGGGTGTAAGCGGTGGGGCCGGAGGCGAGTAAACTTCGGACGGTCCGGGCCCGTTGACGCCCATCTGAGCGTCTGATATTCTCACCCCGTCGACTGCGCCGCAGATGCGGGGAGAGGCCAGGAATCCTTGGTTTATCGAGTGGTTTTATTTATATTGCTCTGGGGGCTGCCGCTCCTGGCGGCGGAGCCGCAGGCGCGGCCCGTTGAGGACAAGGGCATGCCGGCTGGGGCGCATGCGCCGCTTTTTCGTCCAAAGGGAAGCCAAGCCGGGCGACTGACCGAACGGCTGGCGCCGTCGTTGCCGAATTCAGCTGCCGCTACGGCGGCGGTGGTACATCGCAATTTCATCGACGATGAGATCTTTGGAAAAATGAAGCGGGACGGCGTGCCGCATGCGCCATTGGCGACGGACCTTGAGTTCTTACGGCGGGCCAAGCTTGATTTGACGGGACGGATTCCGACGCCGGTAGAGGTGCGAGAGTTTATAGCGGACCGTGCAGCCGATAAGCGTGCACGGCTTATCGACCAAATGGTGGGCAGCCCAGAATTCGTCGATAAGTGGGCCTACTTCTTCATGGATATTCTGCGGGCCAATGGCAAGATGGGCCGCGGGTATCAGCTGTTTCACTATGCGTTGAAGGAGAGTCTGGCGGCGGACCGCCCTTACGATGATTGGGTGCGAAGCCTGATTGCTTCGTCAGCAAAGAGTAACTATGTGGTGGCGTCGGCAAATCCGATTGCGCGGGAGCATGTGGAGGGTAAGCCCGGCGAAGCGGCCGATGGCGACGATCTGAGTAAGGTGAACCAGATCGACACGCACGATGAGTTGACGATTCTTTACGGGAAAATTTTCCTGGGGATTAACTTGTCGTGTATCTCCTGTCACAACGGCGGCGGTCACCTGGAGAAGGTAAACGCGTACCTCACGACGAAGCGGAGGGTGGATTTCTTTCAGGAGGCCGCATTCCTGGGTAAGACGCGCTACATTCCGCACGTGGAGAAAAGTGCTGCCGTGATGGGGCATTTCTTTGTGGATGACGGTGGAGCCGGGTACAACACCAAGGCAGATAGCATGCTGCGCAATCGGCGCAGTGGCGGCTCAAATGTTCCGAAATTTATTCTTTCGGACGAGGTAGCGCGCCCCGGTGCGGAACCTCGGGAAGAACTGGGCCGGATGCTCACGGGGCATCCGCAGTTTGCCCGAGCAACGGCGAACATGTTTTGGGCCAAGCTGATGGGCGTCGGCATTGTGGATCCCTATGACGAGTTTGACCTGGCGCGGCTGGACCCTAAGAATTTGCCGGAGGGGTGGGATGTTCAGCCCTCGCATCCGGAGTTGCTCGAAAAGCTCGGCAAGTATTTTCGGGAGAACGATCATAGCCTGCAAAAACTCTTTAAGCTAATTTGCAATTCAAGCGCCTATCAGCTGTCAGCGAGGTTTCCTGGCGAATGGAAAGAGAGTTACACGCGATATTACTCCCGCAAGTTTGTGCGGATGTTGACGGCAGAGGAGTTGCATGACGCAATTGCGATGGCAACGAGCCGTCCAGGTAAGTTTGTAATTGCCTCAAAGAAAGAAGACGGGACGTCGGACGGTGGCGCGCCTTCTTCGGTCCAGATGGCGATGCAAGTGGCGGTACCGCAGCCGAAGGGCGAACTAAAGAGCTTTATGGCGGCGTTCGGCGAGTCCAACCGCGGGTCGCCTCCGCGGCCTCCGACTCCATCGCCGCTGCAGCCGATTATGATGATGCGGTCCCCGGTGGTGAATGACCGGGTGCTGGCGGCTAAGGACAGCCGGGTGCAGCGGTTACTGGATAGCTACGCCGACAACGGCAAGGTGGTGGACGAGTTGTTCCTTGGGACGTTGTCCCGCCAGCCGCTGCCCGCGGAACGGATGTTGGCGGTATCCGCGCTCGACAAAAGCCGGGTGGACGGGGCCCAGAACCTGCAGTGGGCACTGCTGAATCTGGTGGAATTTCTGTATAACTTCTAGGACCTGTGATGAACAAACAGCCGACGATCGGTGAATTGATCCCTTCGCGCCGCGAGCTTTTGAAGTTCGGTGGCATGGGAATTACGGCGGCCGCGGCGCAGTCTGTCTGGCCGTTACGGTTGGGCGCGGATACGACACGGAAGACGCAGCCGCGGGGTACGGCGAAGAATGTGATCTTCTTCGAACTCGCGGGAGCGCTCAGCCATGTGGATTCTTTCGACTTCAAAGAGAACCCGGCGACGCTGAAAGAATTCGACGTGCGCAAGACCAATACCGGTATCTATGTGCCGCATGCCCTATTCCCGCGCATGGTGAATGTGATGGAGCATGTGGCGCACGTGCGGTCCTTTGTCAGTCACGAAGAGGTACACTTCCGGGGCCAGTATTATGTACAGGCCGGGCGTCAACTGAATGTGGCGTTCGCCACGGAGATACCGTCAATCGGCTCGGTGGTGGCTAGTGAGTTGGAGGCGCGCCGTCGAGCGACGGACACGTTTCCGACGTATGTGTCGTTCAACTTGACCACGAATCAGGTGGGAGCGATGTCGACCGGCTTTCTGCCCGCGAGGTTCTCGGTTTTCGACATGAATCCGGATGAAGCGCTGAAGGGCATGACGCTGGACCAGAAGGCGACGGAGTTACTGGAAGAACGTTGGAGGTTATTGGCGAGGTTGCGTGAGTTGAATCCGGGGCGGCTGACGGGTCTGGATAAGTCAATTACCGGTTTCGAGGACTTTAGCGCGACCGCGAAGCAGCTCTTGTCGGATGGCCGCTGGCCCGCGGCGTTCCAGATCGCGGAGAACGACCGGAAGCGGTATGGCAACACCTCGGTCGGTTTATCGTCGATTCTGGCGCGCAACTTACTCAAGCAGGATGGCGGAACGCGCTATATTCACATTTGCCACAATGGCTGGGATCACCACAAAGAGATTTGGACGCGCAAGGCTTCGACGAATCACTATCAGTTGATTTCCGAGATGGATCCGGCGTTGGCCAGCCTGATTGGGGATTTGGCGACCACTCCGTCCCCAACGACGTCAGGCAAGTTTCTGTTGGACGAGACGCTGCTGGTCTGCATGGGTGAGTTCGGGCGAACGCCTGGTCCTTTAAACTTCCAAGCGGGACGGGACCACCATAAGCACGTCTTTCCGGCGATGTTCGCCGGTGCGGGAGTGAAGGGCGGACGCGTCTACGGGGCAAGCGATGCGGATGGGGTGAAGTGCGTCGATACGGGTTGGGCGCATCGGCAACAGCCGCGGATTGAGAACGTGGTGGCGACGATCTATTCGGCATTGGGGATCGACTGGGCGAAGGAAGTACGCAATACACCATCGGGCCGCAATTACGTCTATGTGGACCCGCTGGGTGCGAACGGATTCATTCCGACCGATGAACTGTCCAGTATCTATGGCTAGGCGCGCGGCATTCTATTTTGTCCTATCCCTGTCGCTCTGCGCGGCTGACCCGGTGGGGATGGTGTTGATTCCGGGTGGAGAGTACTTACGCGGACGGTCCTTTGAGTGGGCGGACTATGAGGTGGCTTGGTATCCGAATCCCGTGAAAGACGATGTACCGGCGAGGCGGGTGCGCATTAGTGCATTCTGGTTGGATGAAGCCGAGGTAACGAATCTGCGCTACGCGGCGTTTGTGAAGTCGACGGGCCATCGAGCGCCTTATCATTGGCGGGCCGGCCAGATGCCCGAGGGGAAAGGCGCTTACCCGGCGAACAACGTGAGTTGGGAAGATGCCGCAGCCTACTGTGCCTGGGACGGGAAACGGTTGCCGACGGAGGCGGAATGGGAGCGGGCGGCGCGTAGCGACTTAGAGGGGCAGATGTATCCGTGGGGTAATCGTGAGATTACGGCGAAAGATGCGGTTTTCAATCAGATTGATGGCCCGCGTCCGGTGTGCAGCAAGGGCAAGGTCGGCGGATTGTGCGACATGATTGGGAATGTTTGGGAATGGTCGGCGGACTGGTACGGCCAGAAATATTACGGAGCGGCGCCGGCTGAGAATCCGACTGGTCCAACGACGGGCGAATATCGATCATTGCGGGGCGGGAGTTGGTTCGACGTGCCGCCGTTGTTTCTGACGATCGCCTATCGTAGCTGGGCGCGGCCGGGGGAGCGCAGTCCGACAATCGGCTTCCGTTGCGCGAAGCCCAGTGGCCAGTGACCCCCTTGCATTCGTCATCAGAATGTGATTAAACCTATGAGCCCCACATTTGATTGGTGGGGGATGAGTTTTTGGTTAAGGGTCACATAAGGGTCACATGAGACGAATACTTTTACTGCTAGGTTTAGCGGCCAGCATGGCCATGGCACAGATCGGCACTTCCACGATCACGGGGCGAGTGACGGATACGACGGGGGCGATCGTTCCTGGAGTTACTGTGCGAGTGGTGCAGCCGAGTACCAACTTCACTTTCAACGGCGTGACAAACTCCGACGGTTTGTATCGCGTCCAATCACTGCCGCCGGGCATGTATCGAATTACTTTTGAAGCGCAGGGCTTCAAAAAGGTGATTCGCGAAGATGTGGAACTGACGAGCGGTAACACGCTGGCGGTGGATTTGGCGTTGACCGTGGGGAGCGTGAATGAATCCGTAGAAGTAACCGGGTCGGCTGGCTTGTTGGAGACCGAGACGTCGGCAACGGGCACGGCCGTGAGCGGCAAGGTTCTGTACGACATGCCGCTGTATCAGCGGTTCGTCAACTCGACGATGAACCTTGTGCCAGGCATGACCACTGGCGGCTACGCCTACGGTGGCTCGCTGGGCAGCTACCACCTGGCCGGACAGCGCGCGGGGGCGATTGGCATTTTTGAGGACGGCGTGAATGGCAACGACCAGGGTGGCGGCACGGAGACGATCAAGCCGATCCAGAATGCGGTAGCCGAAGTGAAAGTGCTTACGACGGTGCCTCCAGCCGAGTATGGACATTCGGCGGGCGGTGTGATCAGCGTCGTGAAGAAGAGCGGTACGAATGAGATTCATGGCATGGGGTCCTTTTACGGACGTTGGCGCCGGATGCAGCATCGGCTGTTCTACGATCGCCTTACGACGACCCAATTGGGTGTACCCACGGTATTCTTTATGCCGGATATGAACGTCAGCGGTCCGGTGGTGATTCCGAAAATTTACAACGGAAAGAACAAGACCTTTTTCTTCTTTGGCTATCAGAAGTTGATCGAAGAGAAGTACGCCCAGGTAGATGCGACGGTGCCTTCACCCGATATGAAGCTGGGTAATTTCAATTTTCCCGGCGTGGCAAACTCGAACCGGATTTTCGATCCGGCAACGACGCGGAATGTGGGCGGCGTCTGGATGCGCGACCCATTCCCGAATAACATGATTCCGCAGGCTCGGTTCGACCCGGTTGCGCGGAAAGTGCTGGAGTTCGATCCCTGGCAAGCTCCGAATCGTGCTGGAACGTTTAACGCGGCAGGCCCCAACGGGAACTACCTGGCGAATGAGTTCGCTCGAGTGTACCTGCCGGACTATAACCTTCGTCTCGATCATCAGTTCAATCCGAACTTTAAGATCTACTACTCCTGGACGGACAACCAGTACAGCGGCTGGGGCCGGCCCTGGAACATCAAGGATGACCGGCCCGAGTTCGACCATGTCTCGGGTAACTATACCCCGTCGCGAAATCAGAACATGTCGTTGGGAAAAACGTGGATCCTGTCTCCGGCGGTCGTGAACGACGCGCGCGTCGGCTACTATCGACGTTGGTCGGAGACTCAGGTACCGTCATTCCAGCAAGGGTGGGGACAAAAGCTAGGCATTCCAAACATTGACGATAATCTCTTCCCGGCTCTGGGTAGCGGCGATCGAAATTCGCCGACGTCGCTTTACGGAATGTCTGGGGCCACGCCAGTGCGCAACGTGAACGAGACGGTTTCTTTCCGTGATGACCTGTCCTATATCCGCGGAACGCATGCTTTCAAGGTTGGCTACGAATTACTTCGGTTCCGCTTGAATTCGGCAACGTTGGCGAATCCCGTAGCATTTACCTTCGACACTACGGCTGGCTTGCAGACCAACGGACAGAACGTGCCGAACACGGGTAATATCTTCGCCGGTTTCCTGACCGGCTACGTGAGTCAGGCAGTGTTCCGCAGCGAACTCGCCAGTTGGTTGCCGCGGTCCTCGATTCACAGCTTCTACATTCAGGACGACTGGAAGATCACGCCCAAGCTAACGGCGAACATTGGTCTCCGCTACTCGAATGAAAGCCCGTTCAATACAAAGTATGGCATTCAAAGCCAGTTTGATCCTACCGTTCGCGATGCTCTAACTGGCCGGCTTGGCGCAGTGACTCATCCGACCGGCGGATTGAATCGACGGGACAACAATAATTTCGATCCCCGTTTGGGCCTAGCGTGGCACCCGTTAGAGAAGTTGGTGATCCGCGGTGGGTTCGGATTCTACCGGGTGGACTTGAAGTTTCCCGCCAGCCGCGAAATGTACGACGAATATGTCGCGACGGCGAACCAACAGCCTGCTCCCGGCGACCCCACGCCAATCTACCGGATCAGCGCGGGTACCCGCCCGGCGGCCTTCAACATTGTCAATGGCGCCGCGCCGTTCGTGGGAACTAACTTCGGTGGCCGGGGCGTTTCCTGGTGGGATCCGAACCTGCGCAACCCCTACGTGATGAACTGGAACCTCAGTGTGCAGCGTGAACTGGCGCGCGACTATTTGATGGAAGTGAGCTACCAGGGCTCCGGCAGCGTCGGGCTGGTGGAACGGTGGGAAGCGAATACCTTTGCCTCCGACTTCGCGGCCAACGACTCGGTTCTGCGCAACCAGGTTTTTGCGGCGGCGCAGAACTATCGGCCATTCCCGCAATTCGGGAACATTCCGATGCGGTCGAATTTCGGCCACTCGACGTTCCACTCGGGAACGATCAAGTTGGAAAAGCGCATGTCGCGCGGGTTGTACTTCAACACGTTCTACACTTTCTCCAAGACGCTGAATAGCGCCGATACAGATAACGGTGGCGGCGGTGTGGCTCCGATCCAGAACCGTGGACTGGAGAAGGGCCGGGCGGGTTTCGACCGAAACCATCGCTATATCGGAACGATCAATTACGCCCTGCCTTTCGGCTCCGGCCGGAAGTTCGCTTCGGGAAGCAAAGTGATGAACGCGATTTTTGGCGGCATCGAGATTTCCTGGATTCAGACTATTGAGTCCGGCAATCCGTTGAACTTCTCGTTCGCGAATAGCCCTGCAAATTACTATCCGACGTTCGCCGGCACACGCCGTCCGAACCTGGTGGGGACGCCGGACTACGACTTCGGCCAGTGGAACAATGGCGGCCCGGATCGTTTCACTCTCCAGAACCGCCCAGCGGTGATCGATCAAAGTGCGTTCGCTTATCCGGCGGCGTTCACGGTCGGCAACGCGGGGCGCAATATTCTCACGGGTCCGCGCCTGGTTTGGGCGCAGGCTTCGGTGCAGAAGAACTTCCGGTTCAAGGAACGCTATAACGCCCAGATCCGCTGGGATATGCAGAACGCGCTGAAGACTTACAACTTTACCGGTCCGTCCACGACGGTGGACTTTGTGAACCCGCGGACGTTCGGAAAGTTGGGAGACGATCCGCGGACGGCGTCGCTCGGCGGACAGCCGCTAATGAACCTCACGCTGGCTTTCTTCTTTTAGAAGCCGGCGGTTCGAATGGAAGGGCCGGACCTGTGGGTCCGGCCCTTTTTGCGTTTTGCGCCATGCGACGATGGAAATTCGGATGGCTTTACTGACTGATCGCGATGAGATCCGCCGGCTGTTGCAGCGGGACCCGGTTTGGGCTGCGTATGCCTTGGGCGATCTTGGCATGGATTTGTGGCCGCATACCTGTTGGCATTTGGCTGGTGAGCAACTAGCCCTCGTGCTGCGTGCCTACTCCATGCCGATTCTTTGGGCGTCGGGCGACTTGCTTGGTTTGGCGGACGAGGTGGCGAACGAACAACGGTACTCGGTGCAGGTGCGCCCGAGTTCCATGGCCGAACTGGGACGCTTTTACGATGTGTCGGGATTGAAGCGGATGTGGCGAATGACGGTGGAACCAGGGGCGTTCCGGCCAAGCCTGGCCTTGCGGGCCGAGCGGTTGGGTGAGGCGGATGTTCCAGACTTGGTGCGGCTCTACCAGGACGGCGAGGCAACCGGCGAGTCGCCGGAGTTCTTCTTCGGTCCTATGGTTTCGAGTGGCGTCTTCTTCGGCGTGCGAGATGCGCACGGCATTGCTGCAGTGGCGGGCACGCACCTAGTGGCGCGTGACGAGCGGGTGGCGACGATCGGGAATGTGTATACGCGGCGGGATTGCCGCGGTCAGGGATTGGCCACGCAAGCAGCTACCGCGGTGACAACGGAGCTGTTGCGCTTAGGGATGGAAGTGATCGCGCTGAACGCTTATCAGTCCAATGCGGCGGCGATCCACATCTACGAGGGCCTAGGCTTTCGACGCCACTGCGATTTCGTTGAGGGGATCATAGAGAGGCGGGAATGACCAACTACAGTTATGTGGCGAGTCCGATTGGGCGACTGCTTTTAGCTGGAGCGGAAGGTTCGTTGGAGCGGCTGTATTTTTCGCGGGGACCGAAGGCAGCGAAGCCGGAAGCAGAATGGGTGGAGTCGCCGGAGGGGTTTGTCGAGGCAAAGAGACAACTTGAATCTTACTTCGCGGGCGAGCTACGACGGTTTGAACTGGACCTGAGGCCGGTAGGGACGATGTTTCAACTGGCGGTTTGGCGGGAGTTGATGAAGATTCCCTACGGCGAAACGATCAGCTACGGTGAGTTGGCGCAGCGCTTGGGGAATCCGGCGGCGTCGCGTGCGGTGGGGTTGGCGAATGGGGCGAATCCGATCGCCATCATCCAGCCGTGCCATCGGGTAATCGGATCGAACGGGAAGCTAACTGGCTTTG
>JALHNI010000002.1 GCA_022843605.1 Bryobacter sp.
TGGTAGACCTGACGGCATTTGAAATTGCGCAGGCGGGGCGGGAGTTGGAAGCGAGGTTTGCGGGGCATCTCTGCTAATAGGTCGTTTGGGGGCGGGAAAGTTCTCACATTTATTTTTTTGGGGCCCCCGCGCAATTCCGGCCCAAAATCGCGGTTTCGAGATAACGCTATCATTATAAAGGCTTTAGCATTTTGTCGGACTAAAGGGTAAGGGGTTTGGAATGTTGGGGTTGTGGGGATGTTTCGGGTGTGAGGGAGAGGGGCGGGGGCTAGTCTGGATGTTTTGGGGTGAAGGCCTGGTAGAGGACCGGGAGGAGGAAGAGGGTCAGGATCGTCGCGCTGACCAGGCCGCCGACGACGACGCTGGCCAGGGGACGCTGGATCTCCGACCCCGGGGCCGACGAGAGCGTCATCGGGAGAAAGCCGACCACGGCCACCAAGGCCGTGATCAGGACCGGCCGCAACCGCTCCACCGCGCCGTCGACGACTGCGTCGCGCAGCGGCGATCCCAAACGACGTAAGTGGTTCATCGTCGACACCATCACCACGCCGTTGAGCACCGCAACGCCAAACAAGGCAATGAACCCGACCGCGGCCGATAGATTCAGGTTCATGTCCCGCAGCCACAGCATGGCGACGCCGCCGATGAGGGCAAACGGCACCGCGCACAGAATCAGGAGCGCCTGCCGCATCGACGTGAACGTTGCGTAGAGCAGGCCCAGAATCATGGCGATGGAGAGAGGCAGGACAATGGCGAGCCGCCGTGTCGCACGGACCTGATTCTCGAATTGGCCGCCCCAATCGATCCAGTAGCCGGTGGGCAGCACGATCGCTTTGGCGATGCGGGCTTGCGCGTCGGCGACGACGCTGCCCAAGTCCCGGCCGCGCACGTTGAACTGCACGACGAGCCGCTTCTGGCCATTCTCGCGCTGCACGATCTCGGGACCTTGCTGCCGCTCAATGTCCGCCACTTGACCCAGGCGCACCTGCTCACCGCCGGGGGCGCGCAGGACGAGATTGCGCATGCGCTCGGTATCGGTGCGGTAGACGGGTGGGAAACGCAGCATGAGTGGATAGCGGCGTTGACCTTCGACAAACTCTGAAACATTCAGTCCGCCGGTGGTGGAGTCCACTGCATCGCGCAGGTCGGCGATGGTGAGGCCGTAACGCGCCAGCAGGTCACGGCGCGGAGTGACGCGGAGTTCGCCGACGCCTTCGGAAAGCTCCATCTGCAGATCGGAGATGCCCTCCACCGGACCCACCACCGTCTTGATGCGATCTGCCAGTTGCGTCAGCTTGGCGGAATCCTCGCCAAAGATCTTGATGGCCACGTCGGCCTTCACTCCGGAAACGGTCTCATCCATACGCATGGCCATGGGCATGGTGAAGTTAAACTCCATGCCGGGCACTTTGCTGAGAGCCTGATCGATGCGTTCAATCAGGTTCTCCTTGTACTCGACGGTCATCCAGCGGGATTCCGGTTTCAGCACCACGTAGACATCGCCTTCGTAGACGCCCATGGCTTCGGTGGCGACGTCGGGACGGCCCAGTTTCGTCACGACCTGCCCCACTTCCGGAAAGCCCATCACAATTTGCTGGACGCGGCGGTTCACCTCGACGCTGGAGGGCAGGTTGATGCCGGGCAGGGCCTTGGTCTGGATCAGGATGGCGCCTTCGTCGAGACGCGGCATGAATTCGGTGCCTAGATACGGGACGCTGCCCAAAGCGACGACCAAGACGGCTAACGCTAAGGCCACCGGCAAGAAGGGACGGTCCAGAACCCGGTTGATGATGGCGCGATAACGGGCCGCAAGCCACTCGTACCAGCGGTAGGTCTTCTCTTTCACCTCGCCCTTGAAAAGGTAGCTGGCGGCGACGGGCACGGCGGTGAGAGCCAGGACGAGAGAACCCAACAGTGAGGCGCACACGGTGATCGCCATGGGGCGGAACATGCGGCCTTCTAGATCCTCCAGAAAGAAGACGGGCAGATAAACGGCGATGATGATGAGCACGCCAAAGAGGATGGGGCGGGCCATTTCGTGGGCAGCTTCGCGGATCACTTCGGGTTCTCCCGGGCGTCCATGGAGGCGGCGGAGCGAGTTCTCCATCATGACGACTGCGCCATCGGCCATCATGCCGAAGTCGATCGCGCCGAGGCTCATCAGGTTCGCGCTGACGCCGAAAAAGGCCATGCCCATGAAGCCGAAGAGCATCGAGAACGGAATGACGGCGGCGACGATGAGCGCGGCGCGGATGTTGCCGAGAAAGAGCATCAGGACCGTCACCACCAGCAGGCCGGCCTCCAGGAGGTTGCGGCGGACCGTGGCGATGGTGATGTTGATGACTTCGCTTTGGTCGTAGAAGGGGGTGATCTTCGTGCCGGCCGGTAGTTGGAGGCTGGCGAGACGCGCCTTCACACGGTCGATGACGCCGCGGGAGTTTTCGCCCTTCAACATGATGGCCATGCCGCAAACCGTTTCGTCGCCGCCGTCGCGCAGCACCGCTCCCTGGCGCAACGCACCTTCGATATGGACCTGCGCGACGTCGCGGACAAGAACCGGCACGCCGCTACGTTCGCTGAGGACGACTTGGCCAATGTCCTCTACGGTGCGGAAGCGGCCAACGCCCAGGACCGTGAACTGCTCGGCATTCTGATTGACGAAGCCGCCACCGAAGTTCTCGTTGCTGGCTTGCAGATGATCGACGACGTCACGGGCGGTGAGCGAGTAGCGAATCAGCGCGGCGGGGTCCACTTCGACGGTGATCTGGCGGGTGAAGCCACCCCAGCCGTTGACTTCGCTGATGCCGGGCACGGTGCGGAGTTGCGGGCGGACGACCCAGTCCTGGAGGGTCTTGCGGTCCAGCAGGGTGATGTTGGGATTGTCGATGGTGTACTGATAGAGTTCGCCGAATGCCGTGGCGACGGGGCCGAGCGTGGGTTCCAGCCCTTGCGGCAGGCGGCTGCGGGCTTCGCGAAGGCGCTCGTTAACGAGTTGCCGGCCGAAGTACAGGTCG
Organism: Bryobacter sp.; assembly: GCA_022843605.1. Lineage (GTDB taxonomy): Bacteria > Acidobacteriota > Terriglobia > Bryobacterales > Bryobacteraceae > JALHNI01. The sequence goes on from JALHNI010000002.1 coordinate 3,015, forward strand.
ACGGAGTCGTCGAGGACGATGGTGACGATGGAGAGGCCGAGCTTCGAGATCGAGCGCAACTGAAGGGTTTTGGGAATGCCCATCAACGCGGTTTCGATGGGGTAGGTGACTTGGCTTTCGACGTCGGTGGGCGACATGGGCCCCGCCTCGGTGATTACCGTGATCTGGTTGTTGGTGAGGTCCGGGAAGGCATCGACGGGAAGAGTCAATGCGGTATAAACACCCAGGACGATGACGCCCACCAGGGCGGTCATCACCAGCCAGCGCTGGCGAAAGCAAGAGTCAATGAGGGCGTGCAACACGGGCTTACTCGCCGGCCTTCTGCGCGGCGTAGCCTTTAATCATGTAGCTGCCTTGCGCCGCGACTCGCTCGCCGGCGCGAAGGCCCTCACTGATCACCGCGACGCCATCGCTGACGTAGGCCCGTACCGGCCGGGAGATGAACTGCTTGCGCTCGTCTTCCACAAAGACAACTTGCTGGCCATCGACTTCCTGTACTGCGGACGCCGGGATGACGATGGCGCGGGCCCCGGCAGCGCTTAGCTTCACGGTGGCGAACATTTCGGGCTTTAGGGCGCGTTGGGAGGGCAGTTCCACCACCACCTTCAACGTCCGGGATGCCGCGTCCAGCGACTCGCCCAGGCGGCGAATGCGGCCTGCAAACTGACGGCCCGGATAGGCGCGAACCTCGACCATGACCGGTGCGCCCACCCGCAACAGCGGCAGCGCCGATTCCGGGAAGTTCGCAATCAGCCACAGGCTTTCTGGGTCGCTGAGCCGGAAGACGGTATCGCCCGCGGTGACGGCGGAGCCCAAGGAGATCCTGCGCTCGATCACCAGGCCGTCGTGCGGCGCCTTCACCGGGACGAGTTCCGCGTCGCCGCCCTCGCCCTGATGAGGACCCGCGTGGGCGTGATCGGTATCGACTGGAATCTCGAGAACTTCAGTGAGATGCTGGGTCTCGCGGTCAACGTTGGCCTGCGCTTTGCGCACGTCCTCTTCGGCCATCTTCACTTCGCTTTCGGCCTGCTCCACCTGCATGAACGGCGCGGCCTTGGCGTTATAGAGGCGTTGCAGACGGTCGCGATTGCGCTTCAGTTGGTCGAGGTTGGTGTTGGCGCGCCGCCGTTCGGCGAGGGCCTGGGCGAGATTCGCCTGGGTGTCGTGAACGTCGTGGGTATGGTAGCGCGCGATCACTTGGCCGGCTTTGACGCGGTCACCGACCTGGGCAAAGACAAAACGGACCTTGCCCGACGCGACCACGCCGACACTCCAGGTACGGTCTTCGTTCCAGGTGAGTTGGCCGGGGGCTTCGAGCGGGGTGTCGCGCGTCTCCTCGCGAACCTCGACGACTTCGATGGCCGCGTTGCGGCGCGCTTCGGCCGAGAGTTCGATGCCGGTTTCGGGCGGCTTGGCAACGGAAGCGACCGGGGGCTTGGTGCCGCACGAAGCGAGCAGAAGCAGAGCGAACAAAAGCAAGGGCATATTAGGGCATCACTCCGAGCACCGTATCCAGATGAGCGCGCGCCTGGCGGAAGCCGGCCCAGGCATCAATGAACAGGCGCTCCGCATCGAGTTGTTGGCGCTGGGCATCCAGCAGCCGCAGGATGTCAGTTCCGCCGAGGCGATAGGCGGCATCGGCGACGCGGGCGTTCTCCCGGGCGCGGGCCAGTAACGGTTGGGCCGATTGCCGCAGTTGCGTTTCACGCAAGGTCAGTTCGCGCCGCACGGCTTCGTACTCGGCGGCGATCAGGGCTTCCGTCGACCGGATGGCGCCGGCGGCGGCACGTTGTTCGGCGACCGAGCTTTCAATATTGCCCTCATTGCGATTGAAGATCGCGAGAGGCATTTGGACGCCCCAAACCAGGGTGTCGAAGCTGCCGGAGCGTTTGTAGCCGAACACGCCATCGACGTTCGGTGTGGCGAGGGCCTGTTGCAGCAGCGTCTGGACGCCGGCGAGTTCGCCGATCTTGCGGGCGAGTTTCATCTCGGGGCGCTGGCTCAAGGCATCGTTGGTGGCGGGCAGTTCACCTTCGAGCAGGTCGCCTTCGAGAGGGTCGCTGAACTCAATGGCTGTAAACTGACGCCGGCCCATCTCGCGTTGCAGACGGATCGCCGCTTGCTCCGCGTCAAGGACGGCGGAGTTCGCAGACAAAGCCAGGCGGGATTCTTCCAGTTGCACACGCATCAGGTCGCTTTCCGCAATGGCGCCCTCCCGAAAACGAGTCTCATGGTAAACCACCGTTTCGCGGTAGTTGTCACGCACCTGACGGTAGAGCGCGGCGACGTGCGCAGTGGCCGCGGCATCCCAGTAGGCGGCCCGGACGTGGCCGGCTATCTGCCAAGCGGTCATCTCGCGTTCGAGGCCGGCACGGTCCTTGGCGATGCGCGTGACGTCCTGACGGCGGGCGCGTTTCGAGGCAGTTTCAAAGGTCTGCTGGAGGTAGAAGAAGTGATCGGAGTCCTGCCAGTAGCGGTAGGCGGGCGATTGCCAGGCGCGCAAGTTCTCACTCTGATAGACGAAAAGTGGATTCGGCCGGGCGGAACTTTGCCGGACTTGGCCTGTCGCCGAATCGACGCGGGCAGCGGCGATTTCGAGGAGCGGATGACTGGCGAGGGCTTCCCGCAGGGCGTTGGCCAGCGTGAGCGACTCGGCCCGTACCACGTCTGCGGCAAAGGTCAGTAAAATCGCGGTAGTAGCAATGCTCGCTGGCCTCACTGGCCCGAGGTTAACAGACCGAGGATAAACGCAGGATGAACTAGTCGAGTAGGCGGGCGCCAGTGCCGCTGATCTGGAAGATGGTCATACCGGAGGTGACCTTCGATGCGTCGAACTTGCGGCCCTGTTCATCGGCTTCGTGCTTGAGGCGGGCAATGGTCTGCTCCTTGGTGAGCACCAGTTTTTTGAGCGTGCCTTCGGCGATCGCCAGTTTACCGATGGCTTCCTTCGGGAAGACGATTTCGCCATCGTTCACTTTGACGCGAAGCATCTGGCTGGTTTCGGGATCGACGAGCGCCATCCAGCAGCCGGCCATCTCGCAAACTTCGGTAACTTTGCCTTTCACCTGCACCACTTTGCCGACCAAGGGCTCGGGCGTAGAAACCACAGAACCGACGTTCATCGGCTCCTTTAGGGTGAGCGGCTTACCGAGGTCCTGAGTTTTCGCGATGAGTGCGAGCGACAAGGTGGCCAGAAGGAAAAGCGTCTTCATATGGGCATTATCCGCTATTCGACGGCGATGGTGGGGGGCAGGGGTCCGGTGCTGGGGGAACTGACGCCGCCGACGCGAAGGGTCACCGGCAGGGCCGAACCGCGCAAACGGTCGCCGGGCACGTAGACCTTGATTTCGTAGATACCGATGGAGCCTGGGAGGAGCCGGCTCGACTCCACCACGACCTCGGCTTGCGAATAGCGTACGTCGCCGAAGAAGACCTCGACGGGATCGGTGGTGGTGCCTTCGGGCGAGGGCGCACCGCCAACGACGCGCGTGCCTTTGGTGAGGCCCAAGCCAACCGCGTAGATCGTCAGGCGGCGGTCGCGAGTGGTGGGACGTTCCGGCGTCACCGGAGTGCCGTCTTCGTGGTAAATCGCGGCTTGTTTGGTTTCGGCTTGCACCAGCACGGCGGGCGCGTACCGGGCCACGGTGAGTTGGGTCGACAGGAGCGCGGCGGCCCGTTTGCTCACGTTGCGCAGCAAGAGCGGGAAGCGGCCGGCGGCGAAATCCGGAGGCACCTGGGCGTTGATCTGGTTGGGTGAGGTCATCAGCAACGGAATCGGCAGGTTGTTGAGGGTAACGCAAACGCCACCCAGGGTGGTGGGCAGATTCGCGCCAGGATTGGCAGTGGCGCGCTCGGCCAGATTGTTGCCGAAGATGGTGATGAGGCCGTTCTGGGCGACCGGAGGGAGATAGCTGGCCAGCGAAACGGTGCCGTTCTGGTTGGGTGCCGGGCGATCAGTGACGGGCACGGTTTGGTCGAGCGGTACGATGCTGAGTCCGCTGGCGGTGAGGACATAGGCATTGGTGCCGGTGGTGTCCACCACCATGGTGCGGCCCACGAGGTTCTGGCGCTGATTGGTGGCGGTGACGGCCGGCCCTTCCAGCATCTCCAGGCGGCGCATGATGGCGCCGGTGGCGGTGTTCACCATTTCGAGGGCGGCCGCGCCTGCGGTCGTGGTGGAGGCAGTGGCCAAGGTGACGCGGGCAAAGCTGGTCGCGCCCACCGGCGTAACCGAGGGAATCGGGGTATTGGTCGTCGCAACCGGCTGCCCCGGGCGGACGGCGCCGGTACCGGCGGACTGCGCGCTGAAGAGCGGCGTGAGGCTCTGGTTCAGGACGGTGTTGTTGACCAGGAAATACTGGCCGCGCGGTCCGGCGGCAACCGGGCCGAAAAAGCCGGAGTTGAGCGAAGTGCCGGTAAAGACGGTGCGAGACTGCACGAACTGGTCGGCGACGGCATCGTAGAGGTAGACGTTGCCGTTGCCGGCCAGCAGGAGAGCGTATTCGCCGTTGGGGGTGGCGGTCATCGTGCGCGGAGCCGGGATGGTGGTGGTGCCGATGATGGGACTGAGATCGCGCGGCACGAGTTCGTCGCCGACGACGCGCCAGATGGTGCCGTTGTTCATGATCACCATGAGACCGCGCTGGGTCATGACGAGTTGGGAAGGCGTAATGAGCACAGCGTTCGAGTTAAAGGGAATGGGGGGGAACTTGATACGACCGACGGTGGTACGTTTCTCAAGGTCGATCACGGTGATGCTTTCGCCACCTGAGTTAGCCACGTAAAGGAGCGAGTTGTCGAGGGCCAGCGCCAGGGCGCGGGGCAGTTGACCGACTTTGATGGGCTCCAAAAGCGCCCGAGCACGAATGTCGTAGATCTCGACACGATTGAGGCCGGAATTGGCCATGTAGACACGCTGGCGCTGGGGGTCCATGACCAGATCCACCAGCCCTTCGGCGGCGGAGATGCCGGTTTCGACGACGACCAGTTCGCCGCGGGCCTCGGAGTTGCGGTTGTTCTGATAGACGTTGATTCGTGAGGGCAGGTTGACGGCATTGGGTGCGTTCAACAGGAAGCTATGCGAAGGCGTAATGGTGCCGAGATTGCGATTCGAGGTGGTGATCACGAATTCGAGCGCGGGAGTCGCTCCGGCAATGTTGCGCACGGTGGGGGCCGTATTCGTCAGGGCGTTGGCTTGGGCGTTGCCGGCCGTCGCACCCGCGCCGGGGAGCGTCGGGAAACCGGGAAGCTGAATCGCTCCGCCGCCGGGGATGGTGACGGCTCCTCCGCCGCCAATCGCGCCACCGCCACCGGCGCCGCCCACGACACCGCCGCCGATGCCCCCGGCGCCGCCGAGCCCGGCCGGATTATTCGTTGCGTCCACGAGTTGGGTGGTGACAGCACCGAGATTGCCACGACCCTCATTGCGCAGGGTCACGCGCGCGGTGCGCTGATTGGCCACCACGCCGCACTGGTCATTGGCGAGCAAAAGGGCGGTGGACTCGGGCGTCAGGACCACACTCTGGTTCAGCGTCGAGAGCGGGAAGATCACAAAGCCGCTTTCCGAAAGGGCGTAAAGATTGGCGCCGTCATTCGAGATCACCATCTTGCCGGAAAGATTCTCGGGTGTCTGGAGGGCGCCGCGGATGAGCAGATTGTCCGGGTCAGAGTACATCAACTGGGCGACATTGGCGCGGGCCGGAGGATTCTGCACCGGCGCCACATTGAACGCGGAATAGATGGTGCGGCTGTCGGACGTAAAGACGCTGCCGCCCTGATTCACCTGGGTATTGAAATTCGTATTCGAGGGGATGGGATACGGAGCGTTAGCCAGATTCTGCTGACCCAGGACCTCGAGCGTTTGCAGATCAAACAAGCTCAGTCCGGCCATGAAGCGGCTGCTGTCCGGCGCAATCGCCAGCACGCTGGAGGCACCGGTGAGGGTACGGCTGCGCAGGACGGTGCCGGACTCGACTTCGTAGACGAAGACGGCGCGGGTGGTGTTGTTGGGCAGATTGACACCGACGATGAACTTGCCGTCGGGCGAGGCGAGCAACTGGCTGCGATTGGCCTGAAAAGTCCTTCCCGAGGGTGCGGGAAGCGTGGGCGGGGTGGGTGCGGCAGGAGTGACGGGAACGGCAGAGATTGCGCGGCCCGAGGCCTCAGCCGCAGGATCGTATTGCAGCAGGACATTTTGGAGGTTGTTTGCGCCCGTGCCGATGGTGGAGATCAGCACGCGGTCGTCGTTGCCGATGGCCAAGCCTTCGGGGCGGGCCGGCAAGCTGATGCGCTTCACAATCTGCAGGGTGGCCAGATCCACCACGTTGAGGGACGACGAATTGTGGCAAGCGACGTAAAGAAATCTGGCGTCGCGGGTCATGGCGAGGGAGAGGGCCAGAGCATCGGTGCGAATGGAGGTGAGAAAACGGCGTTCGGCGATCGAGTAGATTTGAAGAGTGTCAGGCACACCGACGAGATACAGGCGATTGCGGGTGGAATCGAGCACGATGTCGGTCGCGCCGCCGACCAGGGGAACGACGGTACCGAAGGTTGCGGCACCGAGCGAATTCGCGAGTAACATCAATCCCAGGACGTAGTTCGAGCCGGCGCGCACCATGAGGTTCTCATTGTAACCCTGGGGTCAAAGCGAAGTTGCGTGACGAATTGTAAACGCGGGAAGCGACATTTGGGTAACCGCATGGGGAGGAGGAGCATCTGATCCAATGAAGATGAAACTGTTCTGTTTGCTAACCCTTGCGGCAACAACCGCTTACGCTCAGGTGACGATCAGCGGCCCGGAGTACCGGCTTGAAAAGGCGGGCGCCCCACCCGCGGAGTTGGCTCCCTCGGTGGCAGGATTGCTGGCTAAAGACGGTCATCGCGCGGTGACCGCGGCAGGCAAACCTGCTTTTGAGATCTGGCTGCGTGCTGAAGCGCCGAAGGGCCCGCTGGTGGCCGAGGAGAACGCTTCCTTCGATACGATCCCCCAAGGCACGCTGATGGCGGTGGTTCGCTTCCCGGAAAAGTGGGCCGACCGGCGAGGACAGACTGTGAAACCCGGCATCTACACTATGCGCTATAGCCTCTTTCCGATCACTGGTGACCATCAAGGCGTCGCGCCACAGCGTGACTTCTACCTCATCACCCCGGCCGCTGCAGACAGCACCGGTACGGCTACCCCGGGTTTCCGAGATCTGGTTGCCATGAGCATGAAAGCCACGGGCACGCCGCACCCGGGCGTTTTCTCCATCTGGAAGCCGGAACCCGCCGAGTTCAAGGCCGGGTTCCACAAAGAAGGCGAGCACGAGTGGGTCTTCAGCGAGAAGATCGGCGACCTGCCCGTTTCCGTGATCCTCGTCGGCCAAGCTGACCACTAACCGCAGTGGCCGGGCTACTTCACTTCGATTAACGAGCCCGAAGTCACGTCGTAGATGTAGCCGTAGACTGGGATATCCTTCGGCACCAGCGGATGCGATTTGATGCGCTCCACATCGCTGCGAACACTCTCCTGCTGGTTCGCGATGGTGAGCCACTCAATGTAATCGCCGGCCCGCGAGCCCGGCCCTTGGCCTACGTCCTTCCAGCCGTCCGCTGACAGCTCGGCCGTTTCCAGGCTCTTGGCCAGCAAGCCGCGCATGACATCATTCGTGAAGTATTCCATGCCGCAATTGGTATGGTGAATGACGAACCATTCGTTGGTGCCGAGCAGCTTGTGTGAGATGACCAGCGAGCGGATAGCGTCATCACTGGCGCGTCCACCGGCGTTGCGAATGACGTGGGCGTCGCCCTCGGCGAGACCGGCGAACTTTGCCGGATCGAGCCGGGCATCCATGCAGGTAAGAATCGCAAAGCGACGGGCCGGCGGCATCGCAAGTTTGCCCTTGTCGCCGAAAGTACTACTGTAGGCCTGATTCGCCGCGAGAACTTCGTTCAATACATCAGACATGGGACAACTCCATCGTGGGAAACTCGAGCTGATTCTCAAGACAAAGGGAGAATGCGCCCGGTACCACTACTCTACCTCCGGGTACTCTACATCCGAGGCGAGGCCCTAGACGCCGACTGGCTCGGGAACCGGGACGCTTTCGTTGAAGCTGTAGCCGAAGCCGCGCACCGAGCGGATAAAGACCGGGGCAGCCGGATCGTCCTCGATCTTCTGGCGTAGGCGCAGAATGTAGACGTCGACCGTGCGGTCGGTGACCGCGCGGTCGTGGCCCCAAACGGAATCGAGCAATTGTTCGCGGCTGAAGACGATGCCGGGCCGCGTCATCAGGAACTCGAGCAGCTTGAACTCGGTCGCGGTGAGTTGCAATGCGGTGTCGTTCAGCTTGACGCGCAGGCTCTCACGGTCGACTTCCAGGCCACCGGCCTTCAGCGTCCGCTGGGGCGCTCCCTGGCTACGGAACTGAATCTTGATGCGCGCGATGAGTTCGCGTACGAAGAATGGCTTCACAATATAGTCGTTGGCGCCCAGTTCGAGACCGACGATGCGGTCAGTTTCGGTGGCCCGGGCGGTGAGGAAGATGACCGGGATGTGGGCCAATTCGGGGTGACTGCGGATGCCCTTGCAGATGTCGAGCCCGTCCGAATCAGGCAGCATGATGTCGAGGAGGATGAGGTCCGGGCGTTCCCGGCGGCAGAGGTCAATCGCCCCCTTGCCGGTCTGCGAGCCGGCCATGAGGAAGCCCTCTTTTTCGAGGTTGTATTTGAGCAACGAGTAGAGATCCGAGTCGTCTTCGATCAGAACAATCTTTTTCATGAGATATCTCCTTCGACCATAGCGCGTGTGAATTACAGATACGTTAAGACGCGGTTAACTGCGGTTGAATCGCTTCGTCGGGCGATAATCCCAGGTCATGTACCGGTACGGTGAAATAGAAGGTCGACCCCTTCTCAAGCGTGCTTTCCACGCGAACATCGCCCCCCATTGCGCGCGTCAGGTGCTTGACGATCGCCAGGCCCAGACCCGTGCCGCCCAGTTCGCGCGAGCGGGCTTTGTCGACCCGGTAGAACCGTTCGAAAAGGCGCGGGAGATCCTCGGCGGGAATGCCGACGCCGGTATCGGCGACCCAGACTTCCACGACTTCATGCTCACCGCCGGTGAGCGCTTTGGCCCCGATCGTAATGGTGCCTCCGGCGGCCGTATACTTCAGGGCGTTGTCGATCAGGTTGGTGAGAATCTGATGCATCGCTTCGGAATCACAAAATACTTCCTCCGTGCCGTCGGCATAGGACATCACGAGCTCGATGGACTGCTTGTCCGCCATCGGCTTCATCGAGTCCCGTGCGTTGTCGAGCAGCCCATTGACATAGTAGGAAGCAAAGTTGAACCGCTGGCTCTTAAGTTCCACACGCGAGAGGGTCAGCAGGTCGGCCGTTAAGCGGGTAAGGCGTTCCGCGTTCTGCCGGATAATCTGAACGAAGCGGGTGTTGTGCTGCGGATCTTCCAAAGCACCGTCCAGCAGCGTTTCGGAGTAACCCTGAATGGAGGCCAGGGGTGTACGCAGTTCGTGCGAGACGTTGATGACGAAGTCCTTTCGGATCCGTTCCAGCCGTTCTAGCTCGACATGCTCTTTCTGCAGTTGCTCGAACATTTCCTGGAGTTTTTCGCCCGTGTCATTGAGCCGGGCAGACAGAACCGCAAACTCATCGCTATTCGAAGAGCCGAAGCGGGCCAGCCGGGCAGAGAAATTGCCTTGAGCGAGTTGATGAGCGAACTCGATGATGGAGCCAAGCCTCGCCGAGAAGTAGCGGGCGAAGAAGGCGGAGATGAGAATCGCGGGCAGGAAGGCCAAAGTGGTAGCGCCGAGCATCTGAAACCTGACTGCATTCACCTGGGCGTCCACACTGCGGAGCGGCACGGCCAAGCGCAGGGCACCGGATTCGAACGGGACCGCGATGTAGAGGAACTGCGTCCCCGCCATGGTCGGGCTAGGCCGGCGGCTGAGACCCACCTTCCCCTGCATGGCAGCCACCACTTCAGGCCGGCTGCGATGGTTCTCCATGCGTTCGGCGGCGTTGTCGGAGTCGGCAGTCACGCGGCCATCGGCGGAGATGACGGTGAGCCGGCCGCCCGCGGCTTGGGCGAAAGCCTTGAATTTGGCAGGGGTGAGGTCCGCCAGCGAGAGGATCCGGCATTTGCCGATCAGTTCGCGGCTCAACGTGTCGACGTAAGAGCTTTCGGCGATCTTCGAAGCCATGAAGTCCACGGCAACGAGAGAGATGATCAGCACGCAGAATACGGCGGCGATCAGCTTGAGGAAGATTTTCGCGGTCATGGCAGCGCGCGTTAACACTAGCTTCTATGGTGGCAGAACGCGCGCTGGCGTGCATTTCAATCCGGTTACGGGCGAATCGGCAGCACCGTCGTGTTGCTGTCGCGTTCGTTCACCCTGAGCTTAAGGGAGAGATTGGCACCGGGGGTAGCGTTGGTGGGAACCGTGAAGCGGATGGCGTTGACGCCCACCTGGCCGGCGCGCCCGCCGGCGAAGTTTGGCTCAAGCAGTTCCTCGCCCAGAACCACCTTCACCGGATCGAGCAGCTTGTAGGTGAGGAAGTCGGGTAGGGGGAAGCCATCGAGCGAGAGGAGATCATAGGGGCCGGTGCCCGTGCCGAGCAAGGTGAGAATTTCGCCCGGTACGGCCGGTGAATCCACCTTCACCTGCGTGCCGTCAGCGCGGATTGCCACGGCAATCGGCGGCTGTCCGGCGGGGCCGTCGTCGCGCGTGAAAAGTCCTGGAGCGTTTCGCACCACCAGCATCTCGCTGACGACTTCCGGTTGGCCGGTACGCTGAACGGTAACCCGGTGCGTGCCGGGAGCCAGATCAGAAGGGACCTGGAAGTCGATGCGTTCCGACGAGACCCAGAAGAGCGGCAGCAGCCGAGTGCCCATGCGCACCACCAGGTCGCCGAGTGCTTGGGCCAGGGGACCCGAGGGTCCCTGCTCAGTTTGCTCAGCCAGATTGGCGCCTATGATGGCGGCGACCGAACCCGGAGCCACGCCGGGCTCAGGTGTTTCACCAGCGGCATTACGAACACCGGCCGGATCGGCAAAGGGGATGATGTCGAAGTTGGCCGTGGCCTGCTTGGGTCCGGTGACCGGCAACACGGCATTGGCGAAGGTGCCGCTCAGGTCACCTTCCCAGCGACGGAAGCGATGGCCGGGCAGCGTCTCGACGTTCATGGTGACGTTGGTGCCGAAGCGGTAGAAGCCATCCGGGCTGGGTGGACTGAACGTGAAACGCGCTGCCTTCTCAGGATTGGCGCCGACGAAGATCCGGTGCGCCGACTGATAGACCGCCACCACTGTCCGGGCGTCGCCTTCAAAGGTGATCGAGCGTTCGTTTTCGCCGCCATCGCGCCAGCCGGAGAACTCCATCCGGCTCAGTTCGCTGCTCAAGGAAGCGATGCGCGGGGCGCTGAGCTTCGCTGTCGTGGCCGCTTCCCGGTCGAGCAGGCAGGGAGTGCGGCAGGTGTTTCCATCCACCAGGACGGGATAGCCGGAGGGTTGGGTATCGACGATGACGCGCGGAAGTTTTCGATACCGGGCGACCAGGTTCATGCCGCGTTCCGGCACGATGAGCTTCTGCGCCGCCGGGCCGTCATTGCTCCAGCCTTCGAAGACGTACTTGCGGCCATTGATGTCGGTCTGTTCGAGCGGGGCATCGACCGTCACCTCCCGGCCAACGCCAGAATGAAAGTTATAGCCGACGGGGTTATCCGAACCCTGCACCTTCACCTTGAGGCCCGTGGGCTGCGTGGAGACGTTGAACGATGCTCCGGGGATAAACCGCGCCGTGAGAATGAGTTGGCCGTTGGAGCCCACCGGCGGAGTGTAAGTGACGTTCTGCCCTTTCGGCAGCCCATCGAAGCCATCAAGCACGTAGAGCGCACCGTACGGGCCGCGCTGCGTCTCCGCGCTCAGCAACTTCGGGACTCCAAAAGCCCAATCGACATTCGCAGGCGTCTTTACTGGCGTACGGTCCACCAGAACCACCAGTTCCTCAGGAACGGTGACCAGCCGAACAGGCTTGCCTCCATCGAAGCGGGCAAAGATGTTCCTGGGCCGATCGTGCTGAAAAGTTTGGGAGGGGCGGCGGTCCAGATCCGGCCCGAAGGCCTGGCTCCATCCGCCAAAAACGAAGCCCGGGAAGGGCTCCGCCGAAATGATCACGTTGGACCCGGCCGCGAGCCAAAGCTGTGTGCCCCCGTAGTAGACCGTACCGTTTACCGTCACTTGACCGTTGCTGCCTTCGCACTTCACCGTCGGGATGGGACAGTCGTAGAAGTAAAGCATGATGGTGTGTTCCAACGTGACGTTGGCGATGAGGGAAGTGATCGAAGGGTCGGCCGTAACGGTGGCCGTGGAATTCGAACTGAAGGTGGTGCCGTCGCCCAGAACCCAACCAGTGAAGAGAAAGCGGGATCCGGAAGATCGCGAATCCTGCTGGGCCACCAGACTAATGGTGTGCTTCGAACCGCGGGTCCAGAAAAAGGTTTGGGTCGCCTGATAATCGACGCCATCCACCTGAAATCTGGCGTTGGGCACGCTGGTGCCGATCCGGACTTGCGAAACGGGCTCCTGGGCAGAGGCCGCTCCGACACCCAACATCAATAGCATCAATAAGATAGAACTGTAACGCTGAATCACTCGTCGTCCGCCTTCTAACGTACCTTCGGCTGGGATCCGCCATGGGTGCATGGGTGGGATGCCTTAGTACGGCCTGCTTAGGTGGCGGCGTTCGGTCGCACCGCTCCCAAAAGAGAAGATCGGCGGAATCGGCGATGGGGTTTAGTTGGCGGATTCGAGGCGCTCGGCCAGTGCGCGCAGGGCTTCCCCGGCGGCGAGCGGCAAGCCCACGGCGTCCCCTGACGGCACCTGGGGCTCGCGAGGATTAATGCGGATGAGGCGGCCATGAGGACGCCGCAGCAACTCTTCGCCGAAACGGCGGACGGACGGAATCGCGATGCCGGCGCCGAGTTCGATAACTACAGGGCGTTTGACGCTGTTGAGCCAAGTCTCGAGGCGCTCAGCTTGGGCCTGGGCGCGGCTGGCTACCCACTCGCCGTCACCGAACATCAGGATATTGGGACGCGCCAGCCGGTGACAGTGGGGACAAAGCGGGGGAGGATTGAGCAAGCGACAGGACGTCGTATCCACCTCCGGGATAAAGTCGTCGGCGCTCCAGATCTCGCGTTCGCAGCGGTTCAGACACTGCAGATGGTGAATCGAGCCGTGACACTCGTAGACCTGATCTTCTGGAAAGCCGGCCTTCTGGAAGTGGCCGTCGACATTGCTGGTGAAGACGCGGCTCCCGTGCGGCATCCGCTCCCCCCATTGCCGGAGGAGTTCGAAGCCCGCATGTGGCACGGTGGCGCGGTAAAGCTGCAGGCGGTGCCCGTAGAAGCCCCAGGCGAGTTCCGGCGTGGAGCGGAAGGTACGAGGCGAGGCAACGCTCGTGAACTCGAGCCCAGCTTGGCCCAAGGCGGGGTAGGCCCGCCAGAAGCCCTGGTTGCCGCGGAAGTCGGGCAGGCCGGAGTCGACGCCCATACCTGCTCCGGCGGTGACCATCAAACCGTCGGCTTGACGGACGAAGTCGGCGGCGCGATCAAGCAAAGAGTTGAGAAGGGACATGAGAGAGTAACTCCACAAAGCGTAGGGCGACTTCCTTGCCGCGCTCTCCCACTTCGCCGAGTGGGCCGACGCAACTGGGGCAGCCCGTTTCGCAAGGGCACTCGCGCAGCAAAGCCGAAGTACCGGCGATCAGGCGATCTCGCATGGAGAACAGCGGTTGGCTTTGGCCGATGCCGCCAGGGTAGGCGTCGTACAGGAAGATGTTTGGTTGAAAGCCCTGCGGCGTGGGCACCGTGTCTTCGGTGACGGCGACGCCGAGGTCGCGTGGGTCACACATCAGGAGGAGGCTGCCCACCGTCCGCATGGCGTTCGCCAGGCCGATGATGCCGGCCTGGCGCTCGGTGGGCGTGTACATCTTGAGGTGCGCGAGAAAAGCGGCGGGGAAGTGAAGCCAGAAGGAGGTGGTGTGCATCTCCTGCTCCGGAATAGAGAGATGGCCGGAGCCGATGTTTTCGTTGGTGTAGAACTTGATTTTTTTGAAGCCGACAATCTGAGTGTTGACGCGGACGTCGCCCCAGATGGTTTGGGCATCGCCGAGTGCAGCGGTGTCGAACTCTTCCAGGGCCTTCACCTGCGTGTGATCGATCGCGTCGGTGTAGTAATCACAGTCGACACGCCGCACATACGCCTTGCGGGAGTCGTAGTCGAACTTTTCCACCTGAAACATCTTGGCTTCGTGCAGGTAAATCGCTTTCTCATGCAGCGTGACCAGGGCAGCCGGAAAGGAGACCTCGGCGATAACTTTATTCTCGCTGGTGGTGTCGATGACGATGAAGTTATCGCTGCTGACGGCGCGAAGAGAGATGGCGTCGGCAGGGTAAGTATCCGAGGTCCAGTGCCAGGAGTTAGCCGAATGGTGAAGAAACCCGGCCTCCACCAGGAATTCGCACATCTCGCGCGGGTCATGCGGACCCAGCTTTTCGCCTTCCCGGATCGGCAACTCAAAAGCGGCGCACTTCAGATGCCCAAGTAAAATTTCCAGGTTGTTGGCATTGATGTGCGCGCTCTCCGGCGGACGGCCGAAGAAATAATCGGGATGCTCGATCATGTACTGGTCGAGCGGCGCGGAGGAGGCGACCATGATGGCGAGCGAAGGCTTTTGCCGCCGGCCGGCGCGGCCCCCGCGCTGCCAGGTGGCGGCCACGGTACCGGGATAGCCGGCCAGAATCACAGTATCGAGCGAGCCCAGATCGATCCCTAATTCGAGGGCATTCGTCGCCACGACACACTTGATGGAGCCGTCGCGCAACTTGCGTTCGATCTCGCGGCGTTCGCGCGGTAAGTAGCCGCCCCGATAACCGCGCACCGCCTCAGACGGAACCTGACCGCGTTCACGGGAATCCTTCAGATACTTCACCAGAATCTCAGTGGCGAGCCGGTTGTTGCAGAAAACCAGAGTTTGCTGGCCCCGTTCGATCGACTCTTCCGCAATCCGGCGGGACTCATGCAAGTAACTGCGCCGAATGCCCAACTGCTTATTCACATAGGGCGGATTGTAAAAGACAAAGAACTTATCTCCGGCCGGAGCGCCACTCTTTTCCACCAACTCAAAGGGCTGTTCGGTAATGGCTTCCGCGAGTTCGCGAGGATTGGCGATGGTCGCGGAGCAACAGATGAACTGGGGCGTGGAGCCATAAAAGGCGGCGATGCGCCGCAAGCGCCGGAGTAAGTTGGCCAGATGGCTGCCGTAAACGCCGCGGTAGTAATGCAGCTCATCGATGATGATGTAACGAAGGTTCTCAAACGCCTTGGCCCACTTGGTGTGGTGCGGCAGCATGCCGGCGTGGAGCATGTCCGGATTGGTGAGGACGAGTTGCGCGCGTTCACGAATGGCCCGTCGAGCATCCTGCGGGGTATCGCCGTCATAGGTAAAGGCCTTGATATCCGAGCCGATGGTATCGAGAGTGGCTTGGATTTCGTGCAGCTGATCCTCGGCCAGGGCCTTGGTGGGGAAGAGATAGAAAGCGCGGGCGGCGGGATCACTAAGGAGAGTCTGCAGGACCGGCAGGTTGTAGCAGAGCGTCTTGCCGGACGCGGTGGGAGTGACAATGACGGTGTTCTTGCCCTCCGTAATCTGGCGGAAGGCTTCGGCCTGATGCGAATAGAGCTGTTCAATGCCCCGCCCCGCAAGCATTTGCGTCAGGCGGGGATCGAGGTTCTCAGGGAAGGGAGCGTAGAGGGCTTCGCGGGCTGGAATGTGGTGCACTGCGCGAATGGGAGAGTCCGGTTGCGCCATCAATTCCTGGAATTTGGCGATGGCGGCTTCGAAGGAACTTCGGCGAATGGGAAGCTGGGCGCCAGGATCAGCGAAGGGCGCTTCCGGAATGAGGTTGAAGCCAAGTTGCTGTTGAGACATGTTTCGCCGTTTCTTCTCTTGTACCGTGAAATGGACTAGGCGGGCAACTCTTCTTCCCAGGGATTGATCAGGGTGAGGTCGCAGTGTTCGAAGTCACGGATGTTGCGCGTCATCAGCGGTGCTCCGTAGCCCCGGGCAATGGCCGCAATCTGCGCATCGGCGATGGAGATGGGACGTCCGGCCAGGCGGCGCCCCAGCACGACGTCGGCATAGCGTTGGGCGGAAGCGCCGTCGAACGGCAAGATGCGGTCAGCGAAGGTCTGATCGAGAAGAATCAGCATTTTGGCCGACAGCGTTTCCCGCCGTTTTCCGGCCGGCAGAGACCCGACTCCAAGGCGGATCTCAGCGGCGGTGATCGAAGTGATGAAAAGCTGTTGTAGCGAGAATCGCTTGAGGCGTGCCAGGACGACAGCCGACGGCACCGGAGCCATCATTTCCGAAAGAACGTTGGTGTCCAGAAGGTTCATTCGCCAAAGGAGATCGGTTCAGCCATCTCCGTGCGAGCGGGAACCGGCAGCTCACCGTCACCACCGATTGCAGCGAGGCGCGAGGTGAGAGAATCCACCCAGTTCTCGCCGGAGGGCTCCGATGCGGCGAGCGCCGTACGCAGAATATCCCGAGCCTCCTGTTCCATGGAATGACCATTCCTGGCGGCACGAATGCGCAGGCGGGTTTTGGTGTCGTGATCGAGTTGGCGGACGGTGACGGTAGCCACGTTTCGAGTATAGCATTGATAGCAATGCTGACAATGCATATCTTGCATACTATTTTACCGTTCACAACGTTTCGAGTAGTAGAAAGTGACGACGCAAGTGATTGATGAGTATGGACTTGTGGTGAGTCCTCGTGAAGGGCAAGGGTCCGGTTTTCGTTGGTGTGTGGTGTAGAGTAGGCTCGTCATGCGGAAAAAAGACTTAGCGAGGCGCCTTGCTCACGAGGCGCAGCTAACGCCGGCCGTCGCCGCCGATCAGATCGATTCAGTCGTTACTCAGCTGCTGAAAAAGCTGAAAGAAGGCAAGCCGGCGGAGATCCCCGGCTTCGGCACGCTACTGCCAGGTGAGGCGATCACGTTTCAGCCGGAGGAGGCCCACGAGAGATGAGTCCACAGTTCTTTGGCGAGATTGTGCGCCGTTTTCTCGATAGCGGATCGCGGGTGGAGATCGACGGTTTGGGTTCGTTTCGTTTAGACAGCCATGGCGAGGTGCGATTCACCTCGACCGGCCGGCCACGGGTCTTCATCGCTTATGTGAACGAGGATGCGCCGATGGCCCTGCGCTTGTACCAGGATCTGGAAGCGCATGGACTGGCGCCTTGGATGGATTCGCAGAAGCTGCTGCCGGGTCAGAACTGGCCGAGAGCGATTGAGGAAGCCATTTCGGTTTCGGACTACTTCATCGCCTGCCTATCCAGCAAATCGGTTTTGAAGAGGAGCCAGTTTCAAGCCGAGTTGCGGTATGCCCTGGATTGCACGGCGCGGATGCCCTTGGACCGAACCTTTCTACTGCCTGTTCGATTCGACGAGTGCCGGGTGCCAACGCGGATCCAGAAAGAGTTTCAGTATGTGAACCTGTTTCCGGACTGGGAAGCCGGCCTCGCTCGTCTGCTGCCGACGCTGGGCTACTCAGGCAAGTTGGTGCGATAGCGGGACCAGTTGCGCACGAGTTCGTGCACTACGACGCTGCCCACTTTGTGGGCTGCTTCAAGCGCCGGGACGAAGGCGGCATAGCTGCCGATCTTCGTCTCGGCCAGGCTTTCCGCCGCGGTGATGCCGTCACGCTGCTGGTCAAAATTGCTGGCCGTGCGGAGCACCAGGACGCGGCGAGGATCCACCTTGCCGGTGGGGCCAAGCAGGGTGAGCGATTGCAGTGTGCCGGTATCCTCCATGGCGGTGGTGACGTAGTTCCCCTTCTGGTCAGTGAAGTAGCTGACCCAATCGTTTGCCCAGCGATTGAGCAGCTTGCCGTGCCAGAAAGTGAGCGAGGACATGGTGTCGCCTTTCATGACGAAGGGCGGGCGCTGGGCGTTAGGACCACTAAACCGCATGCGCTGGGTCCGCATGGACTCGGTGTCCTCGAGCTTTACGTCCTTGGTGAGGCGAAAGGCCCAATCGACCAACTTGGGATCCAGACGAAAGACTTCGCCCTCGTCCGGCAGGCGGCGCGGCTGTTCGTAGGGGACGGACTTGCGCAGGGGAATAAAGCCGGTGGTCCATTCGCGCGGGATCTCGCGGCCGTCAATTTCATGGCCGAGATCGCCATCCACAATCCATTCCGCCCAGGCGGCGGAGCCAAGCGAGCCATCGGCGGGATCAATTCCAGCGATGCCAGCCACCACCCAGTAGGCCTTGCTGAGGTCAAAGCGGGGATCCATGCCCAGCGCCATGACCGAAGCGGCGGCTTTCGCCGTGCCGACTCCGGTACAGAGTGCCAGGACACCGGAATCATTGCCTCGCAGATCGCGAAAGCCCTGCGGGAACTTGTAAACGCGATCCAGCTTTTCGCGTTCCACCCAGAACTGCATCTCACCGGGATCGTCGCCGGTGGGCGCACCCCGTTCGAACATCGTCACCACGACAACTTTAATGCGGATCGGCTTCTTCGCCCAGGCAAACGTGATCGATAGCAAGAGGGATAACAACAGGCGCGTCATGATTCACCATTATGGCCCGCAGCGGCTGAGATTTAGGCGGCGCCGGCGGGTTGCTCGCGTTCGCGAGTACGTTCCGAGGGCGGCCCCTGGCTGCGTTCATCAAACCGGCCGAAAATCATTTTGCCGGCGGTGGTTTGCAAAACACTGGTCACGATGATGTCAACGGTTTTCGAGATCTGCTTACGGGCATTGTCGACCACAACCATGGTGCCATCGTCCAGGTAGGCCACGCCCTGGTTGTGTTCCTTACCCTCTTTGAGGATGAAGACCCGCATCACTTCGCCCGGGAGGACGACGGGCTTGAGGGCATTGGCGAGTTCATTGATGTTTAGCACTTCGACACCGTGCAGCTGCGCCACTTTATTCAGGTTGAAGTCATTGGTCACGATGGTGCAGGCGTAGAGCTTGGCGAGTTCGATGAGCTTGAGGTCAACTTCGCGGACGTTGGGAAAATCGTCTTCCACGATGCGGACCTGGATGTCGGCGGTTTTCTGAATGGTTTGCAGAATGTCCAGCCCGCGGCGGCCGCGGTTCCGCTTGAGGGAATCTGCCGAATCCGCCACCTGCTGCAGTTCGCGAAGAACGAACTGCGGAATGACGAGAACGCCATCGAGAAAGCCAGTTTCAACGATGTCGGAAATCCGGCCGTCGATGATGACGCTGGTGTCGAGGATCTTGAAGGCGGTCTTGCTGGTGGCTTCCGATCCGAACAAGTTGCCGAAGGCTGCCAGATTCAGCATGTCGCCCTTGGTCCAGCCGATCGCGAGGCCACCATAGCCCATCACGAGCAATGTGGCGAGTTGGAGGAAGGAGGCAGTCGACTCCTGGCCGGAAAGGGAGCTTTGCAACACCAGGGAGACCAGGAAAGCACCGAAAATGCCGAGCACCGAGCCAACAGCACAGCCGATCAGGCGTTTGAGGCTCAACTGCTTGACGCGCATTTCAAGGGCGACAGCGACCAAGCCTAGGGCGAGACCGAATACGGCACTAACGGGAGGGGAAAGACGGAAAGGAGTCAGGAAGAAGGCGCAAACAGAAAGCAGGAGAACGAAGACTGCGCGTACAACGAATAGGTCGTACATCAAGCCCTCCTAGACCGTGGAAAGTCGGGCTTGAAGGGAGATCGGCATCTAATTTCAGGCCCTTGAGGAGTATACCACTCATTTTCCGGGCCCGAAATCGACGAAGATTAAGAAAAACGCGAGGATTAAAGCGCTTTAGCGAGCTCTTCAGCAAACGCACTGGGTGAGCCATCGGAACGGCCACCAGAGCGGGGACGGCGAGCAGCGGCGCCATCGCGATTGTTGTTGTCCCGAATTGGCGGACGGCTGGCGGCATAACGCCGCTGGCCTTCGCCCATCGGAGGTGCAGTTGCGCCCTGCGGTTGGCCCGCACCCATCATGGGGCGGACACCAGGACCGCCTACGCGGCCCTTGGGAGGCTGAGCAGGGTTGGCGCGCAACATGCGATCTTCAAGCGGCGCATGGTTGAAGCGACGGATAATCGTATCCATCTCTTCCTGGTTGGGGGCTTCAATGAATGCAAATCCCTTGGACTCTTGAGTCTCAGGGTTGCGAATGACTTTGATTGAATCGGCGACTAAATTGTCAGCGGCCAGCCATGACCCGATGTCATCGGCCGTAACCCATACCGGCAAATTCCCGAGGAAAACCGTATAACTCATCGTGAGGGTGATGTGACTCCAAGAGGGTTGTATCCGAAAAGTGGGCAGACTTCTCGCAAACATCCTTAGGCTACCACAAATATGTAAAGTGTTTCGATTAATTTTTGGGCTATTTCACACACCCACATCCGGGTGGGGTGAATCCCCTTATGCTGCCATCCCGCATCAGCGGGGATGGTCCCGTTAGGCGCCTTATGCTATTCTCCTGCAAAGATTTACGAAGATTCGGAGGTAGCAATATGGATAGAAAGCACGCACCGTCGTTGTGGCGCACAGCACGAGTGGAGACAGGAACCCTCGCTTTATTGGCGTTGGGATGGGTAACCGCGTCGGCCATGGGTTGGGCCCCGGATGTAAACAGTTCGCTTGGTGTATTGGGTATCTACGCCGCTTGGCTGGGGCTCTGCGTGATCATCTACCGGTATTTCTACCGCCTGGACACATAGAGAATCAACGACTTAAGATCGCGACGCGGCTTTCGTCATCTGCGGAGAGCGAAGTTTGGCATCTTCCAGTTGCTTGGTCTGTTGGAAGGTGTAGATCATGCGATGGACGACGGTGAGGTTACCGAGCACGGCAATCACCCAGAGGACGGGAGCCATGCGGTCGAACAACGCACCGATGATGAGCAGCACGACACGCTCAGGCCGCTCCAGGAAACCGACTTTGCAGGTGGGAATTTCGTTCTCCGCACGCGCACGGGTGTAAGAGATCATCACCGAAGCGGTCATCACGATAGCAGTGAGGACGACATAGAGCGGGCGGTTGATGTTGCCGTAGTAAACGAGGAGCCCCATCAGGAGGGCCAAGTCTGAGTAGCGATCCAGGACGGAATCGAAGAAGCCGCCGAACCGGGTGACCTGGTTGGTTTCGCGAGCCACGCGGCCATCCACCATATCGAAGATGCCGGCGCCGATAATCACGTAGCCTGCCGCCCGGAAATTGCCCTGGGCCAGCAGGAAAGCCCCATAGATATTGATCAAGAGACCAATGAACGTGAGCACATTCGGATGAATGCGAGCCAAGGCCAGCCCGCGCACAATGCCCACAATGATCGTATTGCAACCGGCTCCGATGGCTCTGGTAATCGTCATAACTCTTCGGTCTCGTATATGGTTTGCAGGCTAACGATTTCCAGGTGCTTCAGGCCACCGGGAATCGTGATCTTCGCCTCATCGCCTACCTGCTTGCCCAGCAAACCGCGACCGATTGGCGAAGCGGTGGAGATACGGCCAGCCGCCACATCGGCGTCCTCACTCGGCACCAGTTTATAGGTGACGGTTTCTTCTTTGACTACGTCCAGCACGACTACGGTAGAGCCGAGACCCACGCGGTCATGAGGGATCTTCGTCAGGTCCACCATGGAAAGTTCCGCGAGGCGCACCCGCAACTGCGAAAGGCGTGCATCGACGTAGCGCTGACGCTCCTTCGCGGCGTGGAACTCTGCGTTCTCCTTCAGGTCGCCGTGGGCGCGCGCCTTCAGAATTTCTTTGGGCAGTTCATTGCGCATCTCGTAATCGAGCAACGCAATTTCGTCCTGCAACTTCTTCTTGAGATCCATGGAGCCTGCCCCATTATAGGCCGCTTGGCGGGTTAAGAACCAGCAATCTTGCCTGGGGCGATTTCCACCCAGGCTGAATCCGTGTCGGCGGGGCCGCCGGCCTGTACAGGTAGAGTAGTGAGATGGAGGAGATCCGCGCAAAAAGCTGGGCCGATCTGCAGGAGCGGCTCTACGACCGTTCGTGGTACCAGCCGCACGGCCGTTTCCGAGCGCCTTTTGCCTTTCGCGGCGTCGCCAATCAGGCCTTTCCGCCTCGCACCAGCCTCTGCCGTCTCGGAGGACGCTATCCCAGTCTTGAGGATCCCCTGCTGCGGAACTTCCGCAAGTATGCCGCGTCCAGCGAGGTCCCGCGCGACTCCATCTGGAACTGGCTGGCGGTGGCGCAGCATCACGGCCTGCCCACGCGCCTGCTCGATTGGACCTACTCGCCCAACGTAGCCTTACACTTTGCCACCGAAAACTTCGACGACTTTGGCGTGGACGGTGTCATTTGGGCGATCGATTTCATTACCTGCCGCAAGCATCTGCCCGCCGGCCTGAAGCAGATTCTGGATAGGGAAGGCGCGCTGCTGTTCACGGCAGAAATGCTGGGGAAGTATGCCGGCACGTTGGAGGAGTTCGACCGCAAAGTGGCGCAGGAGGGAGACCACTGCGTGGCTTTCTTTGAGCCGCCATCGCTGGATGAGCGCATTGTGAATCAGGCGGCGCTGTTTTCCTTCGTCTCGAACCCGACAGTACAGATCGACGAGTGGCTGGAGCGGCAGGAAGCGGGCTTGGCACGGCGCATCATCATTCCGGCGAGCCTCAAGTGGGAGATTCGGGACAAACTCGACATGGCCAACATCACTGAGCGCGTTATCTATCCCGGCATCGACGGGCTCAGCCGCTGGCTGCACCGCTATTACAGCCCGAACCACAAGATTGAGATCGGCAATCAGATTTGGGAGATCCAGGAGATGCACGACGGACGCATTGTTGTGGAACTGGCGGGAGAGCGCCGCGAGATCACATCCCATGCCGATGGCCAATGGTGGGACCTCACCAACGACCAGCCCATCCTCGTGCGGCCGCGCCCGCGGCAGTACGAATAGGCCCTAGCGCTCGACCGCCACCGGGCAGAGCCATTGAACGAGCTTCGCCTCGAGAATGCTCTGGGTGAGGGGTTTGGTGAGGTAATCGTCCATACCGGCCTCGAGACAGCGCTCGCGATCGCCGGCCATGGCGTTGGCCGTGAGGGCCACGATCGGGATGCTGCTCCAGTAGCCGCCCAGGGCACGAATCTGGCGCGTGGCTTCGTAGCCATCGAGCCGGGGCATTTGGCAGTCCATCAGAATCAAGTTGACTCGAACGTCCTGACGGCAAAGCTCGAGAGCGGCCGCGCCATCGACAGCGATGACGTGTTCGCAGCCAAACTTGGCCAGGAAAGCGGTGATCAAGCGGCGATTCACATCGTTGTCTTCCGCGACCAGGACGCTCTGCCCGGCCAGTGCCGAGGACGGTACCAGGGTGGTGTGCGGCTCGACGGCTTCACCGGCGGCAACCTCCAGGGGCAGACGGAACCAGAACCGGCTGCCGATGCCGGGGACACTCTCGACACCCATCTCGCCGCGCATCAGGCGGACCAGTTGGCGCGAGATCACCAGACCCAGGCCAGTGCCACCGAACTGCCGGGTAGTGGAGTCGTCGGCCTGAGAGAAGGGCTGAAAGAGGCGCGCCTGGACATCAGGGCCGATACCGATACCGGTGTCGCGTACGGCAAACAGTCCGTGCCCGGACTCGCCGTAAGCTTCGAGCGTGATGATGCCGCGCTCGGTGAACTTGATGGCATTGCCGGCCAAATTAAACAGAATCTGCTGAAAGCGAAGAGGGTCACTGAGAACGACGCCGGGGAGATTGCGAATGTCGAGTTCGAGATGCAGATTCTTCCGCTGGGCTAGTGGACCGAGCACCCTGGCCACGGCCTCAACGGAGGCGCGAGGATCGAAAGCAATTCGCTCCAGGCGCATCGCGCCGGCTTCGATCTTGCTGAGATCGAGAATGTCGTTGATGAGCGCAAGCAGCATCTCACCGGAGCCCCGGGCGAGTTCGGCCCAGGCATGTTGCTCCGGAGTGAGGTCACTCGCGACGAGCAACTCGGCCATGCCGAGAACGCCATTAAGCGGCGTGCGCAACTCATGGCTCATGTTGGCGAGAAAGCGGCTTTTGGCAAGGCTGGCGGCTTCCGCGGCCTCTTTTGCCCGTTCGAGAGCCTGCGCCGCGAGGTAACGCTCCGTGGTGTCGCGGGCGATGCACTCGACAATGGTTTGGCCACCGGTGGCAACGAGCCGCGCACTCACTTCGATGTATCGCCATTCGCCGCTGGCGTGTTGAAACCGGAACTCGTCACGGGCCGGTTTGCCTTGGCGCACCAAGTCGCGAAAAGCCTGCACCTTGCCGGTTTCACCGGCGTCAGACAGCCAGTCGAGTTGCTTGCCCAGGACCTCTTCACGCGAGTAGCCGGAGATCTGTTCCGCCGTGCGATTCCAGGAGAGAACCCGATTGTTCGCATCAAGGGCATAAATCGCGTCCGAAGCGTTCTCGAAAAGGTCGCCAAAGCGCTTCTCGAGGAGAGCCTCCTTCTGCAACTGTTCACGGATTTGCGCTGTCTGCTGACGAACCTGACGGCGCATCATGAAGGCCGCGGCGGCCGCGATGAAGACGAAGCCGAGCAGCAATCCAAGCAGGGTCCGCGCGCCGGGCGAACTCAGCCAAGGCGGTTGCGCAGCTACGACGACATCGGCCTTCTCGCGCAGCAGCAGGCGGAGAAAGCGACGGTGCACCATGGAGCCCGCATCGCTCAAAGCGACACCGGTAAGGCGGAGCATGCTGCCCGGTTCAATCTCGAGTTTCTCGTCGGTGCGCCACTCAGCGACGGCGATCTGACGGGCTTCGACGCCGCCGATATCGAGCGTCAGAAACCAGGTATCGTAGCGACGGGCCAGATCGAGCAAGCGGGTTTCCACCTGGACGAGCCTGCCGTTCTGGCGACCGGCGATCAGTTCTTTCCAGGTCGCCTTCACGGGCGACGGCGGCTTGCCCGGGCCGATGCGCCGGCAGAGGGCCCGGTCAAGTCGCGGCACCGGAGAAGGGCTCACCGGAAAGCCCACCACTTCGACGCGATCACCAAGGTGAAGATCAAGCTTCTGAGCCGTGCGAATCAGTAGACCGGCGCCGTCACCCACCAGATAGATCGCCTCACCGGCCTCGACGGCCGCGACCGTTCCCACAACGTGAACCGGCCCCAGTTCAATACCGCTGTAGCGAAACCGCAAAACTTGATTGAGCGGAGTGAGTGGCGCGGAAAAATGGGTTTCGTGCTGAGGACCGCGGAGGACCCTGACATCGCTGGCGGTTCGGGCAAGGAGGCGTGAGCTTTCGTGATGTCCATCAGGGCCGAAGATCGCGGTGGCGATGCCGGAGACCTCCACTTCCGCGTCCACCAGTTCGGGAATCCGGTAAGGATCGCCAGGAGCCTTCACCCGCAAGGAGTGGGTACCGTCGACAACGCTGAAGAAGATGAACCATTGGTTCGTCGCTTCGTCCCAAAGGCTGCGTTCAAAGTCGACTACATGCCCACGGACCTTGATCAGCCGGCAGTCCTCACTGCCGCGATTGACAGAGGCGATGGGAGTGAGGCGCGGCTCAAGTGGCGTCGTACCGAGCACCTGAACACGCTCGGCTAGGATATCAGGAGCAAAGCCATCCAGGACGGCGCGGCCGGTGACTTCCACCAACTGGCCGTTCTGGATCGGGGTCGTCTTGAATCCAGAGCGAATGTAGACAGCACCAGAGCTATCTTCAACAAACCAATCGCCTTCGCGGGCCTGAAAGAGGGTGACGACGCCGCGAATACGGATGGCTGAATTTTGGTCGAGGTCCTCACGGGAGAGCCGATGGATATCGGCAATGGGGCGAAGGGGCGGGGGGGCCACCGACTGAGCGGCCAACCAGTCCCCTCCTGACGCAACGGTCAGGGCGAGGACCGCCAGGAGTCTCCCAAACTTCATTACTTCGACAACTTACCGGCAGAACCAGGCTGGGCCTGGCTCCGCCGGACGGAAAACCCTCGCTCAGCTGGCGATCTGGGGGCGGCCGGGTTCCGGCCAATCCAGATGGAAGAACTTGCCGCGAGGCTGATCGGTACGCTCATAGGTATGGGCACCGAAGAAATCACGCTGTGCTTGTAACAAGTTAGCAGGAAGTGAGGCCGAACGGTAGCCGTCGTAGTAGGAGAGCGCCGAACTGAAGGTGGGCACTGGGATGCCGCAAAGCGTGGCTTCCGCGATCACCTTTCGCCAGTTCCCCTGGGTGCGCTGAATTTCGCTATTGAAAAACTCGTCCAGCAGCAGGTTGGCCAGTTTACCGTCGCGGCCGAAGGCTTCGGTGATCTTCTGCAGGAAGCGGGCACGAATGATGCAGCCGCCACGCCAAATCTGGGCGATCTCGCCGAAGTTGAGGGTCCACTTGTACTCCTTCTGCGCTTCGCGCATGAGCTGGAAGCCTTGAGCGTACGAACAGATTTTGGAGCAATAGAGGGCGTCATGAATGGCGGCAATCATGGCCTTCTTGTCACCGGTAAAGGTCTGAGAGGGGCCAACCAGCTTGGTGGAGGCGTAGACGCGTTCGTCTTTGACGGCCGACAGACAACGGGCGAAGACAGCTTCGGCAACGGTTGGCGCCGGGACACCCATGTCGAGGGCGTTTACCGAGGTCCATTTGCCGGTGCCTTTCTGGCCGGCGGTGTCGAGGACGATGTCCACGAAGGGAGCACCGGTGACGGGGTCCTTTTGGCGGAGGATATCGGCAGTGATTTCGACCAGGAAGGAATCGAGCAGGCCAGTGTTCCATTCAGCGAAGACATCGCCGATTTCGCCGGGGGCCATACCGAGCAGGTTCTTCATGATGCTGTAGGCTTCGCAGATCATCTGCATGTCGCCGTACTCGATGCCGTTGTGGACCATTTTGACGTAGTGGCCGGCACCGTTGGGTCCGATGTAGGTGGAGCAGGAGACGCCGCCCACGACGGGCTTGCCTGGAGACGCGCCGTCGATGGGTTTGCCGGTGACGGCGTCAACTTTGGCCGCGATGGCGGTCCAGATGGGTTCAATTTCTTTGTAGGCGGCGGGGTCGCCACCGGGCATGAGGGAGGGACCGAAGCGGGCACCTTCTTCGCCACCTGAGACGCCGGAGCCGATGAAACGGAAGCCTTTGGCGGCAAGGTCCTTTTCGCGGCGGATGGTGTCGGTCCAGAGGGCGTTGCCGCCATCAATGACGATGTCGCCCTGATCGAGATGAGGGAGCAGTCCTTCAATCACCGCGTCAGTTGGCGCGCCGGCCTTGACGAGAATGATCATCTTCCGCGGCGTCTTCAGCGAGGCGACGAAGGCTTCGATGGTGGTTTGGCCAACCAGACCACCAGGGGTATTGGGGTTCTCAGCGACAAATTTTTCCATGGTCGCCGCGGTGCGGTTGTAAACGGAGATCCGGAAGCCGTGGTCGGCAACGTTCAGGGCAAGATTCTGGCCCATGACGGCAAGGCCGACGAGTCCGATGTCAGAAAGCTGTTCACTCATGTGGCTAACATTTTCTCACGCCGTAACCGGACTCGGCTCGCCGCCGTCGGAAGAAATTGAGAGACTATCAATATGCGTATACTGGCGGCCCTATTTTTGAGCGTCGGCCTGCTGCTGGCCGATAAGGTGAACCCGAATCCTTCGGAGATCGACGAGATCATCCGGAAGTTTGCGGCGAAGGAGAGCGCGTTTGCCGAGGCGCGGCAGGCTTACACCTACCGGCAGTCGGCGAAGCTGCAGGAGATGGGCACTCCCGGCGGCAAGTGGGAGGAGGTATCGGACATCCTCTTTTCCGGCGCGGGTAAGCGTGAGGAAAAGGTGATTCGCGCCCCTGTGCAGACGCTGCGCAACATCATCATGACGCCCGAGGACTTGCAGGACATGCGGAATACCCAGCCGTTTGTGCTGACTTCGAACGAAGTGGACCTCTATCACGTACGTTTTTTGGGCCGTGAGAAAGTGGACGAATTGGACGTCTACGTCTTCGCGGTGAAGCCGAAAAAGTTGGAGGCCGGCAAGCGCTATTTCTCGGGCATGATCTACGTCGATGAGCAGGATCTGCAGATTGTGAAGAGCTACGGCCGTGGCGTGGGTATTGCGAAGAATCAGCAGTTCCCTAAGTTTGAGACGTTCCGCGAGCAGATTGACGGCAAGTATTGGTTCCCGACGTATACCGTTTCGAATGACACTTTGAATTTCGAAAACGGGCCGGTGCCGATCAAGATGACCGTGAAGTACGAGAATTACAAGCGCTTCCAGGCGGAATCGACGATTAAGTTCGGAGATATTGTCGATCCGGGTGCGGCTGCTGCTCCTGGAGCCCCGGGAGCTTCGCCGGCGACGCCTGGGGCAACGACGCCGAGTCCCGCGAGTTCGGAAAGCGATTTGCCGCCGCATATGCGGCAGAAGTCGAAGACGGGGGCGACGGGTTCGTCAACGTCCACGACGACCGCGGCACCACCTCCGCCGGTATCGAGTGGGCCGGAACTGGCTCCTCTGTACGGAAAGCCGACGCCGAAAAAGAAAAAGTAAGCCGGATCCGGGCAGTGGCCAGCCGATTTGAGACCATCGGCCTGAGACAATAAGCAACGCATGTCAAAAAAACGAGTCCTCGTCATTGAGGATGAAGACAAGCTCCGGCGCGTCCTTGAGTTGCAGCTTTCCAGTTCCGGCTATGACCTCGACCTCGCTCCCTCCGGCGAAGCCAGTCTGCGCTTTATCGACCGCGCCGACCTCATCCTGACGGATCTGAAGCTCCCCGAGATGGACGGAATGCAGGTTCTGGCGCATGCGCGCCAAATGAATCCGTCCGCGCCGGTGGTGGTGATGACCGCGTTCGGGACGATCGAGAACGCGGTTGAAGCAATGAAGCGTGGCGCCGCTGATTTTCTTCTGAAGCCGTTTTCCCTGGACCATCTGACGGCGATCATCGAGAAGGCGCTGGAGGTGCGGGCGCTGCGAGACGAGAATCGGGCGCTGAAGGAAGAGCTTGGCCGTCGCTACCAGTTCGACAATATCATCGGGCATAGCCCGAACATGCAGGAGATTTTTCAGACCATCCTGCGGATCGCCCCATCGCGGGCCACGGTTTTGTTGTGCGGCGAGAGCGGCGTCGGCAAAGACCTGATCGCTCGCGCGATCCACTACCATTCACCGCGGCGCGAGAAACCGTTCGTCAAGATCAACTGCACGGCGATCCCGGAAAACCTGATGGAGAGCGAATTGTTTGGCTACGAGAAGGGTGCTTTTACCGGAGCCAACATCACCAAGCCAGGTAAGTTCGAGCAGGCCGACACCGGCACGGTGTTTCTGGACGAAATCGGCGACGTACCCGCCGCGATCCAGGTAAAGCTGCTGCGCATTCTACAGGAGCGTGAGTTTGAGCGCCTTGGCAGCAACAAGGTACGGCACATTGATGTCCGTATCCTCGCCGCCACCAACGTCGACCTCCGCGCCGCTCTGGAACAGGGCCGTTTTCGCGAAGATCTCTACTACCGCCTGAACGTTTTGCCGCTCAATATTCCTTCGCTGCGCGAGCGCAAAGAGGACATCCCGTTTCTCGCTAAACACTTTGTCGATAAGTTTGGGCGGGAGAGCCGGGGAGAGCCGGGCCAATTAACCGACGAGGGTCTATCCAAGCTGATGGGTTATCACTGGCCGGGCAATGTCCGTGAACTGGAGAACGTGATTGAACGGAGCCTGTTGCTGTCGCCGACGGCAACACTGCGCGGCGTAGACATCAAGCTGGATCAGTCTTCGAAGCCGAAGCCCGCCGTCTCGGACTTCCTGCCGGAGGGCGTGACGCTCGAGGAACATGAGCAGTCGATTATTCGGGAGGCGCTGCGCCGGGCGAACGGGAACAAGAGCCAAGCGGCTCGATTGCTGGGGCTAACGCGGAATGCGCTCCGGTACCGGCTGGACCAGATGGGGGTCGATTCGAGCGATTGAGGTCTTATGGATGCCGCACCCGCACTAGAGGAGATTGCTCACGCACTGGCCGAGGCGAAGCTGGAGGCAATTCTGATGGCAACGTCGGCGCGGCTCTGCAGGGAGCGCCAGTGACGACAGTCGACTTCGACTTTTTCTACCGGACGACAAGCGCTGGTTCCGAGGCCAAGATCCGGAAGGTGGCGAGATCCACGGTTGCACGGTTCTGGTCGCGTCGCTGGCTAATATAGTTAGGAGCAAGAAGGAAGCGAATCGTCCTAACGATCGCGCTGTTCTCCATGTCCTTGAGCAAACCCTTGATGAAAAAGTCCGCGCGGAAACCGACGAAGCGTGAGATCACGCTGGAATTGATGCGGCAGGTTTACCAGCAGGACTTGATCGACATGATTCGGGCACGGCTGGCGCTGCCGATGCACAAGCGGACTCACTTCCTGCGCATCCGGCTGCCCAATGGCGGCTCGACGCTGTAGGGTTTGCCGCCGGCATTTCTCAAAAATTCAACGATACGCTATAGCAGCCGTAGACCGGCGTGTTTAACGAAGTGGCGGAAGTCCTGGTCGCGGGTGACGAAGGGGACATCGTGGTCGACGCAGGTCTGGGCGATCAGGGTATCGGCGAGCTTGGCTTTCACTCGTTTCGCGAGGAGCAAAGCGCGCAGCTTGCCGGCGCGTTCCCAGTAGCCGTCTTCGAGCGTGAGCAAGGTGACCGCGCTGAGGTCGGCGGCGACTTCCGGCTCAAGCTCAGGATCGCTGAGGAGTTCCGATAGCACAACAGGAGCCATCACCACGGCACCGTGGATCACTGCGTGGTCCAGGATGCCGACGTCCTGGCCTTCGTGGCCGGACAGATAAGCGATCCAGGTGTTGGTATCGGCGCAGATCAAGCCCGATCTTTCCTCATTTCCGCAACATCAAGCGAACATCGGACTTGGCCGCGCCGCAGGCGCAGGCGCTTGAGGGCTTCGGCCGCCACCAGCCCTTCAAGTCCTTTGCGAATGGTCGGGGTGATGCCGAGGCCGACGCTCCGAGTGGCATCTTCCACCAGCCGCTTGGGGAGCATCACGGTCACCTTCTGCAACTCATCGTCCGGCATAGCGATACCGTATCACGATACGGCATCGGATGCCAGCTACTGAATCGTGCTGGCGCCCTGGATGCCGAGGCTCGAGTCGGCGACGTTCCGGTTGATGTGCCGATCCAGGTTGATCACGTAGGTTTCGGGGGCGTTAATCAGAATCGGGGAATGCGTTGCGCAGATGATGCGGAACTTCTTCTTCTCGACGAGTTCGAAGAGCATTTTGAGGATGCGACGTTGATTTGACTGCGACAAGGCCATCTCCGGTTCGTCGAGCAGGAGAACCGTGCCGTCGGGGAGGCCGGGGAAATTGTCCTGAAACATGGCGAGCATCACTTGGCCGTGGCTGGCCATTTGCAGGAACTCGGTCATCTTGGGGTCGTCTTTGAAGAAGTCGAGTTGCATGCGGGGATTATGGCTTTCGGCATCGAAGAGAAAGCTCTTGGGCGGGTTGGGTTCGCCGCCTTCCCAGCGGTAAACGAAACCGGGGACTTGCTCGCCTTTGAGGGCGTAGTAGATGGAGTGCAGGAGCGTCGATTTTCCGGAGCCGTTCTCGCCTTCCAGCATCACGACAGGATGCGAGAGGTCGACGATGAGCGGCATGTGAAAGTTCAGGTTTTGGAAAACCGGGTGGGCCAGAATCTTCAGAAACATCTAGTCCGATTGTAGCGTCAGCAACCCGGACCGCTCGAGCAGGGCACGCTGGTCGGGCTCGCGGCCGCGGAAGTCGCGGAAGAGATCCGCCGGATCCGCGCTATCACCCTTTTCGAGAATTGTTTCGCGGAAGGCCCGGCCAATCGCGGGATTGAGAACGCCCTCTTCCTTGAAACGTCCGAAGGCGTCGGCGTCGAGCACCTCGGCCCATTTGTATGAGTAATAACCGGAACCATAGGCGACCGGGCTGGAGAAGAGATGGGTGAAGGAGCAGATGGTGGCGTGATCCGGCGGGAAAGTGGCCGGCGAATAAGACTGCATGGTCTGCCGGGCGTACTGGATGACGTCGCCGCCGGTCTTCTCGCGATAGTTTTTGGCATCGAAATCGGTGTGGAGCAGGAGGTCCACAATACCGAAACCGAGCTGGCGCATCTGGGTGTTCGCGGCGCGGAAAGTGCGGGCCCGCTTCATCTTTGCGAGGAGTTCGTCGGGAATAGGGGCATCGGTCCGGTAGTGGCGGGCAAAGAGGCCGAGGGCCTCTTTCTCCCAGCACCAGTTCTCCATGATCTGCGAGGGCAGTTCGACGAAATCCCAGGCAACATTGGTGCCGGCGAGCGAACGCAGTTCGACGCGGCTCAGGCAATGGTGCAGCAGATGTCCGAACTCGTGGAAAACGGTCTCCACTTCGCGATGGGTGAGGAGGGCGGGCGCATCCCCGATGGGCTCGGTGAGATTGCCACAGATGATACCGACATGCGGCTGAGGGCCGTTGGGACCGGGGCCTCCGGTGCGCAAGGCATCCATCCAGGCGCCGCCACGCTTGTTCTCGCGCGGATACCAGTCCGAATAGAAGGAGCCGAGCAAGCCGCCATCACGATCCAGAATGTCGTAGCACTTCACCTGCGGGTCCCAGACGGGCACGCCCGGGCGCTCCACCACTTGAATGCCGAACAGACTTTCGGTGAGCTCGAACATGCCGCGCACGACCTGCGGCAGGGGAAAGTACGGGCGCAGTTGTTCTTCGTCGAAGTCGTAGCGCTCGCGGCGCAGCTTCTCGGCAAAGTAGGCGACATCCCAGGGCTGCAGTTCCGGGGCAAACTCACCGTCGAGTTTGCGGCGGAAGGCGAGCAGTTCGCGATTCTCCTGAATGAAGCGATCCTGCGTGTGAGTGGCCAGTTCCCGAAGGAATTCCAGCGCCCGTGCGCCGCGCTTCGACATGCGCTCTTCGAGCACCAGGTCCGCAAAGTTGAAATACCCGAGGAGGTGGGCCTTCTGATGGCGCAAGTCGAGGATGCGTTCCACCAGTTCGCGATTGTCAAAGGGCGGCCCTGCGGCGCGAAGCATACTGGCACGGTAGAAGTGCTCGCGGATGCTGGCGTCATCCAGATAGGTGAGGACGGCGGTGTAGCTCGGCCCCTGCAAGGTGAATCGCCAGCCATTTTGGCCCTTGGTTTCAGCGCTCTGCCTGGCCGCGGCGATCGCCGAGGGTGGCAAACCGGCCAAGCGGGCTTCGTCGGTGATCAGGTACTCGAAGGCATTGGTCGCGTCCAACACATTCTCTGAGTACTTCGTGGTGAGGCGGCTGAGTTCCACCTCCACTTCCTGCAGCTTGCGCTTGCCTTCATCGTCCAGTTCAGCGCCATGCCGGCGGAACCCGTCCACCGTCTTCTTCAGAAACCGGCGTTGCACGGGATTCAGGCTCGGCACTTCACTGCTGGCGGCAACTTCTTTCACGGCCTTCCATAGGCCGGGATTCAAGGGGATGGAGGAGAGAAACTCGCTCACCATCGGCTCGGCTTCGTTGTAGGCGGCGCGCAGTTCGGAGGTGGTGGCGACGCCCTCCAAATGGCGGACCAGAGCCATGGCATCTTCCAGGTGTTCGGTCACCAGATCCAGGACGGAAAGGGTGTTTAAGAAAGTGCGAGGGCCGAAATGTTCGCGAGCCAACAGATCGATCGCCTTGGTTGCTTCAGCGAGCAAAGTATTCAGGGCGGGCATCACCTGGTCTGCCCGAAAGCGGTCGAACTGAATCCGGAAATCGAGATTCAGCAGGGGGTTATCATGCGGCAACTACACTTACCTCAACTGGCTACTGGGGCCGCACCTGGCAGACTTCGCGAATGGCTTCGAAAGCCGCGGCGCAAGACCCTCTATCCACATCATAGTGGGTCACCAGACGGATGTCGCGATCGTTCAGCGCGTTCATGATGACACCTCGCGCCCTTAGGGCGTCGCTGAAGTCCGGTGCAGACCAACCGGTGCCGGTGACATCGAAGATCGCGATGTTGGTGTGAACCCGGGACGGGTCAATGGCAATGCCGGGGAGACCGGCGATCTGGCCGGCCAGCCAACGAGCGTTGGCGTGATCCGCGGCCAAACGAGCGGGCCCCTCTTCCAGGGCCAGCATCCCCGCGGCCGCCAGGATGCCCGCCTGACGCAGACCGCCCCCTAAGCGCTTGCGGAGAAGCCTCCCATGGCCAATCCTTTCGTGAGTACCGACCAACATCGAGCCGGCCGGGGCACCGAGCCCTTTCGACAAGCAGAACATCACGGAGTCAACCGGCGCGGCGAAATCGGCCACACTATGGCCGCTGGCGGCTGCGGCATTGAACAGCCGCGCGCCGTCCATGTGCACCGGCAAACCAAGCTTGTGCGCCTCGTGGGCAATCTCCTGAACGGTGGCCAGAGGATAGACAGTGCCGCCGGCCATATTGTGGGAGTTTTCAATCTCGATGAGGCCGGTGGGGGCGGCGTGGGGACCGACGGGCCGGACTTGAGCTCGAATCTGCTCCCAGCTCAAAATGCCGTCCCCGGCGGAGATGGGCCGCGCCACACAGCCGGCGAACCAGGCCATCATCGCGAGTTCCCAGTCCAGAATATGGGCTCGCGATTCGCAGATCACCTCCTGGCCATGGGAGGTGTGCATCTTGATGGCGATGGTATTGCCCATGGTGCCGGTGGGTACGAAGAGCGCGGCTTCCTTGCCGGTTAGTTGCGCGGCGCGACGTTCGAGTTCGTTGACGGTGGGATCCTCACCATAGACGTCATCGCCCACTTCGGCGTTGGCCATGGCCTGGCGCATGGCGGGCGTGGGTTTCGTTACGGTATCACTGCGAAGATCGATCATTTTCTCTATTCGAACATGGCACGCCTGGGGCCTCGTTGCTAAACTCGAGCCTTGCGCATGAATTATGGAGTGACGATCGATGACGTGCGCGGTGCGCGCACCCGGATTGCGGGGCGAGTGCGCCACACGCCGCTGGTAGTAAGCGAGACGCTCTCCCGCCGGTTGGGCACCAACGTCCATTTGAAGCTGGAACTCTTCCAGAAGACCGGGTCATTCAAGCCGCGCGGCGCCTTCAACAAGATTCTGGCGGCGGGCATTCCGGCGGACAGCCGCGTGGTGGCCGTCAGCGGCGGAAATCACGCGCAAGCCGTGGCCTACGCTTGCCGTGAACTCGGCATCCACGCGACCATCTTCATGCCGCAGACAACGCCTTTGAATTACCTGAACGCGACCCGCGAGTATGGGGCCCAGGTGGAGTTGGTCTCGACCATCGCCGAGGCCTTCGAAGCAATGGCCCAGCAGGAGCGCGACGGCGCCACTGCCGTGCATCCGTTCGACGATCCGCTCGTCATCGCCGGCCAAGGAACAGTCGCCCTGGAGATTCTGGAAGATCTGCCAAACGCCACGGATCTGGTGGTGAGCATTGGGGGCGGCGGCTTCATCGCCGGCATTGCTGTCGCGGCGAAGGCCGTCAATCCGGCAATTCGCATTTGGGGTGTCGAGACGGTGGGTGCCGATGCCATGGCCCAAGCGGTTGCGGCAGGCAAGCCGGTCCGGTTGCCGGCAATCACGTCGATCGCAAAGACGCTGGGAGCGCCGTCCGTAACGGAACGGACGCTAGCTTTAGTCCAGCAGAACGTGGAGAGCGTGACTGTGGTTCCTGACGCCGAAGCCGTGTCGGCGCTGGAGTTCCTACTGGAACGGGCCAAAGTGCTCACCGAACCGGCGGCGGCTTGCACGCTGGCGGCCGCCGAACGACTGCGGCAGAACTTCTCCAAGGACAGCCAAGTCGTGCTGGTTTTGTGCGGCGGCAACGTGGCCTTAGCTGACGTTTGCAGCTATACCAGGAATTCCTGAAAGACTTCATTCGACATCAGGACGCCGCGCGAAGTAAGGCGGAGCCGAGGGCCGGCTTTTTCCAACAAACCCAAATCGACAAAACGTGCGATCGGTTCCGCGTGTTGAGCCCACTCTTCCGACGTCGGCTCAATCCCCTGGCTGAGCCGGAGGCCCACGAAAAAGCGCTCTTCGTCAGGGTGTGCCTTTTCCCGGACGACGGGATTCTCTTTCAGATAGTCGGTGGCGGATTCGACATTCTGCCAACGTTCGCCGCCATCGAAGGAGTGCGCATCGGCACCGAAGCCGAGGTAGGGCTCAAGCTGCCAATACTTTAAGTTATGCCGGCTTTCGTGACCAGGTCGGGCGAAGTTTGAGATCTCATAACGAGGTATGCCGAGCGACTGCAGCCGTTCCACGGCCGTTTGGTATAGCTCGACGATCAGCGCTTCGGAAGGCACATCGCCGGCGCCGTAGCGTACGCCCCCGAGCAGCATTTCAGCGCCGAGGCGGCTATCCTCGTCGACCTCGAGGATGTAGACGGAGACATGAGGCGGGGCGAGCTTCTCGATCCAGTCGAGCGACTCACGCCAGCTTTCGCGTGTTTGTCCGGCGAGACCAGCAATGAGATCAAGGTTGAAGTCCACCAGACCAGCGGCGCGCAAACGCCGGACCTCGTCTTCCACGATCTCGGCGGAGTGCTTGCGACCCGTGCGCGCGATCTCCTTCGGCACGAAGGACTGAACGCCGAGGCTGACTCGCGTGATGCCCGCGTCACGCCATGCGGCAATTCGTTCATCGGTCAACGTGCCGGGCGCCGCCTCCATCGTGGCCTCGCGCCAAGGCCGCCCGGGGATCTTCGCGTGGAGGCGCGAAAGCCAATCGAGCGGCATCAGGCTGGGGGTGCCACCGCCCCAATAAACGGTTTCGGGGGTCCAATTCCAGGCTGTGGCCTCAATCTCCGCCGCGAGCCGCTCCAGATAATGCGGTTCCAACTCCTTCGGGAAGACTCCCGAGGCGAAATTGCAATAGGTACACTTCTGGGCGCAAAACGGGTAAGAGAGATAGACGCCGGGCATGGCCTAGAGTTCGACGGGTTCGCCGAGATGCTTGGCGATGGCCCCGGCGATCATCTGCTTGAGGGTTTCGCCGGTATCGGCCAGGACGAAAGCCTGCTTTTCCGGGCTCCAATCGAGCTTGAAGCTGCGCGAGTGGGCCGAGACCCACACTTGGCGCACCGGCGTCTGCGGACTGACCACGAACTTGCCAGGCGGATCGTCAAAGGCGATCTGCAAGGCGCCACTCACCATGTCCGGGTCAAAGTCGTGCGACCCGGTGGCATGGTTGAGGGCTTTGAATAGATCGTCGAGGGCTTCGTCGCAATGGCGGCGAAACTCGTGTTCATCGAGCATGATCCCAAGTTAGCAGGCCTAATAGCCGGCGGACTTGTAGTCGGCAACGATGGCTTCGACGGTCGCGCGGTGTTCGGGGCGGACGTTCTCGAGGGGAGGACGCACCGGGCCACCGGTGATACCGCCACCGGTGAGGTCCATGGCGTACTTCATCACCGAAACTTCGTAGCCCTTCACATGCTCGCGAACGGCGTAGATGGGATGCACGAAGCGATTCATGAGCGGAGTGATTTTGGCGAAATCGGCGGGCTTGCCGGTGGTGAGCCCACCGAGTTCCGCGAGTTCGAGCGCCAGCTTCGGCGACGTATTGGAGATGCTGGAGGTGAAAGCCTGCACGCCGCAAGCGAGATAGGTCGGAAGGCAATCGTCGCCCAGACCGCCCACCCAGGCCAGGCGATCGCCCAGTTTTGCCATGATGCGCTGATAGGTGCGGGCATTACCCTGGCCGTCCTTCCAGATGTCGAGCGTGGGAACTTTTTCGGCCAGTCGGGCCACCATGTCGGGCGAGAAGACGGCCCAGTCACGGGAATAGATGCTGAGCGGCAGTCCGGTGGCGCGGCCGACCTCGGCGTAATAATCGAACAGGCCGTTCACCGGCGCGTTGATGTAGGAGGGCGGCAGCACGAGCAGCGCGTCGGCCCCGGCTTTCTCCATGCCCCGCGCCATGGCACAGGCAATCGGCGAATTCAACCCGACACCGCCGACGACGGGCAGCTTGGTGGTGGCCTTGGTGACGCGCACCACTTCCACGGCCTCCTCCACAGTCATGGAGTACAGTTCGCCGGTGCCGCCCGCGGCAACCATGGCGCAAAACGGGTGTTCGCTCATGAGCGCAACATTCTTTTCGAGGGCGGCGTAGTCCACCGACAGGTCGGAGGCACGGAACGGCGTGATGGGGAAACCAAACACGCCTTTAAGCTGATCACGGAGTTTAGCCATACGGATTCCAATACTGTATCGCGGGTCGGCCACCATGGCGAGAAGGGAAAGGCCATAATGGAAAGGATGTCCGGCCCCCTTACCAATCCTCAACGCAAGTTCCTCCGCGGGCTGGCGCACAATATGCCGCCCACCATGCAGTTGGGCAAACACGGCTTGACGCCGAACTTCTTCAAGAGCTTCGAACTGGCGCTCACCAATCACGAGTTGATGAAGCTGCGCTTCGCCAATCTACAGGACGAACGCAAGCAGCTTTCGGCAGAGATTGTGGAGAAGACTGGCGCGGTGCTGGTCTCGATGGTTGGCCATACGGCGGTTTACTATCGCCCCAGTCCGGATCCTGAGAAACGCAAACTCGTGCTGCCGCGGACCAAGGTCGCGGCGGACGGTAGTGTTGAATCCGCTGGCTGAACCGGCAGATATTGCCCGTCAGACGCAGGCATCTGGCCTGCCACGGACCCTAAGTAAAGCAAACGAATCGTTTTTCGTCTTTGGCCTTCGAGTTGCCTAGAGATGGGCATGTCCAAGGTAACTCTCGCTTTTTTGCTTCTTTCCGGCTCAGCATTCTCGCAGCCGGTTTCCTTCGGCGTGAAGGCTGGCGTCCCCATCACCGATGCTTTCGAAACCGTTCAAGGAAACCAGGGCAGTTACTTCACCAACACCAAACGGTATCTTGTTGGGCCGACAATTCAGTTCAACTTACCGGCGCGGTTTTCCATTGAGTTCGACGCACTCTACCGTCGCCTCGGCTACCAATACGAGCAGCCCTTCCCCAATACGGTATACGCCAAGACTGTCGCCAACTCCTGGGAGTTCCCCATGTTAGTGAAATGGGCGATTCTACCCGGTCCAGTGCGGCCATTCATCGACGGCGGGGCCTCAATCCGCCATATCTCCGGACTGCGCCAATTCCGTTCCGTGGCTAATGCGGCCGGGGTGGAGATCAACAATGCCACAGAGTTTAACAAGCGGAACGATATCGGTTTTGTTTTCGGCGGTGGCGTGGAGTTCAAAGTCGGGGTCCTGCGCATCTCGCCAGAGCTTCGCTATACCCGGTGGGGTTCGGAGAACTTCCGTGACCCAATCAACTCGTTGCTGCGCACCAATCGCAACCAGGGCGATTTCATGATTGGCCTGACATTTTAGTGATGAAGAAGGAAGTAACTATGACGACCGCCGAAATCTCAACCACGATCAAATCCCTCGTCGGGATACTGAAAGACGGCGAACTGGGATTCGCCGAAGCCGCTCGGGATGTCACCCGGGCCGACCTGAGGGAGCTCTTCCGCAAGTATTCCTTGCAACGCGGGGTCTTTGGCCAGGCCCTGAACCGGCAAATGAAAATGCTTGACCAGGAAACAGTCGATTCGGGTTCCATCACGGGCGCAGTCCATCGGGGCTGGATTGAGACGAAAGCGGCCGTCTCCACTCGCGATGACGTGGCAGTGCTGGAAGAGTGTGAACGCGGAGAAGATGCAGCCGTAAAGGCATATCGCGACGCTCTCGGCGATCCTCATCTCGACGGCGCAATCCGCGAAGTGGTGAAGGCGCAACAAAGCGAGATCCAGGACGCCCACGACCGGATTCGCGCCCTGCGCGATGTAAGCAAGGCGACCCACTAGAAATGCGAAACAAGAACGAACCGCGAGTTGAGCCCGTGGTACCCAGCGCGGAGTTGGAAGAGCTTGTGGAGGAGATGGAGATGGTCGACTTTCTTTCCTCGGAGGGGCAGGACGAAGGCATTCGCACGCCAGAATCTGCCGGCGCGGACTCGGCCGAGCCAATCGATCCAGTAGAAAAGGCCGGCCGGGCCGGCGCTCGCAAACGTCCAGTTATCTCTTGAGCACCTTGCGCAGGGAGCGCTCGAAGCGGCTGCCTGACGGACGAAGCCCAGATCGGTCGGATGTGACCCATCAATGGTGGCTTCACCGTCGTCGTCCAGAAGATCGTCGGCTTTCAAGTGCAGATCGAACGAGTGAGGTCCGGCGTCTGGCTGGCCGCATGCCAGTCGAGGTCCCCTGCACCCCCGCCCAAGCCGAGCTTCCCAGTGAACCAATCAGTCGCGCGAGTTCATCATTCGAGCCAGAGTGTCATCCGGTTCCAGCGTCAGACCGCACGCCTGGCGATTCCCATGCCACGCGACCCGACTTGGGTGCAGAATAAAAGCATGGCTAAGAAGTTTTTCCTTCTGTTGGTTCTGGCGGCGTTGCCGATGCTGGCGGTTGACTCCAGCTTCCCTGACCCGGCCCTGGACGTGAAGTCCACCAGCGGCAAGCAGACGGCCATCCTGGCCGGCGGCTGCTTCTGGTGTGTCGAAGCCGTATTCGAGATTATGGAAGGCGTCGATGACGTCATCTCCGGCTACTCTGGCGATACCCAGGAGACGGCTAAATACGACATCGTATCGAGCCGTCGTACCAAGCACGCGGAGGCCGTGCTGATTACTTTCGACCCGGCCAAGACCAGCTATGGCCAGTTGCTGAAGATTTTCTTTAGCGTGGCGCATGACCCGACGACACTCAACCGGCAAGGCGCCGACATCGGCCCCCAATATCGCAGCGTGATCTTCTACACCAGTGAAGAGCAAAAGAAAGTAGCCGAGGCTTACATCAAGCAACTGAATGCCGCCCACGTCTTCGCCAAGCCGATCGTCACCGAGGTGGTCGCCCTCGAGAAGTTCTACACGGCGGAAGGCTATCACCAGAACTATTCGGTGCAGAATCGTTCGAATCCCTACGTCATTAATGTCTCTGACCCCAAGGTGGAGAAGCTGAAGAAGCTCTTCCCGGGCTGCGTACGGAAACGCAAATAAGTTACTGTTGGCCGTTTCTTTCGAGCCTCTTCGCTAAAGCGTGTGCGGAGGGACTCAAACATGAAACTGATCGCGCTGGGGATCGTAGCCACTTCGGCTTTTGCCGAGCTACGTTTTGCCGGGGAACTCAAGCAGCCGGTTGTGTCGATTGCCCTACATGGCGGCCCGGAAGTATCAACGCCTACCGTCAGTTGGGCCAAGAGCGCCGCAACCCGAATTCTGGCGCTCGCCGGAGTCCACCTCGATTGGTGCACCCGTCCGCGAAATTGCCAGGACTGGGAGGGTCGGATCATCGTCACGCTTCTGCCCAGCGCTCCCGTCGGTTTGCCGGAGTTCGCCATGGCCGAGGCGCAGGTCTTCGGCGGCCGTTCCATTCGTCTCTATGCCGATCGCCTCCAGAGGCACGACGGCGCACTTGCCGCCTGGAAGTTGCTGGGCCATGTCATGGCGCATGAGGTCGTCCACTTACTGCAGGCCGTCGATCGGCACTCCAGTAGCGGCCTGATGAAGTCACGCTGGGACGCCAACGACTTTCGGATCATGTCCACCCGTCTGCTGCCCACGGCGGAGGAAGATCTCGAGTTCCTGTGGCGCGGCTTGGCCAGGCGGCGTCTACAAGTAGCGGAAACGGCGTGGCTCATACCAACGGCAAAGCGGCAGGAGAGTCGCCGTCGCCAGTAGACCGAGCGGTGCGGTGGCCCACGGCGGGAAGCCAATGCCATCGGGGATTCCGCCGAAGCGATGCATCAGGTCGATGGGCAGGCCCAATAACAAAGCCATGCCGAGTGCCAGAAGATGTAGCAGTACAAGATGCGCGATGTAGAAGAACATCGCCGTGCGGCCAAGCTGCTCCAGCCAAGGCTGCCTGCGTTGCCGGGCCCATGCCAGAAAGATCAAAGCCGGCCCGATTGTCATCAGCATGAACTGCAGCGAAAGCGGGTACTTCGTGACGTTCAACAGTGAACGAATCGGGAACGGCGTTGCCGAGAACAAGGACGCATCGCCGTAGAGGTTCGTCAGCCGCAGGACCAGAAAGAGCGCCGTCAGCAGCATACCGGTCCGCAGCACCGGCGCTTGCGGACGCGTCCACCAGACGCCGATCGCGTAGCCGCAAAACGCCAACC
Organism: Bryobacter sp.; assembly: GCA_022843605.1. Classification (GTDB taxonomy): domain Bacteria; phylum Acidobacteriota; class Terriglobia; order Bryobacterales; family Bryobacteraceae; genus JALHNI01. The sequence goes on from JALHNI010000002.1 coordinate 45,096, forward strand.
CGATGATGGAGACTACGGGGTACGTGGTCCGCACCTCGAAGCCTCCCCCAAGCGCGAGCACGTTCTTCTGATGCAGGAAGGACCAAATATAATGGGCCGCCGTGTCCGGGGGGAAGCGGACACCATCGAATAAGTTGTGCAGACCAACGAGACTGAGTCCGATGGCGGCATTCACTCCGCGGGAAAGGCGAGGCGCGGCGGCCAGACAGACCATCGCCACGCCCAGGGCGCCAATCACCTGGAAGAAATAGCGAGGCCAGAGCGGGTTAAACGTCCAGGCCCAGTTGATGACGGTGAACTCGAGGGCGATCAGCACCAGGCCGCGGCCCACCAAATGGCTGGACGCTTGGGAGACGGTGCGGCGTTGCGCACTCAGATAGGCTGAGATTCCCATCAGCAGCGTAAACACCGGCGCACAGAAATGCGACAGGATGCGGAAAACGAAGATGGACCCGGTGGTCACAGTCAGGTCGAGCGGATCGGTGATGAGCCCTTTTCCCAGGGCCCGCCTGATACTCCTGCGTGTGGTCGATGATCATGAAGACCATCACCAGCCCTCGTAAAATATCGAGCGAGTGGTCGCGTTGACTCATTGCTGCTTCGAAGTTCGAAAGTGCAGGCCCGCGGTGAAGGTCCGCGGCGCACCGGGCATATTGCCAGCCCGCGCCGCAAACAGGGACGATGCGGCGTATAGCTTATCGAATGAGTTGTCCAATTGCAGCCTCAACTCGAGTTTCTTGCCGAGCTTCTGAAAGACACCGAAATCCCAGATGCCATAGCCGGCGGCAGCAAATGCGGCATAGGGCTCATAGCGGCGGCCGCGCATTTCAGAGCCGATATGCAAGGCCGTGCCGGTGCGTTGAACGTCATAGCGAACGAATAAGCCGCCGGCGTGCCGGGCCGCATTCGGCAGGGCGCGCCCAACGGCAGACGGCGTGAAGCGATCCGCCAGAATCGTCGAATCGAGGAAGGCATAGTTCACAATCACGCTGAGGTCGCGGGTAAGGCGTCCTGTCGCATCGAACTCCAGACCCTGATTGCGTACTTCGCCAATCGGAAAGACGGCGGAGAAGTTATCACCGCGCGGCCCGAACGCCGGATCCAGCCGCAGCACGTTGCGCTTCGAAATGCGGAACCAGGACGCCGTGAGCAGCACCCGGCCATTACTGAGTTCAGTCTTCATGCCGGCCTCCACCTGACGTCCGCGTTCGGGGTCATGTGGACCGTTGGCCAGCGGCGTCTGTGCGAGGGAGGGCGCTCGGTTGAAGCTATTGCTGACGCTGGCAAACGCGGAGAGCTTGGGCAACAGACGATAGACGACGCCCGCCCGGCCCGTCATCGCGGAGATGCTCGAACGTAGTGGGATATTCGCCGCCACGCCATCGTCGGTGAATCGCTCGATACGGCCGCCCAGAAGGATTTGAAACTTCGGATGCACTTCAATCTGGTCCTGGAGGAAGTAGCCCTGACGGTTCGCAATGATGCTCTGGTTCGTGTAGCTCGCAGGATTGATTGGGTAGTTGCCGCCGCGGCCGTAGACCGGCGCGAGCAAGTCGATAGCCGGCACCGGTCCACCGCGCTCCACTTCCCGCGCTGTACCGTAGCGGCCAACCCAATCCTGACGGACCGCCTCCATGCCGAACACCAGATTGTTTCTCATCACTCGCTGATAGCCGTTCAGCGTAATCGAGTAGTCCTGATTGCCGCGAAACTGATCCCGGAACTCGCGTCGCATCGTCCGGCCATCGGCGTTGATCCCGCGCGGCTCATGGTAACGCTCCGGACGGTCATAGTTCAGAAACCGGAACGTCGCGTCAGAGCGCAGCGTGGAGGTAAAGGCATGATCGAGCCGAGCCTGAAAGACGCGCGCCTGCAGTTGCGAGGAATCAGACGGTTCGTTGGCGCTCCACTCGCGAGCCGCCAGCCAACCGCCTGCTCCATTCACGGGAATGCCCCGCAACCGGTTCGCCAACAGGTTCTGATCGATGTATTCATACTCGAAGCCAACGGATGTCGATTCGCCCGCTCGCCAGGAGAGGCCAGAAGCCAGATGCAGATTCTCGTTGCCGGCGTTGTAGCGGAACACCCGGCGATCCTCCGCGAACACTGCCGCGCGATAGAAGAGGTTCTTCGCCCGCAACAGCGGCCCCGTAACCTCACCGTGAACGGCGCGTTGGCCAAAACTTCCCGCGCGAACAGACGCTTCGGCGGCCGGTACCTGACGGGGCTTCTTCGTCACGAAGTTCACCACCCCACCCGGTTCACCACCGCCAAACAGCACGCCCGCGGGTCCCTTCAGCACCTCGACAAACTCGATGTTCGAAAGGCGGCCCTGGCTGGTGCTGAAGCCCGCGTCGCTAATGTCGTTGTCCAGGCTGCCGTAGGGATTCCCCCGCACGCCATTGAAAAGAACCTCGCGCTGGGTGAAGCCGCGAAAGGTCATCGCCGAATAGGGTGAGTCCGTCACGCCGCTGATGTTGCGGTAGAGGTCCTTGATGTCCTGGATGTTCCGGTCTTCCAACAGCGCTTGGGGAATCACCTGGATGGCGTAAGGAGTATCGATCAGATTCACCGGTGATTTGGTCACGCTCACTGAGGCTGTCGCGAGGAAACTGTCCGAAGGCTCCCGAACTTCGATGGCGGTCTGTACCTTACTGAGGCGAAGCCGTAGATCGCGGCAACGTCCGGGTACTTGCAAGGTTTCCTGATAAGGAACGAAGCCGCGTCCGGTCACCGTGAGTTGATAGTCGCCGGGAGAGACAGCCTGCAAGTTGAAGGCGCCATCGGAATCCGTGGTGGCGGCCGAATCGCCTGGCCGCAGCCTCAAGGTAATTCCGGTGAGCGGGCGGTCGGCTTGATCCGTAACGCGGCCGGCACAGGAATCAGGGGTTTGCGCCGCGAGCGATGCCGCCATCAGGAGGAGGGTGTAAACGAGAATCATTGAATGATAATGATACTATATTATCTATAGAATGCCGACCCCTGGGAGATAAAGTTGACTCGTCCGGAGATTGCAACTAAGATTAATTTCTTCGGTCCGCGCCGCCCACCCTCGCAACCACGCCAGATTTGCGAAATACTGTCCAGTAAGACTTTTTGCCGGTTACATTTAGCGAAGGGGTGCAATGCGAATTCGGGTGGTGCTTGCCGGGTATCTGTTCGGGATGTCGTTCACTTTGTTCGCTCAGGCGCCGACGGCTCCGGCAGCGGCGGAGGCAACCAAGACGGTGGAGGAGCCTGGGATCCCCGTCACCAACGCCGTCGTCAAAGCCAAGTGCTCCGGCTGCCATCGCGACGACGGAAAAGGTCACCTCACCCGCATTTCCTGGGAGCGGACGACGCCCGAAGGCTGGCAGCAGATCATCAAACGGATGGTCCGCTTGAATGGCTTGTCGATCACCCCCGCCGAAGCTCGCGAAGTCGTCAGATCCCTGAGCGAGAGCCACGGCTTGGCACCGGAAGAGGCGAAACCGGTTGCCTGGTACTGGGAGAAGCGGCAGTTGGAGACAGAAACGCTCCCCAGCGACACCGTCCGGGACGCCTGCGCCGCCTGCCATCCTGTCGCCCAGCCGAATTCCTGGCGCCGCTCGAAGTCTGAGTGGGACTTGCTCTCCAGCATGCACCGCGGGTACTTCCCCGTCGTCGAGTTCACCTCCTTCCGCCGGCCGCCTCGCGGCGCGGGCGGCGGGGGCCGTGGGCCAGCACCGGCTGCGCCGGCAACGCCTGATCAGGAGCCTTTCGAGCTCGCCCTGGAACATTTCACGAAGACCAACGGGCTTCACACGCCCGAATGGGCTCAGTGGCAAGCGACTCGTCGCGCCCCCAAGCTCGCCGGGCGCTGGGCGGTCTCCGCCTACCAGCCCGGCAAGGGCAAGTTTGTCGGCGAGATGACCATCGAAAGTGCCGGCCCGGACGAGTTCACGGCCAAGACCTCGCTCGTCTCGCTCAAGACCGGCGAGAAAATTACGCGCATTAGCAAGGGAGTCGTTTATACGGGCTACGCGTGGCGCGGACGAGGCACGTCGGGCAACCGGGAGGAGCGGGAAGTGGTGGCGTTCTCCCGCGATCAAGAATCCGCCGAAGGCCGCTGGTTCTGGGGCGGTTACCAGGAGTTCGGCTATGACGTAACGCTGAAACGCGCCGGCGATGGCCCCGTCGTGATCACCACGGACACTTTTGCGATCCCCGCCGGCACCAAGAGCACCACGGTTAAGGTCTATGGCGATGGTCTGCCAACCGGACTCACGCCCGCGGACCTCGATTTCGGTAACGGCATCTCTGTCGTCAGCATCACCGCCCAGACTCCTACCCTTCTCACGGTTAAGGTGGACGTCGACGCCAAAGCCGTCACCGGCAAGCGAGACGTCTTCGTTCGCCGAGCCTCCCTGCCCGGCGCCTTCGCCGTTTACCAGAAAGTCGACTACATCAAGACTCCCGCCAGTGCCTTGGCCCGTCTCGGTGGCACCACCCATCCCAAGGGCTTCTACCAATTCGAAGCCGTGGGCTGGTCGAACGGACTAGACGGCAAACCGGATACGGCTGACGATGTCTTGCTCGGTCCGGTAACGGCCAAGTGGTCGATTGAAGAGTTCACCTCACACTACGGAGACGACGACAAGGAGTACGTCGGCTCGCTCAGCGCCGAAGGCCTGTTTACCCCCAACATTGAGGGGCCCAACGAAAAACGCAAGTTCGGGACCAACAACTATGGCGACGTCTGGGTGGTGGCGACTTACATGCCTCCAGCCACGGATAAGCCGCTCGTTTCGAAGACTTACTTCATCGTGACGGTTCCGGCCTACATGCGCTGGGATCAGCCCGAGGTCGCCCAATGACGGCGACCGTTACGCCGCTCTCCTTAGGCGAGTTTCACGAGTTCCGGGTGGAAAGCGTTGATTTCCTCTATCTGGTTCCGAGCGGTGGCATCTTTGCCGTCAGCCCCGCCGGCCGTCAAGCGATTCTGCTGCTGCGCGAACAGCCGCTCGCTGCCGACGAGTTACTTGCGGCGCTGATCGATCGTGGATACGCGAAAGACGACGCTGAGGAGGCAATTCGCGAACTCTTTGAGGCACGAGCCATTCGCGATCCACGCGGTCATCAGGATCTGCCGCAGGAACCCGTCGCCGACTTTCCCCTCCAGTCGCTGGTGCTCAACCTCACGAATCAGTGCAATCTCTCGTGCCAATACTGTTACGAGTTTGGCGAGGACAAAGTCGCCACGCCGGATGGCAAGCCGAAATTCATGAGCGAGACAGTCGCCAAGGCTTCGGTCGACCACTTACTCGCCTCCTCGCAAGGCCGCCGTGCGATCCATATCACGTTCTTCGGCGGAGAGACGCTGATGAACTTCCCGCTACTGAAGTGGGTCGTCCATTACGCCCTCGGTAAGGCAAAGGAGGCGGGACAGTATCTCGACTTCTCCCTCACCACCAACGGAACATTGCTAAGCCCGGAGATTATCGATTTTCTGGTGGAGCACAGCATTGGCGTCACGGTCTCGATGGACGGCCCCAAGGAGATGCACGATGCTTTGCGCGTGTACGCGAACGGCAAGGGCAGCTATGACATCCTGGCGCCCAAGGTAAAATCGCTGATTCAGAAACACAACACGCGCCCCATTGCCGCTCGCGTTACTCTTACTCAGCAAGTGACCAGCGTGAAGGAGATCTTCCACCATCTGCGGAACGAGTTCGGTTTCGCCGAAGTCGGCTTCGCGCCGGTCACCGCCGCGCCGAAACGGCTCTATACCATCGAGAACAACAATATGGATCGCATCTTCGAACAGTTCAAGGAATTGGCTGTGGAGTATCGCGATTGGGCGATTGCCGGGCGGATGCACGGCTTCTCGAATGTCTCGGACACGTTGGCCGAGTTACACGCGGGCATCAATAAGTCTCACCCCTGCGGCGCCGGGCTTGGACTGGTCGGCGTCGGACCTTCCGGAGACATCGCGCCGTGTCATCGTTTCGTCGACTCCGACGCGCACGCACTTGGCAATGTGATGGAAGGCGGCCTGGACAAGGGAAAGCAGAAAGAGTTTCTCGACAAAGGCCACATCGGCGCCAAGTTCGACTGCCACTCCTGTTTCGCCCGACCGTTGTGCGCCGGCGGTTGCCATCACGAAGCTTTTGTCCGCTATGGCGACACCGGCCATCCCAACTTACATTTCTGCGATTGGATTCGCGGCTGGACCGACCTCTGCCTCAATATCTATGGCGAGATCGCCGTCAAGAATCCCGCATTCCTGGATCAGTTCGAGCAGAGGAAGCCCCTTCAATGAAACACTTGAAAGCCATCAACAAGAAAGCGCAACGCATTGAGCAGCACATTGCCGCCGCGCATGGCGATATCTATGCCCTCCAGCAGGGAGGCGGCAGTCCGGCCGCCCGGCCGCACTATCCGGTCGGCTGTTCCATCGTCTTCTCGCCAGGCTGGGAAGTCGACTCCGCCGGCGGCACGGCCGGCCTCTGCCAACCTGCCGAACGCGATCTCTACGATTGCTATGTCACTTGCTACTGGCCCGCCCAGGTACCGGACCATTACAATAACTACCCCGACTGGACTTCAAAATGCGCGAGCGCCACGAAGGATTGGCGTAACATCGACCTCGTCTTCCCATAAACACCATGCAGACCCTTACTTTACTCGTTGCTCTCGCCGCTGACCCGACATTGCTGTATGTCGGGGGTTGGCCAAGGGATCTCATCGTGATTGACGAGGCCAAGGTCGCGGTCGTCGATCACATTAAGCTGCAGACCGATGTGGCGCGAACGCTTTGGCCCTCGCACGACAAGAAGAAGATCATCGCTGTCACGGTGAAAGATTCCGGCGTAGAGACGATCGACCTGGCCAGCCGCAAAGTAGTCGACTCGTTCACGCTCGGCACGGCCAGCCGGAAAGTCAGGATCGGTGGCGGCGCGCTCGATCCTACCGATAAACTGCTGTATCTTTCGGTCACCGTCGCCGAGAAAAAGATCGACCGCTTCGAAGTCGAAAAGCCCAAGTTCGCCGTCGTTGACCTGGCCGAAAAGAAGATCACCCGCACCTTCGAGATTCCAAAGGAGGCGGCGGCGTTCGGCGGCCGCGGACAGTTCAAGGTCTCGCCCGATGGCAAGTATCTGTGGGCCTTCCGCGACAACATCTATATCTTTGACACCTCCGACTTCAAACTCGTGGAAACCATTCAACTGGCGCGGCCCACCTTCCCCGGCATGGAAACGATTTTTCTTTCTCCCGCCGATGATCCGCACGATGCCCCAGGCATGATGACCGCCATCTTCAACAGTACCGACCCGATCGTCCACAAGCGCATGTGGGGTATCGCCCGCATCAACCTATCGACGCGCAAGATCGACTTTACTCCTGTCGGCCCCGCCGTCCAGGGCATGACCGGCTTGCGGCTCTCCCCGGACCGCAAGACTGGTTACAGTGTGACCATCTCCGGCGAGCATGGCGACCGTCTAACGGAGTTCGTCGTCATCGACATGGCCAACCCGAAAATCGTCAAGCGAGCCACCTTCGCTGGCCGTACCCGTTTCTCGCTCGGCCTCACCTCCGACGGGAAAAACCTCATCATTTATGGCGCAGGGAACACCATCGAGATGTACGACGCCAAGACACTGCAGTTGGTAAAGGATCTGGACGTCGCCGCCGACATGACTACCTCTCTTGTCGCCGTGCTCAACTAACCCAAGCGACGATGGAGGCCAGACTCAGTGAATACCGTCGAGTGCTGCCGTATCTCACCCCTCATCGCTGGACGCTGGCCTACATTATTTTCCTCAGCCTGTTCGCTACCGCGGCCGGACTTCTCGTTCCGTTGCTGAACCAGCGTCTAATCGACGACGGTCTACTCGCGCGCGACATGAACGCCCTCTTCCGCTCCGCCGGATACATGGGCCTGCTCACCGTCGCCGGTTTCGTGCTGAACATCGCGTCGAGCTATGCCTACGTCCGCGTCTCCGCCGCCGTCCTCTTTGCCATGCGGCTCGACATGTATCGCCACTTACAGCAGATTTCGCCGCGTCACCACGCCAAAACGCGCCTTGGCGACTTTGTTTCGCGCCTTAGCAATGACGTCGCAGAGGTCCAGCGGGTGACGGCCGACACCCTGCTCGCGCTGCTTTCGAACCTGCTCTTCCTCGCCGGCGCCACAGCGCTGATGCTGCGCATCAGCCCGCTGCTCTTCGTGGTCAGTATCGCCATCCTCCCCCTGACGCTGTGGCTGGTCCGCAAAATGCAGCATCGCTTAGCCGCCCATGTCCGCGTTCTGCGCGAACGCAGCGCTGGCATCGGCAGTTTCCTCATCGAGACGCTCACCGGCTTGCGGCTCGCCGTCCTCAACAACGCCCAGGATCGCGAGGTGAACCGCTTTCGCACCGAGAACCAAGGCTTCGTCGAGGCGCTGCTCAAGATGCAGCGCACGAACTTTCTCGCCGGAGCCATCCCCGCCACCGCCGTCACCCTCTCCACCGCCGCCGTCTTTCTGGTGGGCGGCCAGCAGGTGCTTGAAGGCACGCTCACCTTAGGCGCCCTGATCGCGTTCCTCGCCTATCATGGCCGTCTACTAGGGCCGGTGCAGGGCTTGATGTCTCTCTATGGCGGCTTGATCACCGGCGCCGTCTCGCTACGGCGTGTTTTCGAAGTCTTCGAAATCCCCATCGAGGTAAGTGACCCGGGCACCGATCTTCCGCCCGCTACCGGCGAGATCGAGTTCCGCGACGTCCACTTCGAGAACGTGCTGCGGGGCGCAAGTTTCCGGATGGAAACGGGCAAACTTTACACCTTGATCGGCCCCAGTGGCGCCGGCAAATCGACCATCGCCGACCTCATCGTCCGCCTCTACGATGCATCCTCGGGCGAAATTCTGGTCAACGGCCGCGACGTCCGTGAATGGCCCCTGCAACCGCTGCGCGAGCAGATCGCCGTCGTGGAGCAGACTCCCATTCTCTTCAACGCCACTCTGGCCGAGAATATCGCTTACGCCAAACCCACTGCCACCACCGCCGAGATCGAACAGGCCGCCAGCGACGCCGCGCTCACCCTGCCGCTGACTCAGTCCGCCGGCGAACGCGGTACGGCCCTTTCCGCCGGCGAACGCCAAAGAGTGGCGATCGCCCGCGCCCTGCTGCGCCAGCCCAGCATCATGATCCTTGATGAGCCCACCGCGGCCCTGGACGAAACCACCGCCACCGAGGTGATGGCCACCGTGCAACGCGCGCTCGCCGGGCGAACCGGCCTCATCATTACGCACCAGACGCGGATCATCGCCGGCGAAGTGCTGGAGTTGCGCGAAGGAGCCGTGCATTGCCGCCAGTCGGTGTAGCCATCATCGATAGCGGCATCAATCCCCGCCATCCCCACGTGGCGGGAGTCACCGGCGGCCGCTGCTTCGTCCCCGCGGAGTTGCCCGGCAACTACCTGGACTATCTCGGACACGGCACCGCCGTCGCTGGGGCCATTTGCGAGAAGTCGCCCGCTATCTCGCTCTACATAGCGAAGGTCTTTCACCAGCAGCTTGTGACGTCGATCGACGTCCTGCTCGCCGCTCTCGACTGGTGCCTGCTGCAGCCGGTGGCCCTGATCAACCTCTCGCTGGGCACACCGAACGAAGCCCATCGCGACGCCTTCGCTGCCCGCGTGCAACAGGCGCAGGGCCTGGGCATTCGCATTGTGTCGGCGGCCGGCGCGTTCCCAGGCACGCTGCCTGGCGTCATCGGCGTTACCTGGGACGACACCGTCCCTCGCGACACTTACACGGCGGAATACGCCGCCAGTGGCTGGCCCCGCCCCATCCCTGGCCGCCCACCGAACCAGAATCTGCACGGAATCAGTTTCGCAGTGGCCAACGTGACCGGCTGCCTGGCCCGCGATCTTGCCGTGGAGATTCTTCCCGCCGATCCTGCCGGCGACAGCATCCTATAGCCGTGAGAATTCTCCTCTACTCCGGGAAAGGGGGCACCGGCAAGACTTCGCTCGCCGCGGCCACCGGTCTCCGGCTCGCCCAGCGCGGCTATCGAACGCTCGTCATGAGCGTCGACCCTGCTCACTCCCTCGGCGACTCCTTCAACCTCCCCGGCGACCTCTTCCATGGCCGTACCTCCGAGCCGCTCACCATGCGGCCCAACCTGGATATCTTCGAACTCAACATCCAGCGCGAAGTGCAGCGCCATTGGGGCGAAATCGCCGCCTACATCACCAGCGTTCTGCGGACTACGGGCATCGGCGGCGTGGAAGCTGAAGAATTGGCTATTTTCCCCGGCATGGAAGAGATCAGCGCGCTGATGTACGTGAACCTCTATCGCAAGGACAACCGCTACGACGTCATCGTGCTCGATTGCGCGCCCACGGCCGAGAGCATCCGCTTCATTTCGATGCCCCGCACCCTCGATTGGTACATGCGCCACGTCTTCCCCATGCAGCGGAACCTTCTGAAGGCGGTCCGCCCCTTGGCCAACCGCCTCTCGCCCGTCGAACTGCCTCCGGATACCTACTTCGGTAACCTTCTCGATCTCTTCCGCCGCCTGGAGGGCATCGACGAGATCCTCGAGGATCCGCAGGCAACATCGGTCCGGCTGGTGACCAATGCTGAACAGATGGTCCTCCGCGAAACCCAGCGCGCCTTCGTCTATTTTTCGCTGCACGGCATGACGGTGGACAACATCATCGTGAACCGCGTGCTACCGGAAGCCGCGTCGGACTCGTTCTTTTCCGGCTGGCGCGCGAACCAGCAGCGCGTCCTCGTTGAAATCGAGCGCTACTTTCAACCGCTCAATGTACGCCAAGTGCCACTCTTCACCGAAGAAGTCGTCGGTATGGATCGGCTTGAGCGCCTCGCCTCCGCCGCTTATGCCGACGATGAGGACCCCTCGCTTGCCCTCCGCACCGAGCGCGCTTACACTTTCGAGAAACTCGCCGACGAACATTACGCCGTCCGGCTGCACATGCCCTTCGCCCAGAAGGGCGAAATCGGCCTCTTCAAGAAGAACGACGAACTCATCGTCGAGATCGGCGCTTTGCGGCGGCACATCGGCCTGCCCGCCACCATGACCGCCCTGACGCCGCGACGTGCGCGTCTCGAAAACGGCTATCTGCTTGTCGAACTCGAGTCCGCCGATAATCAAAAGAGGAGTGCCTAAATGGAGAAGAAATGCCCCGATTGTGTTTGTTCCGGCATTGGGCCGGAGCTCTCGCGCGCCGTGCGCCAAGCCCTCAACGTGCCGGACTCAGCCAACCAGCACTTCCGCAACGCCGGCGTCGAAATGCTGAAAGGCCTTCGAGACCTGTTGGATCAACGCATCGAAACTCTCTCCCACCAGGAGGAGCAACGCGGCACGAAGGTCTCCGTCGACTAGCGCGCCTCAATCTGGCGGATTGCGTTTTTCGCCACTTTTCCCAGATCGATGGAGGGCATCATCCCAAAGCCACGGCCTTGAGACGGCAGCGCTTCACTATGCGCCGCGATTGGTCGCAACCGGGGGAGGTCTGAATCGTCACCATGGTCGCCCAGCACACGAATCGCGATCACCTGCGCGGCAACGTCGTCCCCTGCGAGATACTGTCGCGCTACGGCCACCACAGTCGGATCGGCAAACACTGCGGCGCGAGCCAACGCCGTGGCGCCCGCCATGCGGCCCGCCTTCGCGATCGCAATCAGATGGGGCAGTGCCTGCCGGCCCTGATACTGGGCCAACGCATCCACCGCATTCGTCGCCACCAGGGCATTCGGGTCCAGTCCGGCTTGAGCAAGCAGCGGTAGCAGTTCCGGCCGACGCAGAAGTCCCATCTCCCGAATCGCCGCGATCTTGATGTCCGCATTCTCTTCAGAAAGGGCGTCCTTCAGTTCATCCACCGCACCGGCTTCACGCAAATGGCGAGCCGCGCAAGCTCGCACCACCTCACTCGAAAGCACCCGGCGCATGGCGGTGTTCACTTCCGGGGCCCGGCTGCCGCGCAAGGCGTAGCAGGCATCATTGCGTTGGGCAGTCGTCAGTTTTTCATCCAACAGGCGGCCCAGGTTCTCCTCGCCTGTCGCCGCCGCAAGCGTGCCGCACACCAGAATCAAGGTATGTCTCATCGACTTACTCGCTTCCTTTCGCGGCAATCTTCATCGAGTTGAGCGCGGCTTCCGCCAACCTCGACTGGTGGGCATCGAACTTCGCATTCAGCGCTAAGGCCTTCTCGAGATGCTTGCGCGCGTCTTCCGCCCGGCCCATGGCCTTGGCAATCATGCCCGCGTGATAGTGAAACGACGGCTCGGGAGTGCCCAGGCGCAAAGCCTTGGTCATCGCGGCCCATGCCTCCGCGTGCTGATTGTTCTTGTACAGCACCCAGGCCAGGGCATCGTAGGTATAGATGTCCTGCCGCACGTTCAGTTCGGCCTGCGCCAACTCGAGCGCTCTCGGCAGCTGGCGGTCATGGTCGGCGTAAACCACCGCCAGCCCTCGGTTCGCCGCCTGATTGTTCGCCCGCTCCAGGCGGTCGACCGCCTCGATCATCTTTTGCTGACGACGCGCCTCGTCCTTCAAGCCGGCGCCGGCATACGCATCCTCCAGCGCCGCCAGATACTCCACCATCGGCACGGCGGCTTGAGCCTGCTTCAACTCTTGAATTGCCGCCGGGTACTTACCTTGCGCGGCATGCAGCCGCCCCAGGCCATAGTACGCGGCATGATACTGCGGAAAGACCTTCAACGCTGCGTTGTACGCCAGTTCGGCGGTGTCCAGTTGGCCGGTCTTGAAGTAGATGTTGCCCAGGTCCACCAGGCACCACGCAACATTCTCCGGCGACCGGCTGCCGGACTGAATTGCCTGTTTCATCACCCGAATCGCCCCGTCCACGTCGCCCATCACGAAGCGATAGTAGGACGCGCGATTGTAACTCGCCAGATCCGGCCGCAACGACATCATCTTCTGATAAGCGTCCGCCGCGGGCTCATATTGCCCTAACTCCATCAGCGCATCTCCCAGCGTGCCCCAGTTCCAAGGATCGTCCGGAGCAATCTTGATCAGCGTGCGGGAGACGCTCGCCACCGCGGCGAAGTTGTGGCGTTCCAGTTCGATCTGGCTGCGCAGCCGCAGGGCTTCGTAGTTGCCACCGTCGGCGCTCACGACGGCATCAACAATCCCGGCCGCGCGCGTCAGATAGTCCGGGTTCGCAGTCTCGCGCATCTTCTGGATATAGGCCGTCGCCAATAAATTCTGGTAGTGCAGATTGTCTTTCTGATAGGTCGCCATGGCTTCGTAGGCCTTGATCCGATCATCGGTTTTCATCCGCGAAATCTGGTCGGCAATTGTCCTGTCTTTCAGCGCGGCCATCAATCGATCAGGCTCTGCACTCTGGGCCAGCAGACCGCAGGCAGCCATTAGGTAAGAAATCATCTTCATCGTTCTGTCCTCATTGGAGAAAGTGAGGGAAGGACGCGCTTCCGGACGCGACGCACTTCCCCCGAGTTGCCTTACTGCGTGGAAATACCCCGGCCGTTGGTGCCTTCGAGACCGCTATGCAGGAAACCCGCATGCGGAGGAGCGTGGAATGGGAACCGATTCAGATACGGTATGTCGTTCGAGTTGATGCCGTCACCCAACTGATTATTGGGGGCGGCACCGAAACCTGGAACCAGCACACCGGCCGCGGCGCGCAAGCCGATATCCACCACATCGTCACCGATGCGGCGGCCACCGAACGGCCATCCGGCATTGTCCCCACCCAACGGCCCCAAGCGGCTGTAACCGCTATCCGCTGGGCCCTTCGGCGCGATCGTCAAGTCGATCCGCGTGATGTCCGGCACATAGACGCCGAGTAAGTCCATCCGCGGCGCGGGAGCCGTGTTCAGGTTAAACACACCCTTCAGCACCGCCGAAACGAAAATCGGATCGCGGATGAACGGCGCAAACTGCATATCGTTCACCGGATCGTTGCGGTTCCAACGATCCTTCATCGGCAGGGGAATCAGCAGCTCAACCGTGAGCGGGTTGCCCACGCGATCAACCTGCACGTAGTTCCCCACGTGAATCGGATCATCAGGACTGGGTCGGATCGTCACGAACTGGCGCAGCGTCGCGGCCCAGCCCGCAATCTTCGCGTTCGGATCGGAGGCATTCGTCGGCACTGACCCATCAGCAGTCAGCTGCGAGATCGGCGCTTCCACCGCAATCAGACTGATGTTGTAACCGGCAAAGCCATCGGCCGCGGCCGGGTAAGCTGCGCCTTGGCCCTGATCGGCCGCGCCCGCCAGCACCGGGGCCGGAGAGCGGAAGTTCAGGAAGTCGAACGTCGAAGCACTGTCGAAGTAGAAGGCGTCGTCACGCGGTCCCGCGAAAACACGCATCCCATTCGGCAACTCAAACACGGACGGAGCTCCCAGCTTCGCCTCGTAGTTCGGCGTTGCCTTCGGACCCTGGTTAGGTGGAGCAACGGACAGCAGATGTCCGTTCTTGTCGCGATCGTACGTCATGGACGTCCCCTTCTTCAGATCCCGCACCACGACTGTGTAAGTCTGATAAAGCAGGATGCCGGCGCTATCGATCGAGTCGATCACGCCGAAGTAAGAAAGGAACGTGGGATTCTCGCGCAACGTCGTTTTGAAGACGAAGTCGATCTGGATATCGGGTGCTCCATCCAAACCTCGCGAGTTATTCACATTGAAACGATAAAGGACACTGTCGGAGAACTTATAGTAACTGGGTCCGTTACCGGGGTTCTGAAAGCCCTGCGCGCTCATACTCATCACCACCCGGTCGTTGCGGCCGGATTCGTAACTACGGAACAAGTAGAAGTCGTTCAGGTTGGCGGTCTGGTCTTCGAGAAGCAAGGGCCCGTTGCGATGGCTTGCGGAAAATCCGCTCGCCACCAGCACCAGAGCGGCCGATGCTACTCGACACATACGTTGGATCATTGGTTCCACCTCCTAGATGGATTGTTTGCAAGTCCACTGACGAGATCCTCCGGAGAATCTCCCAATGGGCACTACGAGAGGTGGTGGCGATTGGATCTAATAGCGAAACAATTGTTTTGGTGGACTAGCCGGCCAGCGGAGTCTGCACCCAGCCCAGTGAAGTCATGGTCATCAGCACGCCCAGGATCATCACGGCCACTGCTGAAAGGATGGGCACAAAGCGGAAGAAAGGGTGCGTGGCGGTGGAGTCAGGAATTAGATCTTTTGCATAGATCACGAGGCCGCCGATGGCCATCAGCACCAGCGCCAAACCAGCACTGAACGCCACCAGGAGAGTAAGTCCCAAAGCAGTATGGCCCAGGGCAATCGAGCTCAGCATCAGCACCAACGCCGAGGGGCAGGGAACGAGTCCGCCGGAAGCCCCCAGCACCACCAGGCCCCTTAAGGTAATTGCGTCGGGCATCGCATGGGAGTGAGAATGCCCGTCGTGGGTATGGGAATGCACCAGGACCGTCGTTCGCTGGTAATCCACTTTCGACAAGAAAGCCGGCTGCCCGGGAACACTCTCCGTCACTACAGTTTCCGGCTCATGCGTGTGGTCGTGATGGTGATGGCCATGGCCGGCGAGCATCAGCGTACGCTGATAAAGCAAGTAGCCACCAATACACACAATCGAGAAACCCGAAATCGCTCCCAGCAGCGGGATGATGCGCTCCGGCACGACATACTGCTGGAAAAAGAGCACGCCCAGACCAAGCAGAAACACACTGAGCGTGTGCGTGAAGGTCACCATCCCGCCCAGAAATAGCGCATGCTTCAGAGTTCCCCGGCTCCCCACCAGGTACGCCGCGACGATCGTCTTGCCGTGCCCGGGCGATAACGCATGCAAGGCTCCCAACCCAAAAGCAGCCCCGAGCCCAAGAAGAATCATGCCCAGCGAAAGGTCCTGATTCTTGAGGAGTCGCGAAAGGAAGTCCCCCCGCACAACAGTCCCCGCCGGAATCGGTTGCGGCGCGACAAAAGGCTCATTCTGCAACTTCGGCACCACCTCAAGTGAGGGCGCGGCTGTCACCGGCGGAATGGCCAGCACGTTGAAGGTCGCCGAGGCCTCCAACTGCTGCGGCGGAGCCACCGTCGGGTCAGCAGGGTATTCGGTGAGCGCCTTCGACAGGTCACCTCCGGTCTGGCTGGACTGGCTGATCGCCACGCCATTCCCCCGCCGAATCACGATCTCTTTCCAGCCCGCTCGATTGGGAAAATTCCGGTCCTGATAGTGCAGCCGGCCTGAACTCAGCGGGAAGTCAGCCAGCATCTCCACTCGCAAAACGGGCATCCCGCCCGCCCCATCCACCACCTGGCTTTTCACCGTGCTCAGGCGCAGAGAGATGGCTTGGCCATTCTCGGTGACTGCCAGATTCGTCAGCCAATCCTTCGCCTGCGTCTGAGCCTTAGCCTGGATCGTTGCGGGTTGCGGCTCATCTACCTTCCATTGCTGAAACAGTTCGAAAGTCGGAATCTCGGCGAGGTCCAGAACATAAGTGACCTGTCCGACACCGGGATTTAAATCAATCCGCGCGTAATGGTTGACGCTGAAGTTGCCCATGGGATGAGCCCAAAGTGCAATCGTCCCGAAAAACAGCGATAGGCGTCGTGTCACGAAAAGTCTAGTCTCGGGTTGGTATACGACCACCAGAGCAAATCGGATTCAGCTCAATTGCTGGTGCCGGCCATCATCTCGAACAATGGCTCGCCCACGCAGCCGCTCGGGGTCTCGACATTTAGCAAGATGGCCAGCGACGCGGCCAGATCATTCATGGCGACAGAGCGCACGTACCGTCCGGGCTTAATGCCAGGACCCATGAAAATCAGAGGAATGTGCGTATCGTACGAGTACGGAGTGCCGTGGGTGGTGCCCTTGCCGCCACCACGGATCCAGTACGGATCCAGCAGAATCTCGAGGTCACCGGAACGCCGCGCGTTAAAGCTTCGGAGTAAGCGCCGCGTGATCTTATCGTCGGCCGCCTCTCCGTTCAACATCTGCTGACGGGTAAATACACGCAGGACATGCGGCACTTCCGCGATGGAATTCGCAGCAACGCGTTCCAGTTCGCGGGGGTCGATCTTCTTCTCGCGAATCAGCGGCCAGTTGAAATAGGGGGACGTCCCGGCCGTCGAAACGATCCACTTCCCGGGGCCAAAGCGGGCATCGAGCGCCTTCTCCATCGGTTCAAAAATCAGGTTATTGGCCAGGCGTCCACCTGGCATTTTGTCCTTCGTCAAGACCTCGGGAATGGGCGACACGCCATGGTCTGCCGTCAGCACCACCAGGACATTCTGCATGCCCACCGTCTGGTCGAGGTACTGGAAGAGCTTGCCCAGGATGGCGTCGGTACGGACCGAAACGTCATGAACCTGCGGCGAATCCGGACCGACGTCGTGACCAATCGCATCGTTCGAAGAGAAGCTCAGAGTCAGCAGATCCGTCGCTCCGCGCTGGCCCAGTTTCTCCTGGCGAATTGCCTCTTCTGCAAATTGTTCCAGCAGTTCGTTACCGAACGGCGAAGAGTAAACGGCGGCGGGCAGCAGAGCCCCGGCCTCAGGCATTTTGGTGACTTCGTTGGTCGCCTTGCCGTAGATCCAATTGGCCCCGGCAAACCTATCCACCGGACGGCGCTGATTAAAGCCCTGCACCCATGCCGGAAGCTCGGGGAAATAGTAGGTGCTGCTCACAAAATCGCCGGTCTTGGTGTCGTACCAGTAAGCGGCATCCGCCATGTGCCCCGAAGGCAGAATGGAGGAACGATCCTTCATGGAAATACCGACGACCTTGGGCTCGTCCCGGTGCGAACGCTTCATCTCGTCGCCTACGGTGCTCACCAGCAGGCGGCGCGGCGATGAACCTTTCGTATCGCTGCCTCCCAGTTGCTTCGTGTTGTCGTCGGAAACACTGGTGACGCTCTTGCCCGATTCACGGTCATACCAGTCATTGCCGACGATCCCGCTCCAATTGGGCGTCGCGCCGGACATCATCGTCGAATGGCCGATCGCCGTCACCGTCGGGTAGTGTTCCAGGTGCGCGTTGACGTAGTTGGCACCGTTGCGCAGCAAGCGATCCAGCCCACCCTTATACTCCGTCCGGAAGCGGGACAGATAATCAGCGCGAAACTGATCCACAGCGATCATCAGCACCAGCTTGGGCTTTGCCGGAGTCCGATTCGGTTGCTGAGCGGGCAGCAGACAGGTAGCAAGGGCGAACAGGGCGAGGACGCGCGGGTAGGACATCTTTCGAATTATCACCCATTCCGGCTGGAGGTCGTGAGAAGCAATTCTCAATCACTCTTTCGTCACATCGAGCTTAGCCCGGCGCGTGTCGCCTTCCTGCGTCAGCGTGACATCTCCAGTGAGCCTGCCGTCCTTCAGAATCAAAACGAAACTCATCGTCCGCGGAACGTCTCCCGGAGGATGAATCTCGAACTTCAGTTGATTGCCGGTCCGAACGACTTTGCTCGCCGGCCGCTGCTGATCCGGCTGTGGACCCGCGGTGATCGACAACGTTTGGCCTTCCTGCCGAATCACCACCGTCGCCGGACCGCCCTGCCCTCCCTCCGGCGTCTCCGCCGTCAGAGTGCCCGTATAGGTACCAGCGATATCCTGCGCCAACAGCAGCGTTGAGAGACCCAACAGCAAGATCAAAGCTTTCTTCAGCACTCGTTCCTCATTTCTTTCCCTGCTGGTAGGGCACCCGTCCCGGCGTGTCTACGGCAATGCTCCACAGAGTGCCCCCGGCAGTAATGAACAGCGTCTTCAAGTCGCTCCCCCCGAAGGCGCAGTTGGTCACTTCGTCCACCGGCACCGGAACCATGTCCAGCAGTTTGCCGTCGGGAGAGAGGATGTAAATGCCGCCCTTGAACTGGTCGGTCTCGTGCGGCGGATGGGCCTTGTTCAGCCCTCCCGCCACGAACAGGCGGCCCGCCTGATCCATCTTCACGCCATCAGGACCCCGCCCGTTCTGCCAGTCGAAAATCAGCTTGCGCGACCTTGCCACGATCGCCCCGTCCGCTCGCAGATCGAAGCGATAGAGCTTCCGCGCGCCGCCTGGACTGTTGTTATTGTTGTCGGCGACGTAGAGAAACTCGTCCTTCGGCGATACCAGCACGCCATTCGGCCGATCCGCCTCATGCGTGATAATCCGGGTAACTTTGCCCGGCGCGTCAATGCGATAGACTCCCTCCACTAGGCGCCCTTCCGCATCGCGCATCTCCATGCCGTCTCGCGGACCGTACTGCGGGTCCGAGAAGTAGATGCGCCCCTTCGAGTCAATCGTCAGGTCGTTCGGTTGATTGAAGCGGTGGCCATCGTAGCGGTCAGCCAGAATGGTGATCTTGCCGTCGGTTTCCGTCCGCGTCACCCGGCGGTTCTTCGCCTCGCACACGATCAGGCGGCCTTGCGGGTCAAAAAGCAAGCCATTCGATCCGCCAGAGTCAGCCCGGAACACTTCTGTTTTTCCGGTTGCGTCCCGGCGATGGATCCTTCCGCCTCCGCTGTAGTAGAGACTGCCCGACGGGCTCCATGCCGGACCTTCCCCGGCACCCCCCGAATCCAGACGCATCGGCCGCGCGCCCTTGGCAATCGGCGAATCAGCGGCCAGCAACAGGCCAACGAGGAGAGCAAGCATCTCCGCCATCATATGCCGAACCTTCGGCGGTTAGCGCTGGGCGTAGTTGACATCGTAGAAGCGGCGGTACTCTCCACTCCGTACACGTTCCACCCACTCGCGATTGTCACGGTACCAGTCCACGGTCAACGCCAAACCGCGATCGAAGTCCATCTGGGGCGACCAGCCCGTTTCCTTCTCCAGTTTCTCGCTGGTGAGTGCATAGCGGCGATCGTGACCCGGGCGATCCGTTACGGTCTTCATCAGGCTATCCGGCTGGCCAGTCGCCTTCAGAATGCGGCGCACCACTTCGAGATTCGGCAGCGAACAGTTGCCGCCAATGTTATAAACTTCGCCCGCCTGGCCCTGATTCAGCACCGCGCGAATACCGGCGCAATGGTCGTCAACGTAAAGCCAATCACGCACCTGCTGGCCATCCCCATAAATCGGCAGATCGCGACCGTCGAGCGCATTCGAGATCATCAACGGAATCAGCTTCTCGGGGAACTGAAACGGGCCATAGTTGTTCGACGCGCGCGTCACCAGCACCGGCAGCTTGTAAGTCGTAAAGTACGAAAGCGCGAGCAAGTCGGAACCCGCCTTCGATGCGGAGTAGGGGCTCGATGCCTTCAACGGATAAGACTCGTCCGCTTCATGCGGAGCGTCAATTGAGCCATACACTTCATCCGTCGAAACATGAACGAAGCGAGCCAGCTTGGCCGCCCGAGCCGCTTCCAGCAACGTGAATGTGCCGCGCAGGTTCGTCTCGAACACCGGCGTAGGCGCGTGAATGCTGCGATCCACATGCGACTCAGCCGCAAAATGGACGATCGCATCCGGCTTCTCTTCCGCCAGCAACGCCTCCACCACCGCCGCGTCGGCGATGTCGCCTTGCACAAAGCGGTAACGGGGGTCCTGAGCCACCGAGGCCAAATTCTCCAGATTGCCGGCGTAAGTCAGCTTATCCAGATTTACGATGCGCGAAGCAGCATTCAATTCCAATGTCGTGCGAACGAAAGCTGAGCCGATAAATCCGGCGCAGCCGGTAACCACGAGTTTCATTTATGCTGTAGTTCCCAATCGTAATTCAGTCCGGAATGATCGTGGGCGATGCGGCCTTCGTCCGCCGGGTTGTAGTGACGATCCGTCACATACACCAACATCGCCGCATTTTCGCCAATCACCTTGTAGCCATGCGCGACTCCCGGCGGAATCAAAATTTGCCAATGCCGTAAGTGGCCGACATACAACGTATTACGCTCGCCGTAAGTCGCCGAATCCGGGCGCAAATCCACTAACCCCACTTGCAACATGCCTTGCACCGGCACCCATAAGTCAGTCTGATGCCGATGATAGTGAAATGCCTTGATCGTGCCGGGATAACTTAAGGCCGCCGAAACCTGGGTGGACGTGGTAGGGAAACCGGCCGGCATGCCCTCGCCCACCCGCAGCACCTCGAGGAAGTAGCCGCGATCGTCGGGGAAAAGGGGGAATGGATGGATCCGGATGCCCTCAATCAGGTCGGGCGACTCCGGCTTGATAATCACCTTGCCGATGCCCTTGGTGTTCGCCAGGGCATCCCATTCGAGTACGCGGCTCGGCGTCGCGATGCTCATTGCTGAGCCGCTCCGGCGCGGGTCTCGGCTACCAGATTCGTAGCGCGCCGCAGGGAATCGAAGGTGCCAGCGTCAGTCCACCAGCCATCCAGGTAGTTAAAACTCATAGTACCCTCGCGAATATAGGCATTATTGACATCGGTGATCTCCAACTCGCCTCGGCGGGAAGGCGTCAAATGACGGCACTTCTCGAAGACCGTAGAATCATACATGTACATGCCGGTCACAGCCAGATTGGTCTTGGGATGCTCGGGCTTTTCTTCAATCCCGACGATCCGGTCACCCGCCAACTCGGCCACGCCGAAACGCGAAGCGTCGGGCACTTCCTTCAGTAAAATCTTGGCCCCCACCTTTTGCGCCTCAAAGTCGCGGACCGCTTGGGAAATTGACCCTTGAATCAAGTTATCGCCCAAGATCACGCAAATCGGCTCATCTTCGGCGAAATGCTCAGCTAAAGCCAACGCTTCGGCAATGCCGCCCTCGCCTTCCTGATACGCATAGTTGATCTGTTTCAGGCCGAATTCCTTGCCGTTGGCGAGCAAGCGCAGGAAGTCTCCCGCATTGCGGCCACCCGTCACCACCAGCACCTCCCGAATTCCCGCTTCCGCCAGCGTTTCGATCGGATAGTAAATCATCGGCTTGTCGTAAATCGGCAGCAGATGCTTATTGGTGATCTTGGTAAGGGGGAATAACCGGCTACCGGTGCCCCCCGCGAGCACAACGCCCTTCATAGTGTGAGCCTCCGGCAGTGAATTTGGTCCGGACTCCGCTCTGGGCCATTCTTTTGCACGTAACTTCGATGGTATCATATGGCCCGAATGAAGCTTCACTCCTGGAACGATCTCCCGCGGGAACAAATGAACGAGCTCCTGGTGCGCCAAGTGATTCACGGCACCAACACGACGCTTTCGCGCCTGGAACTGAAGGCCGGCGCCGTGGTCCAGACGCACCATCACATCAACGAGCAGATGACGATTCTGGTCAGCGGCCGCTTGCGCTTCATCTTCCCGGAGCAAACGCTGGAGATTGCCGGCGGCGAAGTGATGGAGATCGCCCCTAACCTGCCGCATCGTGTCGAAGCCCTCGAAGACTCGCTCGCCATCGACGTCTTCTCGCCCGTCCGCGAAGACTGGCGCCGAGGCGATGACGCCTACCTGCGCGGCCGTTAGTCTCCCTTCGCGATCTCCGCCAGCAAGTCCAAATCGACGTTGCCCCCGGAGATCGTCAAGCCAACCCGGCGCACGCCCGCCGGTAGTTTGCCCGCCAACGCGGCCGCGACACAAACCGCGCCGCTCGGCTCCATCACGATCTTCAATCGCTCCAGCGCGAAACGCACGGCCTCACGAATCTCGTCTTCGGTCACCAGCAGAACATCTTCCACCAGCTTCTGTACCACCGGGAAGGTCAGCGCACCCGGCTTTGGCGTCCGCAAGCCGTCGGCGATGGTCGCCGAGTTATCCACCGTAATGCGCTCCTTGGCCCGAAGTGACAGGTAGGTATCATTCGCCAACTCCGGCTCCACGCCAAACACCCGGATCCCGGGGTTAATGTCCTTCGCGATCGTCGCGCAGCCGGCGATCATTCCACCGCCGCCGACGCACACCAGCAACGCATCGAGATCACTCACCTGATCCAACAATTCCAGCGCGAGCGTACCCTGCCCCGCCATCGTCCGCTCATCGTCGAACGGATGCAGAAACGTGCCGCCGGTGCGCGCCAAGACCTCGCGCGCCAGCACTTCTCGATCCGTCGTCAGTCGGTCGTACTGGATAATCTCCGCACCACGATCCCGAGTCGCGATCAGCTTGGCCCGCGGAGCGTCGCTCGGCATGATGATCGTGGCGTGGATGCCCAGCGATTGCGCCGCAATCGCCACCGCCTGCGCATGGTTGCCCGAAGACACCGCCACAATGCCCTTCGGCCGGTCCTCCACCGCAATCTGCCGCGCAAAGTTCGTCGCGCCACGAATCTTGAACGAACCGGACGTCTGAAAATTCTCGCACTTCAGGAAACACGCGGCGCCGGCCCGCGCATCCAGACTGCGCGAAGTCATCACCGGCGTGCGCTTGATGCCGTCGGCGATTCGAAGGGCCGCGTCGCGCACATCCTGCGCGGTGAGGCTCATCGGTTAGTAGCCCGCCTGTTTGTCGACGATGTTCCGCAGCGGCTGCCCGGCGGCGTAGAGCTTGAAGTTCTCGAGGAAGATGCGCGTCGAGTCGTCCAGCCAGGTATGCGTGTTGTCGGCCGTGTGCGGCGAGATGAAGCAATTGTCCATCGCCCACAACGGGCTCGATTTCGGCAACGGTTCCGTCTCGAACACATCCAACGATGCCGAATGAATCGTCCCGTTCTGCAGCGCCGCCACCAGGTCAGCCTCGTTGATCGCCGTACCGCGGCCGACGTTCAACACCACCGCGGTCCGCTTCATGGCCGCAAACTCCTTCGCGCCAATCACGCCCACCGTGTCAGCCGTCTGCGGCAGCGCGAGAGCCACGTAGTCGCAAACCGCCAGCATTTCGTGCAGTTGGTCCGGCCCGTAGCTCTTCTCAAGCAACGGATCACCTGCCGATTGCGCCGGATTCCGCCGCATCGCATGCACCTTTAAGCCCATGCCATGGCCGCGTTTCGCGATCTCCTTGCCGATATCGCCATAGCCGATAATGCCCAACGTCTGGCCGTAGATCTCGGTGGAGTCAAATTTTTCCCAATGCGCCGCCGCTTCCTGCCGCAACAAGCGCCGGACGTTCTTCGCCTGAAAAAGAATTCCCAGAATGCAGAACTCCGCCAGCGACTTCGAATAGGCGCCCCGCGCGTTCGTCAGCGGAATCGCGCCCGCCTTAAACTCGGGCGTCAGCAGCTTATCGATGCCCACCCAAAGCGAATGCGCCCACTTCAGGTTGGGCGTCATCTCCAACAACGCCGGCCAAAGTGCGGCATCCGTCGTCGTATGGAAGATGATGTCCGCCGTCGGAGCCAGACTCTTGAATGCTTCCAAAGTCTCTCCCACCGCAACGCTGGTTTCGGGCGGTAGTTCGTCAAGCAGACGAAGATGACGGGCAGTCGGATTTCCCAGAACAAGAACTGTATGTGCGGCCATTGCCTTACAGGATATATCCTGAAGACGTGGACTTGCGTTGTACCTGTGGCGCTTACCCTCCCGAAGACGCTCGCTTCTGTCATAAGTGCGGGCGCTCCATGCGGGACGATGAGCCAGTTGTCGAAGAAGAGATCATCCCGCCGCCCTTACCGGTCACCGGTCCGGCGCTGGCGGCCGAAGCTCTCGTCGAGATCAACTTCAAGAACGGACTCGCCGTTCGTGTCAGCCTGATCGCCGCCGCCCTCGCCGTTCTGCTCCTCGGCGTCGCCGGCGTCATGGGCGACCCCGGCCTGCAAACCATCGCCTCGCTCGGCCTTGCCCTTGGCTCCGGCTTCTTCGCCGTCTACCTCTATCGCGCCCGCAGCGGCAAGCCCGTTTCCGTCTTAAGCGGGGCCCGACTGGGTTGGATCACGGGCGTCTTCAGCTTCCTCATCCTGCTGGTGCTCATCACCATCACCTTCCTCGCCCTCAGCGACCCTTCTTTCAAAGCCGCCATGCAGAAAGAGCTGGAGAAGGCCGGTAAACCCGCTGAGCTTCAAGTGCTTGATCGTCCGGCCGAAGTCGTGCTCGGCTTCGCCACCATCTTCGTCACGCTCGCTATGATGGCCAGCGTCGGCGGCGCCATGGGTGCCAAAGTCCTCGGCAGCGAAGAACCCGGCAACTCCTAACCTCGCTCGCGCCGCCGCCCTTTGGCACAATGAGCTTCATGCTCCCCACGCTTGCGTTGATCTTCCTCGCCTCGCTTACCGCCGCCGAACCGCCCCCTCAAGTCGCAACGGTGAACGTCAGGATCCTCTCCACCATGCTCGCCGACGGCCAAGGTTTCGGCGAATGGGGTTTCGCCGCCCTCGTGGAAGCCGATGGCCACCGCATTCTCTTCGATACTGGCGCCCACCCGGACACCGTCTTGCGCAACCTCGCCGCGCTCAACCTCGATATCAGCGACATCCAGGAAGTCATCCTCAGCCACCACCACCTCGACCACACCGCCGGCTTGGTTACGCTCCGTCAGGCACTCGCCAAACGAAATCCGAAAGCACTCTCTGTGGCCTACGCCGGCCAAGGCATGTTCTACCCTCGTCCCCGCGCCAATGGTGCCGAAGGCAATGAGATGGTTTCCGCCAAAGCCGTCTATGAAGCTGCGGGTGGAAGAGTCGTCGAAGTGAAGGAGCCCCGCCAACTCTACCCCGGCATCTGGCTCACCGGACCCGTCCCCCGCAAACACCCCGAACGCAACTGGAGCGGCAGTGGACGCATGCGGCTCCCCGACGGCAAAGAAGTCGAAGATAACCTGCCCGAAGACCAGACCCTCGTCATTCAGACGGCTAGGGGCCTCGTCATCGTCGCCGGTTGCAGCCACGCCGGCATCGTCAACATCCTTGACTACTCCCGCACCCGCATTCAGCCCGGCGCCCCAATCCATGCCGCCATCGGCGGCTTTCATCTCTTCAACGCCAAAGAAGAAACGCTCGCCTGGACCGCGGCCAAATTCAAAGAGTTCAGCCTCCAGAACCTCCTCGGCGCGCACTGCACCGGAATCGAGTCTCTCTACCGCCTACGCGAACTCTCCGGCCTCACCCGCAAAACAGCGGCCGTCGGCGCTCTCGGCGGCGGCTTCAGCCTCGCCTCCGGCCTCAACCCCGGCAGCATGACCCGCTAGCCGCGCGCCACCTCAGCCCGGCTAACCCCAGCAAGGTTGCCGCCGCCAAGCCCCAAGTGCCTGGCTCCGGCACGGCCTCCAGCGGCGTTTGTGTGAAGCTCCCTGTGGAGTTCGAGAAGAAGATCTGCAACGGAAAGGCAAGGGCGTTGGCCGCATCCACCGTTGGATCGATGCCCGTCACACGGAAAGCATCAACTGCTCCGCCGAGGGCGGTGAAGTCCACCGTCGCGCCTCCATTCACCGGCCCCGTGGAATTGGCAAAACCCGGACCATAGAGAATCGTGAATGGCGACGCGAATCCCGTGGGAGTCGTGATCTGCGTGAATGTTGTGCCGCTGGTTCCCGTATATTCAAACCCATTTGCGAATGGCGGATCGAAGAACAGTCCCGAAGGCACATTGTTGAAGATCCAAGTCCCGCCACCGCCTCCCGTGGGTGGCAGCGGTGAGCCCTGGCTGCTCCCGTTGCCCAGCGGAAACTCCGAAATGAAGATGTTGTTGAAGGTCACCGTACTGCCCGGTAATCCCAGAAAGTTGAGCTCAATCGCCCAGGTATTCAGTGCCTGCGCCGAGAATAACGGCCCCAACATCTGATTCCCCCCCGAGTCCAAATTCTGTACCAGGATGTTCTGGCCATTCACGGAGAAAGCCATTTGACCGGACAGAACCACTCCCGTGACGTCGATGTCATACCCAAAAAACAGAGAACCGAACGTGCCACTCCCGGTTCCAAACATCAGGGCACTCGTTCCTCCGCTACAGGAACCGCTGAGCGTAACGAATGAGCCACCCGAAAATCCTGAAGCACCGCCGCTGGCCGTGCACGCCGGATTGATCGAGCTCAGGTTAAACGTGGCAGCATTACCAGCCAGGATCAGGAGCAGCGCAAGCACAATTAGTCGCATGAGTGCGCTGATTATACGCTCGGCAAGTCTAAGAAGAAAGGGTCACCAACCGCCGGCCAATGCTTTGTGCAGCAGCACGGACTCCACCAGCGCCGCGGTCCCCGCGGCCGACCTTTGATACTCCGCGTCCAACAGCGTTCGCTGCGCGTCCAGCACCGTCAGGAAATCCCCCAAACCTGCCTGCGTCAATTCCCGCGACAGTTCCAGCGAACGTGCGGCAGACTCCTGCGCAGCCTTCAGCCGCGCCACCCGCTCCTGTTGGCGCTGATACCCGGCCATAGCGTTCGCCGCCTCTTCAAACGCCGCCAGGATCTCCTTCTGGTACTCAATCCGCGCCTGCTCTAAACGCGCATCCACCGCGGCGATGTTGGCCCGAATCCGCCCTCCCGAGAAAATCGGCAACTGCAACTGCGGCGCCAAGTTGAAGAAGTTGCCTCCCCCCAGCGACAAGCCCGTCAACGAAGTGGACTGCCGCCCCATCAAACCGTTCAACGCCAGCTTCGGAAACAGATCTGTCCGGGCCTGTTTCAAACGTGAAGCCGCCGCTGTGATTCTCACTTCCGCCGCGCGTACATCGGGCCGGCGCTTCAGCAGCTCCGAATCAAGCTCCGCCGGCAACTGCGGCGCCCGCAACACCGCTTCCGAAGTCAGCACCACTGTCCGCGCATCGCCCAGCAGCACAGCCAGATGATTCATCCTCAAAGCCCGTTCATTCTCCAACGGCGGAATCGTCGCCTCCGTATTGGCCAGCAATGACCGCTGCCGCTCCACATCCAGTTCCGACGCCAAACCCGCCTCTGCGCGCGATTGCGTCAGTTCCAACAGTTCCCGCTGCGCCGCGCGGCTGCGTTCCGTAATCGCCAAGCGCTCGGCGATGCCGCGCAACTCCACGTAAGCCCGCACCACCTCCGCACTCACGATCAACGCCATGTCTTCGCGCAGTTCGTCCTGCGAAACGACGTCCGCCTGCGCTGCCGCCTTCCCGGCACGATTCGCACCAAAGAAGTCCAGCTCCCAGCGCATGTCCAGCCCGCCTTGAATCAGTCCCGTATCAAAAGGCGCTACAAAGCTGCCGCTTTGCGCGGCGCCTGGCAGCGTCGGGATACGAGCGATGCCCTGCTGAAAGCCACCGCGCAAACGTCCCGCACTCGACGTCAGATTCACCGCCGGCAACAACTTACTGCGCGCTTCACCCGTCAAAGCCCGTGCTTCCGCCACGCGCGCCGCCGCCAGTTTCACATCCAGATTCGCAGCCAACCCCCGCTCCACGAGCGCGTCCAACTGCGGATCGCCATAGACGCTCCACCAGGGCGAAATCGACAACAACGTCAGCATCAGCGGCAGCATCTAGCGCCCCCCCTGGACAGCTTCAATCGACAGATCCATCTGCTGCCCCGGGTGCAGTGCGGCCGCGGCTGGAAGCCGGTAAATCGCCTGCAAAACGCGCGTGTCCACCCGCTCCGTCGCGTCCCCCGTCAGGTTGCGCTTCGGCACCACGTAAGGTTCAAGCCGCACGAACTCCAGCGGAAAACGCTGCCCCGCATTGCCCCGCACCGACGCCACCGCCGCTACGCCGGGCCGCACCCGCCACGCGTCCTTCTCATCAATATCGGCCCGCACATGCAAGTGGCTCACGTCGCCCATCAGGATCAGCGGTTGCGACAGGGTCCCCGCTTGCGCGTACTCGCCGGGACGTACCTTGCACTGCAAGATCTGCCCCGCAATCGGCGCCGTCACCGTCAGACGAGCCAGATCCGCCATCAGCCGCGCCACCTGCTGCTGGGCCTGTTTCACTTCCGCCCGCGCCACTTCCAGATCCGGCCGCCAAGTGCCCGCCTTCAACAGACTCAGTTGCGCCTGCGCCTCCTGCACCCGGGCCCGCGCCGCATCCACTGCGCGACGGCGGCGCTGTACGTCCTCTTCCTTAATCGCGCGCTTGTCCTTCACGGCCTCAATCATCCGCAGTTGCGTCTCCGTATCGCTCAGCTGCGCCTGCGCCTCTCGGACCCGCGCTTCGGCCGGGGGAATCTCCTCCGGCCGCGGCGAGGCCTCCAACCGGGTCAGCTTCACCTGCGCCAACTCCGCCGTCGATTGCCGCAACGCCAGTTCCGCTCGCAAATCCCGATCATCCAGCGCAAAAAGGGGCTGTCCCTTGCGCACGTTGTCGCCGGCCTTCACCAGCACCGATGTCACCAGCCCGGGCACTGGCAAACTCACCGCGATGTTCTCGCTTGATGCCTCCACCAGGCCCACTGCGCCCACCTGATTCGGATAAGCCGCGGCCGGCGGCGGCGAGGGGGGCAGCACCTTCGCGTCCACCGGCGTCATCCGCTTCACGCTCATCAAAGCCAGCACCAAAGCCACACCCGCCAGTGCAGGCAACCCGTATTTAAGCAGCATATTTCTGTTCCTCCACGCGCGTAATCAACCCATCGTTCATGTGCGCAATCCGATCGGCAAAGTTGTAGATCCGGCTGTCGTGCGTCACCACCAGCACCGCCCGATCCGGCCGCACCGCTGACTTCCGCAGCAGTTCCATCACGTGATGCCCCGTCTCCGCGTCCAGCGCGGAAGTCGGCTCGTCGCACACCAGCAATCGCGGCTCATGGATCAGCGCCCGAGCGAAAGCCACGCGCTGTTGCTGACCACCCGAAAGCTGATTCGGCTTGGCCTGTGCCCGCTCTCCCAACCCCAGGTCCTCCAGCAGCGCTACCGCCTTTTCAACGGCCCTCTTGCGTGGCCACCCCGCCGCCAACAGCGGCACCGAAGCATTCTCCGCCGCCGTCAGCGACGGCAGCAGATTGAATTGTTGAAAGACAAAGCCCAGGTTCTCGCGCCGGAACAGCACCGCCTGCCGGCTGCCCAGCTTCGCGATTGGCTTCCCCAACACCGACAGTTCCCCGCCCGTCGGATCCAGCAAACCAGCCACCACGCTCAACAACGTTGTTTTCCCGCAGCCCGAAGGCCCCACGAGAAAGGTCATCTCGCCGTAGTTCACCTCGAAATCCACGCCCCGCAGCACCTTCACCGCGGACTCGCCGGTCCCGAAATTCTTATGCAAACCCTCGCAAATCACCGCTCGTTCATTCATCGCCATTAGCCCCTGAACACGACCGCGGGTTCCAGCACCACCACCCGCCGCACACTCACCACACTCGCCAAAATCACAATCAGCAGCACCGCCAAGCCGGTGCCCCACATGATCTCCGGCAGCAACCGGAAACCGCGCAAGTCCAGATTCGCCTTCGTCGCGTCAAAGAAAAGCGCCGTCATCGAGATGCCGAGGCCGAAGCCCACCGCGCCCACAATCAGTGCCTGCATCAGAATCATTCCGACAATGCGCCAGTTCGTCACCCCAATCGCCTTCAGGGCTCCGAACTGCTTCAGGTTCTCCACCGTGAACAGATAGAAAGTCTGTCCCGCCACCACCGTCCCGACGATCAACGCGATTGCCACCGTAATGCCGAAATTGATCGGAATGCCCGTGTTTTGGATGTAGTACCAGATCGTTTGCCAGCCAAAGTCATGCGAGGTCTCCGCCTTCAGCCCCGTCGCCGCCACAATCCTCCGGCAGACCTCCGCATCCGCCAAACCGTCCCGCCCCTTCACCAGCACGAACGACATCTGGTTCCGCTCGCGGCCCACAAAGGTCACCGCCTGCGTGTAGCGCGTGTAGAACACCGGCAAATTCACAAAGGGCGCCGACGAATCGACAATCGCCACGACCTTTACCTGGTGGTCATTCAGATCCAAAGTTCGCCCCAGTTCCAGTGCCTGGTTGGGAAAGAAGAACCGGTAGCCCGTCAGGTCAATCGCAATCGACTCCGGCGCCCGCAACTCCGCCCAATCACCCAGCAGGACCTTGCGCGGCGCCCCCACCAGCGTGGAATCGTCCAGCCCCATCAGGATCACGCCGCGAAATTTCCCGTCCGCACCCTTCGCCCGCGACGTCCCCTTAAAGAGCGGGACCGCCCAGTCCACACCCTCCACGCCGCGCACCCGGTAAAGATCCTGGTCCGTCAACGCCTTCACCTCGTCCAGATACTGCGTTTTGGCGTCCATCACCCAGATACTGGCGTCCCGCACGTCCTGAATCTGCGACCGGGTCCGGTTCATCAGACCGCAAAAGATCGATACCTGGTGCGACATGAGGAACGTGGAGAAAGCGATGGCAAAAATCAGTCCCAGGTATTTCGCACGATCGCCCGTCAGCATTTGCCAGGCCACAAAATTCATCGGATCCCTCGCTTGAACATGACTCAGATGATTGAACATCGTTCAATCCGGATGCAAAAAAAATCAGGGACGACGACGGACACCCTCAACCAGGATTTCCACCTGCCGCTCAATTAACCGGCTCTGCTCGACAAACGGAAATCCCTGGCAATTCGTCATCACCGACACCATTCCATGCGCACTCGCCCACAAGGCCTGCGCAACTTCCGCCTCGTCCTGCAACTCCTCTCGCAAAGCACCCTCGGCAATCGCCCGCGACGTCAAGCCCTGCAAACAACCGAAGCACCGCGCACCCTCCATCTGAAAAACAGCGATGATCTTGCCGTCCTGCACCATCGGCTTGCCGAACAAAACCGCGTAATGGTAGGGATGCTCCAGCCCGAACTCAATGTAGGTCCGCAGCGCACGCCGTAGCCGGTCGATCACTGGGGCATCATCCTGAGCCATCCGCGACATGCGCTCACTTAACCGTCCGAACGTCTCGCGCACCAACTGCGCCATGATCGCCGCTTTGTCCTCGAAATAGTGATACAGAATGCCCGGCGAACACCCTACCTTCTCCGCAATCCGCCGCACTGACGTCGCCTCGTAGCCTTGTTGCACGAACAAGTCCCGGGCCGCATCCAGGATCTCCTGGCGCAGCGACTCGCGATACGTGGCTCGTCGCTTCGATAACGTCATTGAACAGTGTTCAAGGTAACAAATCCTCGTTGGCCGCGCAACTGCGGTCTCCATTCTGGGTGATTCTCGAATGGCGCCAATTGGGTGCCCGATCTGCTAGGATTTATCGCAAGAAGCGTTGTCGCAAGCTTCTTCGTCGAGTGAGGAGAATGGAATGTTCACCGCCCATTGCCCTTCTTGCCAAAGCCGCCTGCCCCTCAGTGAGTTACTCACCGTTTCAGTGGTATGCCCGCGATGCCATTGCGAACTCCGGCCTCAGCGCTGGTCTATGTTCGCTCCGAGTCTCCTCACCATTTGGACTGCGATGGGCGTTGCCCACTTCGCTGAGGACTTGCAGTTCAACTTCGGTATTCGAATCGTCCTGGCTACCGTTTGCGGTCTCGCCGCCGGGGCGCTTGGTCAAATCCTGTTTGTACGCTATCGCCCCAAGGACCCCTGCCCCTCAATCCTACCTTCGCCGGACGCACCCTAAGGAATCTCCCGGCCCCGCAGACTCAAGCTACGATCAAACGATGCGCTTCGCCGCCATCGCCGACATCCATGGCAATCTGCCCGCCCTCGAAACCGTTCTCGCCGACATCGCCCACCGCGGCATTGACACGATCGTCAATCTCGGCGATCTCCTCTCCGGCCCCCTCTGGCCCGCCGAAACCGCCGACCTCCTCGAACCCCTCCGCCTGCCCACCGTTCGCGGCAATCACGAACGCCAGTTGCTCACGCTCCATCGCGATGCCATGGGACCCACCGACCGCTTCACCAACGCAGCCATCTCAGCCAGCCATCGCGAATGGCTCGCCACCCTGCCCACCACGCTCTGGTTCACCCCCACCGTCTTCCTCTGCCACGGTACGCCACACGATGACCTCACCTACTTCCTCCATGACGTCGGGACGGACGGCGTGCAGGAGGCAAGCACCGAAGCCATCGCCGTTCGCGCCCAGGTTGATGCCCACCTGATCCTCTGCGGCCACACGCACGTAGCCGGCGCTGTCCGCCTGCCCAACGGACAGTTCATCGTCAATCCCGGCAGCGTCGGACTCCCGGCCTACACCGACGATGCTCCCCACCCCCACGCCATGGAAGCCGGCACCCCACACGCCCGCTACGCCATCCTCACCGCAACCGGCGACCACTGGAACGCCGAACTCATCGCCCTCGAATACGATTGGGAATCCGCCGCCGCCCAAGCCGCCCGCCACCACCGCCCGGACTGGGCCCACGCCCTCCGTACCGGCTTGGCGAACTGACGCGATGACGACCTACTCCGTCAAAACAATCGCCGGATCCACCTGGAGCGCCCGGCGCGCCGGGATCACGCAGGCAATAAGACTGATGGCCGCCAGCGTGGCCACCACGAGGGCGATCACCGTGGGATCCAACGGCTGCACTCCGTAGATTTCGTTGGCTACGGCTCGCTGCATCGCGACTGCTCCAACGAGGCCCACCGCCAAGCCGGCCGCTACCAGCGTGAACCCCTCCTTGAGGATCAGCTGCACCACCTGCCGAGCACTGCTTCCCAAAGCCACGCGAATGCCGATCTCGCGACGGCGCTGCGTCACCAGATAGGCCAGAACTCCGTAGATGCCGATGGCCGCGAGAAACAGCGCCAGCGCCGCAAAGCAGATCGCCAGCGCCATCGATGTACGGCGGGAGGAAAGCGAGAGCCCGGCGCGCTCCGTCATCGTCCGGACTTCGAAAAGGGCGAGTTGGGGATCGATGCGCGCGATCTCGGCACGCAGGGAGCGGCTCACATCCGGGGCGCCCGGAAGCATCTTGACGGCCAGGGTGAAGTTGCTCGAGGGGCTCTGCGAATACGGTAAGTAGTATGCGCCGACGCCACGTCCGGAGGCCAGATCCTGAAGACGGATGGAACGGACGACGCCGACCACGCGGAGCCAGCGAGTGTTGGCGTCAGGCGTAAGCTTCGACGGACTCTCCGGCGTGTACATGCGCTGGCCCACCGGATCGCGATTCGGCCAGAAGTGGCGGGCAAGTTGTTCGTCGACGATGATGGCCGGTTCCGCAGTTTCGTGATCACGCTCAGAAAAGTCGCGGCCCTGAACCATCGGCATACCCATCGCCTCAAAGTAACCGGGCGTTATCCGCAGTTGGAAGGGCGAGACCACGGATTCCGTCGGCTTCATCACGTAGCCTTCGGCAAAGATGACGCTATCGTTGTTGTTTCCGCTGAGCGGAATGGTCGTCGTGGCGCCGACTGCGGTGACGCCCGGCAGTTGACGAATCGCCGGCAGCAGGCGGCTCATCATCGCGCGCTGCTGCGCTTCATCGGGATAGCGAGCGCCAGGAAGAGATGTGGAAGCGGTGAGGACGCCGGCGCTGGAGAAGCCTGGATCGACGTTCATCAGGTTGCGGAAGCTCGAGAGCAGCAGGCCCGCGCCGACCAACAGCACGAAGGCGAACCCCACTTCCGCCGCAACCAGCATCTGCCTCACCCGGCGAGTGCCCGTGCCGCTGGTGCCGGTGCGATTATCTTCACGCAACGCACTGCTGAGGCTCGTGCCGCTGGTGCCGGTGCGATTATCTTCACGCAACGCACTGCTGAGGCTCGTGCGAAAGAGGTTGGCCACCGGCAGCAGCCCCATCGCCAAACCGACCGCGAGAGCCAACGCCAGCGAGATCACCGCCACAGTTGCGTCGATTCGAACCTCGCCGGAACGCGGAAAACGGTCGATGCCGGCCGCGGCAAGGGCGGGCAGAAGCCCATAAGCAACGGCAATGCCAAGCACTCCGCCAGCGAAAGTAACCACCAGGGACTCAACAATGGACTGCCGCGTAAGCTGCGCGCGGGTAGCGCCGAGCGCCAGGCGCGTCGCCACTTCTTTGCGGCGGGACGCGAGCCGGGCCAGCCCAAGGTTGGCGACGTTGAGCCCGCCAATCAGCAGCACCAGCAGCGCCGCGCCCCAAAGCAGGTAAAGCACGCCTTCCACGTCTCTCACCAGCATGCGTTGCAGCGGTTCCACCGCGGTATGGAAGCCGGCATTCACCAGCGCATCTTTCAGGCCAGGCTCTTTTTCGAGGTTGGCGCGATTGATAGCGTCCACCTGTGCTTGCACGCGGGCGATACTGACGCCAGGCTTCAGGCGGCCCACGTTGTAAAAGTTGTTGCTGTGATGCCCTCGTTTTTCTTCGGCGCTGAAAGCGAGCGGGATCCACATGCGCGCTTCGGCGTTGACGAAGTTAAAATTCGCCGGCATCACGCCGACGATCGTGTAGGGGCGACCGCTGAGGCGCAACTCCTGCCCGACGGCATCGGGTCGGCCGGCGAACAGTTGCTGCCACAATCCGTGGCTGAGAATGACTTTGCGTTCCGCACCCAGCTCACCCTCTTCAGGCGTAAAAGCGCGGCCGAGAGCCGGTTGCGTCCGAACCAACCCGAAAAACGACGGCGTCACGGCCATCGCCGGCGTGCGCGTCGGCGTACCGTTGAAGTCGAGCGTCTGGTTGCGATCACGGAAAAGCGCCTGGTCGGAGAGTCCAGTGACGTCCTTTTGCCGATCCACCCAATCGCCAGGGCCGCTTTGGTTGGAATCCACGACGCCAGCCTTGGGGTAGCGGTTCGACATCAGGACAATGTCGCCCGCATCCGGAACGGGAAGAGGCCGAAGCAGGACGGAATTGACGACGGCAAAAGTGAGGGCGTTCGCGGCGATGCAGACCATCAGGGTCAGGACGACCGTGGCCGCAAAGCCTTTGTCGCGGAGATTGGCGCGAAGAGCAAGGCGAAGTTCACGAAGCATTGCACCATACTACGCACTAGACCGCCGCGAGGTTCACTCTGTTGTCTTAGCGAATCATCACCAGATACACCGCCATGGCGATTCCCACCACAGCCAACAGGATGGCCAGCGCCACCCCGGTTGCCGAAGGCTTGCCCGTTACGTCCTTCCCCTCATTCAGATCCCGAATCACCTTGATGTGCTGCACTGCGGACAGCGCGTTCACGGCCACCCCCACCAGCACCATCGCCGTCCCGGCCCAAACCGAAAAGCCGGAAGTCGTCAAAGGGATATTCGTCGCCGCCGCTCCCAGTTCGCGCATCAGCAGCCCGAAACGGGCCACGACAAACCCAAAGCCCATCAGCGCCAAGCCCGTTCGGATCCACGCCAGAAAGGTTCGTTCGGCGGCAAAGTAGATCCGAGGATCGCGTTCGGGCAAGGTCATGCCTCCAGAATCTCACTCCCGGAACCCTGGTCACAGCAAGTCGCAGAATCTCGCATCACTCCGAACCCTCAACCGCTCAATCACTTCGCCCGGCCCTTCACCTCCGAACCACCCGAAATCCTTGGTTCCCTCTGTCATCCTGAATTGTGGCCAGCGCCTCGCACCATCGCCGTAAACTCAAGCATTCAGTAGCCAATTCGCAAAATTGGCTTCGCTCCGTAGCCCCTCGCGCAAACGATTTACCGCGAGGTCCGTCTCTCCTCCAATGACCGTTGCCAACCTTCGCCACGCCCTGCGCCTCCTGCGCCACAATCCAGGCTTCGCGCTCGCCGCCGTGGTTGCTCTCGGCGCCGGCATCGGCGCGAATACGGCCATGTTCAGCGTGGTGGATGGCGTCCTGCTGCGCCCTCTCCCCTTTCCCCGTTCGGAACAGCTCGTCCTCGTCCGGTCCACCCTGATGAGCAAGAGCATCGACAACATGCCCCACGCCGCCGGCGATTACTTCGATTTCGCCCAGCAGAATCGCGTCTTCACCGCGATGGCCGCGTATCTCAACGTCGGCTTCGGCCTCACCACCCCAAACGCCGAACCCGAACGCTATGCCGGTGTCGCCGTCACAGAAGATTTCTTCCGCGTCTTCCAGGTGCAGCCCGCCCTCGGCCGCACCTTCACCAAAGAGGAGGCTCAACCTGGCAAGGATGCCGTCGTCCTCCTCAGCCACGGGCTCTGGCAGGAGCGCTTCGGCGGACGCCCGAACATCGTCGGCGAAACTCTCGAACTCAACGGCCGCGTGCGCGTCGTCGTCGGCATCGCTCCCGCCGGCTTCGCCTATCCCGACACGGCCCGCCTTTGGGTCCCGGCCGTGTTCGAAGGCGAAAACCGCACCCGCCGCGACTTTCACAACTTAAACGCGGTCGCCCGCCTGAAGGACGCCACCACCGTCACCGCCGCACAGGCCAATCTCACCGGCATAGCCTCGCAACTTGCCCGCGCCTACCCGGAGTTTGACGCGGAAAAAGGTGTCGTCGTCCGCCCGATGCTCGACGCCGTCGTCGGCGGAGTGCGGCCCGCCCTGCTCGTTCTGCTCGGCGCCGTCGGCTTTGTGCTCGCCATTGCCTGCGCCAACGTCGCCAATCTGCTGCTCGCCCGCGGCGCCTCCCGCAACCAGGAGATGGCGATCCGCGCCGCGCTCGGCGCGCAACGCGGCAACCTCATCGGCCAATTGCTCACTGAAAGTCTGGTCCTGGCGCTCGCGGGCGGAGCGCTCGGCCTGGGCATCGCCTACTCCTTATTCCGCGCTCTCAAGTGGCTCGCCCCCGCCGGACTCCCGCGCCTCGAAACCATCACCCTCGACCTCCGCACACTGGCCTTCACCCTCGTCGCCGCCCTCCTCACCGGCCTTCTCTTCGGCCTGGTTCCGGCCCTCCGTCTCTCCGCCGTCGACCTCCACGGTGCCCTCAAAGAACGCCTCTCCGCCGGCACCGCCCGCGGACGCCTGCGCCAGGCCCTCGTCGTCGCTCAAGTCGCCTTCGCTCTCGTCCTCCTCGCCGGCGCCGGCCTACTCATGCGTTCGTTCTACGAAATGCGCCGAATCGACCTCGGCTTCAACCCCGACCGTCTCCTCACCATGCGCATGAGTCTGCTGCCCCGCAAGTACAACGGCCAGGACGAGCTCCAGAAGGCCTTCGTCCGCCAGGTACAACAACGCATCGGCCAAATCCCCGGTGTCAGTTCGGTTGGCATCGCTACTGACCTGCCCTTGCTCGGCTCCGCGTCCTTCATCATGCGTTTCGAAGGCCGCGCCCCGATCACCGTGGCCACCGCCCCGGTCGCCGCCTTTGCCACGGTCACCCCGTCCTATTTCGCCGCCATGGGTACGCGCCTCAAGCGCGGCCGCATTTTCGATGATCACGACGGCACCAACCAACCCCTCGTCTGCCTTATCAATGAGACTCTCGCTCGGCAGCATTTTCCGAACGAAGACCCCATCGGCAAGCGCCTTGAAATCGGCTTCTCGGACCCGCCTCAATGGCGGCAGATTGTCGGCGTGGTGGAAGACCTGCGCAATGACGAAGTCGCCAAAGCGCCGAAAGCCCAGGTCTACGGCGCTTACTATCAGGTTCCCGGCGTGCTCCCCAGTGCGCCGCCCATCAGCATCGCCGTCCGCACCCAGGGCGACCCCGCCGCGCTTGCCGCTTCCATCCGCCAAACCATCCTCGCCGTGGACTCAAGCCAACCCGTCTACGCCATCCAAACCATGGCCACCGTCGTCGACAACAACCTTTCGCAGCGGCGTTTGGCCCTCCTGCTGATGGCCTTGTTCGCCGGCATCGCCCTCCTCTTGGCCGCCATCGGCCTCGCCGGCGTCATCTCCTACATGGTGGCGCAGCGCACCCGCGAAATCGGCATCCGCATGGCCCTCGGCGCGCAGCCTCGGCAGGTCTTGTGGATGGTGGAGTCGGAAGCCCTACGCATGGCCGCTCTCGGCGCCCTCTGCGGCATCCTCGGCGCCCTGGTGCTGGGGCGTTCCCTCAGCACCATGCTCTACGGCGTCAGTCCGCGCGAT
Source organism: Bryobacter sp. (assembly GCA_022843605.1). Classification (GTDB taxonomy): domain Bacteria; phylum Acidobacteriota; class Terriglobia; order Bryobacterales; family Bryobacteraceae; genus JALHNI01. Next base: position 83,588 of record JALHNI010000002.1, read on the forward strand.
CCCCTCACGCTCGGCACCGTCGCCGCCGTTTTGATGCTCATCGCCGTCACCGCCGCCTTCGTCCCGGCCTATCGGGCCACCCGAATCAGCCCCGTGGTTGCCCTGCGCGAGGAGTAAACTCACGCACAGGAATGTCCCAATCTTCGTTCGCTTCTCGCTTAACGCCTTGAAGGGGTATTTCATATGCCAATCGATCTCACGAAACCAATGGCCTGGACGAACGCCAGCCACGAGGAGCAACGGTTACTGCGCGCGTTGCAAGGAAACATTCTGAAGGGCCACGGGCGGTCCGAAACCCTCAACATCTTTTTCACGATCAATGAGGCGCAAAAGCATGCGATGCGCGCCGCGCTCCGAGAATTGGCGAACTACCACGCCACCAGCGCGTACCAACAGCTCTTGGAAACCCAGGTCTTTCAGGCGACTGGAAAGTCAGGCGAACCCTTCGTCTCGATCTTTGTCTCCGCCGCGGGCTATTCAGCCCTCGACGTGCCCGACGGCCAGATTCCCGACGACCCAAGTTTCCGCCTTGGCCAGAAGGCAGCCGCTCCCGGTCTCAACGATGAGCCCGTGGCAACCTGGGACCCGACCTTCACCTCTTCCCGCATCGACGGCATGATCCTCATCGCCAGCGAGAACCATACCGAACTGCGCCGCAAGCGCGACGCGGTGGTGAATCTTCTCGTCAAGGCCGGCGGCACCATCCTGGGCGAGCAGGCCGGCAAGCAGTTGTTTAACGCCGTCAGCGAAGGCATTGAGCATTTCGGCTACGTCGACGGACGCAGCCAGCCGCTCCTGCTGGTGGAAGACATCGAGCGCGAATCGCAGGACGCCGGCATCGCCAATTGGGATCCCTCCTCCAATCTCGGTGTCGCTCTTGTTGCCGATCCGGGCATCTCGGACGGCGTCAGCTTTGGGAGTTACTTCATCTTCCGCAAGCTCGAGCAGGACGTCCGCGGATTCAAACGGAAGGAGCAGGAACTGGCAGACGAACTGGCCCTGACAGGCAAATCACGCGAACTCGCCGGGGCCTACGCGGTTGGTCGTTTCGAAGACGGAACCCCGGTGACCATGTCCTCGGAACCTCGCGGGCTCACGCCGCCAAATGACTTCAACTACAATGCCGACTCAGCAGGTGCCCGCTGTCCGTTCCACGCTCATATCCGCAAAACGAATCCTCGCGGGAGCGGCGGCTTCGGCGTGCCTCCTCAGACTGAATTTAAGCACCTGATGGCCCGCCGCGGAATCACGTACGAAGACGTTCCCCGCGTCGTGCACCCCACGGACATTCCCCCCGCCGAGTCGTTGGCTGATTTCGACGCCAACGTCGCAACCCTGCTGCCGACCGGCAAAGTCGGCCTGCTTTTTATGGCGTACAACCATGATATCGGCAACCAATTTGAGTTCACTCAGAAGGCCTGGGCCAACAATCCGGGCTTTCCGCAAGTGCCGGCCGGCACCACACCGCCTGGCCTTGATCCGGTGATCGGACAAGGACCAGCCTCGACACAGCACTGGCCGAAGGCATGGGATAAGGCGACCCAAGGCACTTGCCCGCTGTCGTTTCAAGGCTTCGTCAAGATGCGGGGCGGAGAATACTTCTTCGCCCCCAGTTTGAACTTCTTAAAGTCGCTTTAGAAGCGATAGTAGACGCTGAACTGCAGGAAGCGGGCGCCGTTGCCGTTGACGCCGGTAATGCGATTGAAGTTGACGCTGTTAATGTCCTGTTCCACACCGATGGTGAACGAGGGGTGATTGGGCAGGTTGAAGGCATCGGCGCCGAACTCAAGCGAATGGCGCTCGTTGAAGGCAATCCTCTTCTTTAGCGACAAGTCGAGGAAGAAGCTGGTGGGGCCGCTGAACATGCGGCGCTGCAGATTGCCGACGTTGCCGGCCGTGGGATTGAAGAACGCCTGGTTCTGGAACGGTGCAGTACCGTCGGTGTTGACACCGCGTCCGCCCAGCGTATAGCCGTCATTGATAAAGAGCACGCCTTCGCGTTTGTTCAGTTTGAAAACGTCGGACGTGATCTGCTCGTAGGTCAGATTGCTGACGGCGGTGTTGCGCGCCGTCGAACGCGGGCCGCGATTCAGCGTGCCGCGCTGCGAGAGCACCGAGAACGGGAAACCCGAGAGCCAGCTATGAGTGCCGGAAACCGTCCAGCCGCCGATGACGTGGTTCACGGCGCGATTGCCGTTGAATCGCTTGCCGGCGCCAAAAGGCAGTTCGTAACTCGCGTTGACCTTAAAGGCATGACGCAGATCAAACGGCGTGCGAGCCCGTTCGAGGGCATTGTTGCCGAAGTCGAGGAAAGGTTCGAACCGGGTCTGGTCATCGCCGGAGACGTCGCTCAGCACCTTCGACCAAGTGTAGTTGGCCTGAAAGAAGAGCCCGCGGTAACGGCGACGTACATCGATTTGGAGAGCGTTGTAAGTGGAGTTGGCGCCGTTATTGATGACGTTGGCGGCCAGCGCGCGGGGGTTGGGGAAGAAGTTGGTGGCGCCCTGCTGATTGTTGATCTGGATATTCGCGGCCAAGGTGCCTACCTCGCCCTGCCGGATCAACTGCTGATTGGCTGCGGCGTTGATGTTAAACGTGGAGCCGAGGCCGGGGATGGTGGCCTGGGTGCCGGCCTGGACCCGGCGGAAGTTGTCGAGGAAGCCGTTGCTGATGATATCGACCTGATTGTAGTCGTAAGCGCGCAGCAGTTTGGTGCCGTGGTTGCCGACGTAGCGGGCCTCCACCACCGTGCCCTTGATCTCCTGCTGGATACCGAAGGTCATCATCTGCATGTAGGGCGTCGCCAAGTCGAACTCGGGGCTGCCGAGTGCCTGTTGCCGATTGCCCGCGTAGAGGTTGGCCAGCAAAATCGGCGTAGTGAAGGTAGGAGCAGCGATGGAAGGCACGTTCGCCAGCGTGGCCGTCAGATTGGTTTGAAGAAGTGCCGTATTCAAGCCTCCGTTGGTGTTGGCGTTGTTCCGAATCGCCGTCAGCATGTCGTCGTTGAAGAAGCTGATGCCGTAGGAACCGCGGATGGAGGTCTTGCCCTTGCCGAACGGATCATAGGCGAAACCAAAGGTAGGCGCGAAGTTATTGCGATCCGAATTGTAGAGCGAACGCCCGTCCTTGTTGACGAAGTCAAAGGAGGCATTTGGATTCCGCACGGTGGAAATAATGTTGTCGCCCACAATATTGGGCAGCAGAAAGAGGTTATTGGACTCCTTGAGCACGGTCCAATATTCGTAGCGCAGGCCCATCGTCAGAGTGAGACGCGGATGCACCTTCCAGCGATCCTGAAAGTACAGCGAGTAAGTGTCGTTCGAGAAATTGCGCCGTTCGCCGACGCCGTTGTCGAAACCGGAGGTCGGGTTATTGACGAAGAAGCTTTGGGTGGTGCTGGTGATGAAACCGGCCATGGTGGCGAGGTAGTCGTTGGCGCGGGTGAGGTCCTGGCCGGAGATGCCGGGCAGTTGGGCGGCGGTGAGGCCGGTCTGCGCGGGGCTGAGGCCGAGGGTGGCGGTCTGAGTGGCGGAAGCGTCGTTGTAGACGAAGTTCCGCGTCCATTGCGTCTGGAAGCCAAAGGAGAAGTCGTGCTTGCCTTTCAGCCAATTGGCGTTGTCCTGAACGGAGTAAGTCCGGGTGCGACGGCCCTGGGGTAAAAACGAATTGGTGGGCAAATTGAAGATGGCGGTGGCGGTGGGGTTGACGATGATGGCCGGCACCGGGTCCACCCGGTTAAAGAGGCTGGGAGTGCGCAGGAAGCCTCCGCGGAGTTCATTGGTGAGGGTGGGGGTGAGCGTCGAGCGCCAGCCGAGGCTAAGGAAGTTGCGGGTGGCGTCGGTGTTGTTGGGCGGGACGGTGTCGTAGAAGCGGGTGACGAGGTCCGGGCGGTCGTTGTACTCCGAGGTCCGGTTATAAGTGACGGAGAAGTTATTCGAAGAGTTCAAATAGTAGTCCCAGCGGTTGACGAACTGGTCCCGGACGGTATTGGATTGAGCGTTAAATCGGTAACCGCTGGTCACCACACCATCACCGGCGTCGGTGCTGTTCGGCGAAGGCAGACTGGCGAGCATGTCGCGGATGGTGGGATCCAGCGAGACGCCGCGGGCGGTGAGCACATTCACCGACTGCGTCGCGCCGCTTGCGCGATAGAGAAAGTTCCCGGTGCGCGCTTCCGGCACCAGCACGGTGCGAAGCTGGCTGGCCTGCTGCTTCAGACGCAGGGCCTCAAAATTGCCGAAGTAGAAGAGCTTATCCCTGATGAGCTTGCCGCCCAGCGACACGCCGACCTGGTTCTGGTTCAACTTGGGCTTGCGGACGCCGGAACGGTTGTTGAAGAACTCGTTGGCGTTGTAGGCTTCGTTCTGATTGAACCAATACCCGGAGCCGTGCAGATCATTGGAGCCGGAGCGTGTGGTAAGCGAAACCTGGGCCGCGCCGCCGCCGACGGTGGAGCCGGCATTTCCGACAGCGATCGACATTTCAGAAATCTGGTCGATCGTTGGCCGGATGGGCATGAAGTCGAGCGAGTTGTTGCGGATGAAGTTGTCCTGAATGTTAACGCCGTCGAGGGTGACATTCGAGGCCGATGTGCGCATCCCGTTGATCACGGTAGCGCCACGGCCATCGCTGACGCCGGCCTGAGTGGAAAAGAGCGTGCTGATCTGGCGGGAGACGCTGGGCAGGTTCTGCACCTGTTCCCGGGGAATCGTACTCACGAGTTCGCTGCCGCCTAACTGCACGCCTTGCACTTCGGCCGAAACTTCAACCACCTGCGACGAGGTGGAAAGCTCCAGCTTGATCGCGCCGAGCGAAGTTTCCTTGAGCGCATCGACCTTGACGAGACGCAGCGAGACTTTGGCAAAGCCCGTACTCGAGACGGCAACATCGTAGGTCTCTGGGCGCAACGCCGAGAAGGTAAAGAGGCCGCTGGGGTTCGTTTGGGTTTGGAGCAGCGCGGAAGCGCCGCCGCCGAGAAAGACCTCCACTTTGGCCCCAGGAACGGGCGCCCCGGAGGGGTCAAGAACGGTACCCGTCAAGCGGCCATTCACTTGGCCGAAGAGCGTGGTGGAAAAGAGGCAGAGGATTCCGACACCAAAACGTAACATTGCTTCAGGCTAGCAACTTTCAGCGTCGTGCGTGGCGGTCCACCACTCGGGATCTACTTCATACCAAACAGATTGGGCCGGACGCGCTCATAGCGGAAGCGAGCGGGATTGACACCAGTAACACCGCCGGAATCGACTTCGATGATGCGCGCAGAGACCGGCTCATACGCGGCGCGAGGGGCAATGGTGCCTTTGGCGACCAGAATCTTCATCTGCGTGGGGATAATGCCAACGCTGTGTAACTGATTCAAGCTAAAGGGGATGACGCGCTTGGGGGTGAGGACGATGAGTTGCGGGAAGTCCGGCGTGGAGCCTTCGACCTCGATAACGGCTGTGGTGCCCATGTCCCAGTACCGGCCGCCACCGTGGCGAACGGCTTTCTCGACGAAGCGGCCATCGTGAATGCCTTTAACGCGCCCCTTGACGCGAACCGAGTCGCCGTGGAGATTGTCGGTTTTGCCGCCAACCGCCCCATCGAAGGGGCCGCCGACCCCAGCCTTGAGGGCGGCTTGCACCGCTCCGGGATCCGAAATCACGACGACCCAGCCATCGGCCTTCTGCTTCAGCAACTCCGACAGTATGTACGTGCTGTCACCGGCCGAGCCGCCGCCAATGTTGTCGCCGGCGTCCATCAGTGTGACCGGGAACTTGTCATTAGCCATAGCCAGCTTAACGGCTTCGGCCGCGTTGGGAGCTTTCAGTGTCAACTGCTCCCGCAGGCTCCACATCAGGTTGCCGAGGCGTTCGGCTTCGCGTTTGGCGAGGGCCGGGTCGTTGTCCGTGACGACGACCGCACTGGGGCCCATCGCGAAGATATCGGCGTATTGATAGCCTCCAGCGACGCTGGCGGCCAGCACTTTGGGATTGCGTTCGAGGTTCTTGCTTTCGTCGGTGATGGGCTTCAACGGAGCCGCGTAAGTGTTGTGGAAGAGGATGTTGAAGAGCATCGGCGGCTTGACGATGGCCTGGGTGGGTTTGACCTTGCCGGCGACGACATCGGCCATGATTTTGGCGGCTTGCACGCCACGGTCCTTGGCGTCGAGATGGGGACATTCCTTATAGGTAATCAGCGCCGTGGTCATCTTGACGATCTCTTCGGAGACGTTGGCGTGGAAGTCGTGGACCACGATCAGCGGGATGCGGTCGCCGAAGGCTTGGCGGACACGGCGGACAATCTCGGCGTCGGCGTGCGGGTAGCTTTCGGTCACCATGGTGCCGTGGAGAAAGAGGAGAATACCATCGAGCTTCGGGGCCTGCTTCAGGCGGTCAATCAGTTCTTTGGTAAGGGTTTCGAACGCTGAGTCGAGCACGGTGCCAATGGTCTGCGGCCCGGCAATGACGGTGGGATGGAGCGTCAGCCCGTAGCGGTTGGCGCCTTCGATGAAACCGGCGGGAGTGTTGTTGGCATTGGCCGAAAGGGTCAGAATATCCTGGCCGCGAAGGGTGCCATTGGCGCCGCCGATGCCGGCTTCGAAGTCGGCGAGGGTGGTCTTTTTGGGGTTGAAGGTGTTGGTTTCGTGGACGATGCCGCCCATGCCGATGACGGGCTTGGTTTGGGCGGCGGCCATCAGGCAGAAGATGAACGAAATCGCGACGCGCATGAGGGCGATGATATCAGCCCTTCAACTCCTGGCGGGCCTGTTTCTCCCAGGGGGCGAGTTCGCCACGGCGAAACTTGGGGGCGGTGCGCACCGCCTCGATGGCACGCTCAAACGCGGCGCGGGCTTCGTCGGGCCGTTGCAGGGAACGCAGGGCGCGGCCATAGAGGACCAATCCTTCAGGGTCATACTCGCGCACATTCACATATCGATCCAGATGCATTAATGCCTCTGTCGCTGAGCCGGTGGCCAAGGCAACGGCCCCGAGTTCCCGCCAGACCTGATGGCTGGCGAGTTTGGGGTCGAGCTGTGCGCCGCGTTCGAGCAGGATCCGCGCGTCGGCGTCCTGGCCCTTCTGACGAAGAAGCCGGCCGAGTTGGAAGAGGGCGTCGGGCTCGTTGGGGTCGATTTCAAGGGCGCGGCGGAAGCTGGCTTCGGCATCGGCCAAGGCGCGGCGTTGAAGATAGACCAAGCCGAGTTGGTAGTGGGCATCGGCATCGCGAGGGTTCAGGGTGGCGAATTCGAGTTGGCGCTTGAACGATTGGCGGGCGGAGAGTCCGCCGCCAAGGGCGCTGATATCGCGGCCGAAAGCCTGGTAGCCGTAATAAAGCAGCCAGGGCGACGCGAGCAGGTAGACGAGATTGCCGGAGTTGGCGAACAGGAGACTGGCGGTGGCGGTAGCAGCGAACCCGGCCAGGGAAGCGGTGGCGGCTTGGCTCAGGCTGACACCCATGACGGTGGAGAGGACGGGCACGGCGAGCACGAGAAAGAGGATTACGCCGGCAGCCTGGATCGGGACGACAGCGGCGTTGGTGACGAGTCCGCTCCACCAGATGGCGGCGATGGGAAGGTGGGCTGCGGTCCAGGCAAACAGGAGGCCCGCGAGGACCGGCATGTAGTCGCGGAAGAGGATGGTAAGCCCGCCACCGAGATGCGCCCAGGCGGCGAGGATCAGAATGCAGACCGGGACAAAAACGATCGACATCAGCACGACGGCTTTGAAGCTGGAGGCGAAGTAGCGAGAGTTCGTTTGGCGATTGACGCGCTCGAAGACCTCAAGCGCCTTCTCGTTAAGTTCCGGCTGCTGGTCGCCAGCGGCGGCCCATTCGGCGCGCGTGTCGAGCATGAGTTGGCTATACTCCCGGGCGCGGAATTGATCGGCAGCGATCGTCATCGCCAGGGTGACCAGCGCCGCGGCGACGACGGCGAAGATCACTTGGCCCTGATCCAGCACGGCGGACGCGGCTTTCTTGGGGTTCACGTAGAACCAGGCGAGGAACTTGAACTGATCACCGAGCATAACTCGAAGTTATCGGCAAAATGCCCGGGCCTGAAGCCCGGGCATTTACCTTAGATTTAGTTGGCCCCTGCCCCAGCGCGAACGCCGTTGGCGGGCTTGCCGGTGGGTTTGCCGGAGTGGTAGTCGGGGTAGGCAGGCTTGACGAGCGTGGGCGGGGGATTGCGTTTGAGCTCGGCCAGGGCAAGGTCGACGGCGCGCTCGAGTTGCGGGTCGCGGCCTTCGCGCCAGGCTTTGGGGTCGAGGTCAATTTCGACGTCGACGGGGGTGCCGTAGTTTTCAACCTCCCACTTGCCTTCTGGACTCCAGAAGGCGAAGTGCGGTGCGGTCACCGAGCCGCCGTCGATCAGAGGAGGGTAGCCGCCAATGCCGACCAGGCCGCCCCAAGTCCTTTTGCCGACGACAGGGCCGAGTTTGGCGCGCTTGAAGAGCCAGGGCAGCAAGTCGCCGCCGGAGCCGGAGTATTCGTTGACGACCATCACCTTCGGCCCGAAGATGCCGGCCGAGGGAGTGGTGGTGAAGCCGCCTTCGCGCGAAGCCCAGAGGCTGGCGAGCTTGCGCTGCAGGTGCTCAATCACGTACTCGGAAGCGCTGCCGCCACGATTGAAGCGGCCGTCGATGACGGCGCCTTGTTTGTCGGTTTGGGCGTAGAAATAACGATTGAAGTAGGTGTAGCCGCCGGATGCAGTGTCGGGTAAGTGAATGTAAGCGAGCTTGCCGCCGGAGAGCTTGTCGACTGCCTTGCGGTTGTCTTCCACCCAGGCGAGCGTGCGCAGGGCAATCTCAGAATCTACCGGGAGCACCGTCACTTCGCGTGAACCATCTCCGCTCGGGTTCGGGCCGAGCTTGAGGCTGACCCGCTTGCCGGCTAGGCCTTCAAAGAAAGCATAGAGATTGTCAGAAGCCCTGAGTTCGCGGCCATTCACTGCGAGCAGATACTCGCCGGCTTTGGCACCGACGCCGGGCTGGGTGAGGGGCGCTCGGGTTTGTGGATTCCAGTTTTCTCCCGAATATACACGAGTCAGGCGATAGCGCCCTTGGTCGAGCGTGTAGTCGGCGCCAAGCAAGCCGCCTCCGACAGGTTTCGGCTGATTGGGCTGGTCGCCTCCACCGATGTACAAGTGACCGACGCTCATCTGGCCGAGCATCTCCTGGAACAAGTAAGTGAGGTCACTGCGACTGCCAACGGAATTGAGATAGAGGGAGTAGCGCTCATTGGCGGCCTGTAGGTCGAGGCCATGATACTTAGGGTCATAGAAGAAGTCGCGCTGAATGCGCCAAGCTTCCTTGTACATCTGTTTCCATTCGGCACGGGGATCGATAAAGGCTTCGACGCCATCAAGCTTAAGGGGGGTGTCTGTCGGTTTCATTGGAGCGGCCGTAGCGACGATGGCCGCAACTCCACCGGGCCGTGCGACCAGGATCTTTTCGCCGTTCGCCGAGAGCCGGAAAGTGAGAGCGCCAGGAGCGAAGACTTCCGACTTGCGCTTCGCCAAGTCGAACTTGTGGAGTGTCGCGCCAGGACCGCTGCCGCCCCCGAAGGTTGAGGGGTATTCGAGGTAGAAGAGCACACCGGCTTTGCCCGCTTCGAGGCCACGGTAGTTGCGCGAAGGAACCGGCAGCGGGACAATGCGCTGGTCAATGCCATCGAAGTCGATTTTGACGGCTTTGACGGTGTCTTTCTTCGGCTCGCCGTTCTTGGGAGCATCGGGCTTGGGCGGTTCCTGAACCTTCTCTTCGTCGCTTTCCGGACTAAACGGCGAAGGCTCCTCTTTCGAAAGCACCGCGGCATAGAGGCTGCTGCTGGTCGGGCGATAGGCGGAAGAGAGATCGAACTCGCTGGCAGGGCCCGAGTCAGTGGAGGAGGTGAAGTACAAGTACTTGCCGCCTTTGTCCCAGACCGGGAAACCCGCATCACTCAAGCCATCTGTAATTCGCGTGCTCTTGCCGCTCTCGAGCGAGTAAATGTATATGGCCGAGAGATTGTTCGGCATGCTCTTGGCATAAGCGATCCACTTCGTGTCGGGAGACCAGCGCGCACGGAAATTTATCTGGTCTCCATTCATGAGGCCCTTCTCCACCAGCTTTAATTCCTTGCTGGCTAACTCAAGGCGCCAAAGGTTGAGACGTTTATCGGTGAAGGCGAGGTGCTTGCTGTCAGGGGACCATTGGATGGCATAGAAGTAGGAAGGCTGCTCGCCGAGAGGAATCTTGGTGACTTCGCCGCGGCCGGTCTGATCGCGTAGGTGCAAAGCGTACTCGCCGCTCTCATCGGAAAAATAAGCGATCAGGCGGCCATCGGGGGACCAGGCCGGATCGCGGTCGGCGACGCCGGAGGAGTTGGTGAGATTGCGGACATCACCTTTTTCGGCAGGGATGGTGAAGATCTCGCCGCGGGCCTCGGCGAGGGCACGCAGGCCCGAAGGCGAAAGGTTCCAGTTGGTGATGCTGCGGCTGAGCTTCTCCAGACGCGGCCGGACATTGAGTAAGTCAGCCGAAAGCGTGATGGGGACTTTGGCCGCCTTCTTCGTCTTCAAGTCGTAGAGGTGAATGTCTCCGAACTGCTCGTAGGCGATGGCATCCGGGCCGGCGCTGGCGCTCTTGAAATCGAGGCCCTTATTCTCGATCAATGGGGTGACGGCTTTCGATTTGGTGTCGTAGGCGAAGAGCGTGTCGGAGCCGTTGCGGTCTGAGAGGAAATAGACTTTATCGCCCACCCAGAGCGGCGAGTGATCGTTGGAGCCGTTGTGGGGAACTTTGGTGACTGAAGAGTCGGCGAGGTTGGCGATCCAGATGGGGGTGGCGCGGCCGCCGCGATAGTTCTTCCAGATCTGATTGGCGCGGGCAAAGGGCAGGTAGGCGATGTGCTTACCATCGGCGGAGTAGGATCCAGCAGCGGCGATGGGCAGCGGGAGAGCGGTGGGAAAGCCGCCATTGAGATCGACGGTGTAGAGGCGGGGTTTGTCGTTGGCGGAGGCACCGCTGTTGGCGAAGAGGACGCGCTGGCTGTCGGGGGTCCAGCCCTGCGCCTGGTCAGGCGCGGGATGGTAGGTGAGCCGCTTGGGGACGCCGCCTTTGGCCGGCACGACGTAAACGTCGACATTGCCTTCATAGGTAGCGGTGAAAGCGACCTGGGTGCCATCGGGCGAGAAGATCGGCCCGGTCTCATTGCCGAGGCCCGAGGTGAGGCGAACGGCGTCGCCCCCGGAGCGCGCAACGGTCCACAGATCGTCGGCGTAGGCAAACACGAGGTGCGTCCGATTGACGGTGGGGGTACGGAAGAGCGTGCGGGTCTGCGGGAATGCCGCCAAGGCGAAAACAAGGAAAGTCAGCCAGCGCATATGGCCATCGTAGACGAGTAGAACGGTAAAAGGAATCGCGCTAGTCTGAAGAAGATGAAGGCTTACTTAGTTGGAGCAATGGCACTAACGTTGGTGCTGACAGGTTGCAGCAGCAGTGAAAAGGCAGTGACCGGCGGGGGGGGTTCAGCGGACCCGTCGAAGTGGAACAAGGAGAGTCCGGCGAGCTATAACGCGCGTTTTGAGACGACCGTGGGCTCTTTCACGGTACAGGTGCAGCGTGAATGGGCGCCGATCGGCGCGGACCGTTTCTACAACCTGGTGCAAAGCGGCTACTTCAACGGCGCCCGCTTTTTCCGAGTGGTGCCAGGCTTTGTCGTGCAGTTCGGGCTGAACCCGGACCCCAAGGTGAGCAACGCCTGGCGGCAGACGAATCTGCAGGACGATCCGGTGAGGCGGAGCAACGGCCGCGGCTTCCTGACTTTTGCCACGGCCGGGCCGAATACGCGCACGACTCAGCTTTTCATCAACTTAGGGGACAACGTGCGGCTCGACCAGATGGGCTTCTCGCCGTTCGGCCTGGTGACGGAAGGCATGGAGACAGTGGACAAGATCAACGCCGAGTACGGGGAGAGTCCGCAGCAGCCGAATATCGAGGCCGAGGGCGAAGCGTACCTGGCGGCGAACTTCCCGAAGCTGGACAAGATCATCAAGGCGACGATTCAGTGATTCATGAATGCATGATATAGTTCATGAAAGGTAGATTATGCCGATCAGTATCAAGAACCCGAACACTGAACAACTGGCGCGCGAACTTGCGGCGTTGACTCGGACTTCGCTGACCGAGACGATTCACGAGGCGGTCGCGGATCGTTTGGCCCGGGTACGACGGGAGAGATCGGGCAGTTCGATGGCAGACGATCTTCGGGAGATCTCGGAACGATTTTCTCAGCTTCCAGTTCTATCGCGAGCGTCCGAAGACGAGATCCTCGGCTACGACGAGTTCGGCGCACCGACGCGCTAGCTGCATGGTGATCGATTCCTCGGTGGTGATCGCAATCCTCGAGCAGGAGCCGGAGGCGGCCCTCTTTGGCCGTCTGATCGAGGAAGCAGCCGCCTGTTCGATCTCCGCGGCGTCTGTGCTGGAGGTCGCGATGGTGCTCGAGGCGCGGCGGGGTCCGCTGGCGCGAGGGGTGATCGACGATCTGATTCGGCGGAGCGGAATGCGTATCGTCGCCTTCGACGCCGAACAATTGGCACTTGCCCGGGATGCCTTTTCCGCATTTGGCCGGGGTCACCATCCGGCAAAGTTGAACTTCGGGGATTGCATCAGCTATGCGCTGGCCCGCTGGCTAGGGGAACCACTTCTGTTTAAGGGCGATGACTTTGGGCGGACGGACGTTCGAACGGTAAAGCTCCCGCCCTCGGAAAGATGCTAGCCAGCCGCTAGAAAACTAGATGGTCTGCGCATGCGTACTGAAATCAGCATAAGCGAATCACGATCCCACGACTCCGGCCACGGGGGAACTGGCGGAGGCGTAGAGGCGTTTGGGCATACGGCCGGCGAGGTGGGCGAGGCGGCCGGCGGCGACGGCGTACTTCATGGCTTCGGCCATCTTTTCGGCATCTTCGGCTTCGGCGACGGCGGTATTCATGAGGACTCCGTCATAGCCGAGTTCCAGGGCCAGGGCGGCGTCTGAGGCGGTGCCGACACCGGCATCGACGATGAGCGGGACGGTGTGGATCTTCTCGCGCAAGATGCGCAGGTTGGTGACGTTCTGGATGCCGAGTCCGGAGCCGATGGGGGCGCCGAGAGGCATGACGGCGGCGGCGCCGGCGTCAATCAGGCGGCGGGCGTTGATCAGGTCGTCGGTCGTGTAGGGTAGGACGACAAAGCCCTCTTTAGCCAGAACTGTGGTCGCTTCCAGCAGGCCGGCGTTGTCCGGGAAGAGCGTTTCCGGGTCGCCAATCACTTCGAGCTTCACCCAGTGCGAGAGACCGACTTCGCGACCGAGGCGCGCGGTGCGGATGGCGTCATCGGCGGTGTAGCAGGCGGCGGTGTTGGGCAGGATAAAGAACTGTTTCCGGTCGATGTAGTCGAGCAGGCTCTCTTTGGTTTTGTCGTTCAGGTTGACGCGGCGGACGGCCACGGTAACCACTTCGGCCCCGCTGGCCTGGTGACAGCGAGCCATCTCCGGAAAGCTGCGGTACTTGCCGGTACCGATCATGAGGCGGGACCGGAAGGTCCGATCCGCGATACGAAAAGTGTCTTCCATTTATTGATGAGTGGGCGCTAAGCGGCCCAAGGCCTCCGCGAGCAATTGAGCGATTTCGGGCGCCTGACGGCGTTCGATGTCGTGACGGTGCATGTAGTAGACGGGCTTGCCGTCCTGAAAAATCGCCATGGAGGGCGACGAGGGCGGGAACTGGCCCAGGTGCTGTTCGCGCAAATGATCTGTGGCATCGACGTCGCCGCCGGCGAAGACCGTCACCGTTTTGGTGGGCTTGTGAGCGCCCTGCAGCGCCATGCCAACCGCGGGCCGCGCCTTGCCGGCCGCACAACCGCAGACCGAGTTCACAATCATCAGCACAGTACCGCTATCGGGCGTGAGCGCGGCATCGACTTCGGCCGGTGTCCGAGCCTCTTCCACGCCATATTTCGTTAAATCCTGCCGCATGGCGGCGATCAACATCTCTGGATAAGCCATGGTGATTCCCCTACACTGGTGATTCCGGGCGCGAGCGTCCGGCTTCTTATAGTATGCAGCGAATTCAGGTCTATCTCAAAGTCGTGGTGGAAGCAGATGACGAGGAGCGCCCCGACAAGCTCACAACGGAGTTGCAGCGGGTGCTGAAGCGGGTTCACGGGGTGCGCGAAGTGGAGTTGACGAATTCGACGGTGGAGCGGTTTGAGGAGTTGGAGGAGGATTGAGAGCGGGGGGGGGGTGGACCACACGCCCCGTTTGGCAGTGCCTAGCGGCGTCGGCGGGCCAGGAGCGCCAGTCCAGCGGCACCAACGAGCATCATGGTCGACGGCTCCGGTACACTCACACCTACTGGAGTGCCAGCTGAAAACTCGATGGCGGTAAACGATCCGGTGGGAGAGAAGGCTGCCGCCGTACCGTCGCCGGTGAGGAAGAAGTCGCGCAGCCATTGCTGCTGCGTCGTGTCGCCGGCCAGGGCCGCCTGCAGGCGCAGAATCATGTCATTGTGGCGGGTGTTGGCAAAGACGTCACTGAACTTCGTGCCATTGGCGCTGGCGGCAAAAGTGTCATTGACGAGCATGAAGAGGTGGGGCTTCTCGTCGCCGATACCGGGGGAAGGCAGATTCAGACCGATGACGAGCGCGGAAGTGGGGACGAAAGAAATCGTGTGAGTGATGCTGGAGACACCGGAGGCGTTCAACGTGAACGGGAAATCCTGCGAGAACTGGCCGCCGCCGGCTTCCAGCACAACAATGCTGGTGACGGGGTTGCCGTTGAGAGTGCCCACCAGGTCGACCGTATAGGTCACGTCAAAATCGCTGCCGTTTTGAATGACAGCGGCACAGGCGAGGCCGCTGAATAGAGCCACGCCAACACAGAACTGTACGAAAAGCTTCAATTTATCCCCCAGAACCCAGTGAGGCTACCACGGGGGGCGATTTCCGGTCAATCTTGGCGGGCATTAACACCCTATAATCAAGGTATGCGACTCGCGTTCTACGCGCTGCTTATCGTCCCCCTCGGCGCGGCGGATTTTATCCGTGATGTTTATCCCGTGCTGGAACGTGGCGGTTGCGCGGGGTGCCACAATCCGAATGGCGTGGCTTCAGGCACTCGGCTAAAGCTGCCCGAAGAACATGGTGCGACGCTCGATCTGGGCAAGAGCCTGCATGTGCTGGTGAATCGGACAGATGCGGAGAAGTCCTTGCTGCTGTCCAAGCCTACGGGTCGAGTGGCGCATGCAGGCGGGAAGCGCATTGAGCCGGGTAGCGCTGACGAGAAGATCTTGCGCGAGTGGGTGGACTATCTGGCAACAGCGCCCATCGAATCGCTGCGGGTGGCGACGGTGAAGAAGGAAGCCGGCCCCGCAAAGAGGGCGCTGCGGCGCCTGACGCACGCGCAATACAACAACACCGTGCGGGACCTGTTGGGCGACTCGAGCCGTTTGGCGGACTCGTTCCCGCCCGAAGACTTCATCGGCGGCTTCCGCAACCAGTATCCGGGGCAGAATGCTTCGCCGATGTTGACCGAAGCTTACAGCGTTGCAGCCGAGAAGCTGGCGCGGCAAGCCTTTCGGACGGGCGATTCGCGCGGCTTGGTGCCCTGCAAGCCAACGGGCGTGGCGGACGTGGTCTGCCGGGACCGCTTCCTGAAGGAGTTTGGGCGCAAAGCCTTCCGCCGTCCGTTGACGTCGATTGAATTGGCGCGCTACCAGAAGTTGTTCTCGAGCGAGAAGCAATTTTACGCGGGAGCGCAGTTGGCGCTGGAGGCGATGCTGCAATCCCCGGCCTTTCTGATGCGCGTCGAGCATGGACGGGACCCTAGCCAACAAGGCTACGAAGTGGCGTCGAAGTTGTCTTATGCGATCTGGAATTCAACGCCGGATGATGCTTTGTTGAATGCGGCGGCGAAGGGTGAGCTCTCGACGGTGGCAGGTGTGGAGCGAGAGACTCGGAGACTGCTGGCCGCTGAGAAGGCGCACGACTCGGTGAAGGAGTTTCTGACCGACTGGTTGCGGCTCGACCGGCTGAACGGAACGATCCGGGAGCGGCGGCAGTATCCGATGTTTACGCCGGAGTTGACGGTAGCCATGGCCGAAGAGAGCCGGCGTTTAGCGGAGGCTTTGATCTGGAAGCGCGGAAATTTTATGGAGTTTTTCTCCGCGACTTACAGCTATCTGAATAGCGACCTGGCGAAGGTTTATGGAGTTACGGCGCCATCGGCCGAGTATGCGAAGGTGGAGTTGCCGGCGAACACGGACCGGGCAGGAATCTTGGGGCATGCGAGTTTTCTTACGGCCACCAGCAAGCCCGCGGAAACCTCCCCGACCGCACGCGGGCTCTTCGTGCGCGAGCAGTTCCTGTGCCAGGAAGTGCCGCAGCCGCCGCCGGGCGTGAGCACGAATTTGCCACCGATCACCAAGGAGAAACCGGTGACGACGCGGGAGCGTTTGAAGATTCACTTATCGAGCCCGAGTTGTTCAAGCTGCCATTCGCTGATCGACCCGATTGGCTTTGGCATGGAGAAGTTCGATGCGATCGGAGCTCGGCGCGAGAAGCTGCGTGTGACGGTGCAGCCGGAGCGGCAGAGCAAAGAGAAGCCGGTAAATTTCGACCTGGATCTCGATACTTCGGGATGGGTGGCCGGTTTGGTGGGCGCGGAGGGTACTTCGGCGGGCTTCAATTCGCCGCGGGAACTCGGTAAACTTTTAGCGGGTAGTGTGCAGTGTCAGGAGTGCGTGGTGAAACAGGCATTTCGCTACCTGATGGGGCGGCACGAGTCGGCGGCGGATGCGTTGGCGATCGAACGTGCGGCCCAGGAATTTCGGGCTTCGGGCTTCCAGTTTCAGGAGATGCTGGTTTCGCTTGTGAAGTGGACAACGTATCCGCCCCCGGCGGCAGTGACCAAGAACTGACAAGGAACTAAGGGCATGGCTTCAGTACACACCAAAGATCGATCGGTTTCGCGGCGGTTGATGCTGCGTGGAATGTCGGCGTTAGGCGCACCGGTGACGGTGGGTTTGCCGCCGCTGGCTGCCATGTTCAATTCGCTGGGCACAGCCTACGCGGCGTCGCCAGCCAAAGCAACTCCGCCCAATCGCTTCGTGCTGTGGTTCAACGGCAACGGCGTGGTTGAGCGGTACTGGATTCCGACGGAGACCGGTCGCGACTTCACTCTAACGCCTTGCCTGGCGCCGCTAGCGAATTTCCGCGACGACATCCATATTGTTACCGGGCTCGATAATCCGGCGGCACGGTTGCCGGGTCCAGGCAACGACCACCATCGTTCGATGAGCGCGTTGATGACTGGTACGTCGTTTACGGGCCGGGGTGCGGGCGGCCCTTCGGCAGATCAGGTGATCGCGGCGAAGATTGCTGGCGATACACGGTTCCGTTCACTGCAGATCGGCGTTTCGCAGGAGAGTTTCGGCGAGAGCATTCAACGCAATATGAGTTGGGCGGGGCATGACCGTGCGCTGCCGCCGGAGATGCTGCCGCATAAGCTGTTCGATCGTTTGTTTGGTGCGCGCGATGCCGGCTGGATTTCGCGCAAGCGTAGCGTTTTGGACGCGGTGCAGGCGGATGCGGCTTCGTTGAAGCAGTCTTTGGGGCGCGAGGACGCGGTTCGTGTCGATGAGCATTTGTCTTCCGTGCGGGATGTCGAGCGGGCGATCGCGAGCTTGCCGCCCACCTACCGGAAGGTGGAAGAGCCGCAATTCGATGGCGACATGAAGGATTGGCCGCGCATCGCGAAGCTGCAAAGTGATCTGTTGGTGCATGCCTTAGCGAGCGGTCAGACCCGTGTCGCTTCCTATATGCTCACCAAGTGCCAGGGCTTGACCCGGTTCCCTTGGCTCGGCTACACGGCCGCGCGGCATCATGACTACACACATCAGGATGGGAAGGCTCCAGGCGGAGCCGATGGGCAGCGCATTATGCGCGACATCTGCCGCTGGCACGTGGAGGAGTTCGCCTACCTGATCGGGAAGTTGAAGGCCACGCCGGAAGGCGACGGCAATCTGCTGGACCATACGAACATTGTTTTCGTTCACGAGCACGCCGAAGCCAACGACCACAAGAACAACGGACTCTCGGTGATCGTCGCCGGGCATGCCGGTGGTTTGGCTACGGGTCGCCATACGCGCCATACGGGCACCATTGGTGATTTGTATATGGCGGTCGCCAATCGGGGGTTCAATGCGGGGCTAAAGACCTTCCCGAGTGCGAGCCGTGAACTGGGCGGTTTGTTTAGCTAGCCCACGATTACCGGTGAAGTGATCTCGAGGCCCGGCATGGGGTGACTCATGAAGTGCTTTGCATTCCAGGTGACGAGTTGTTGCATCCCGGCGCGATGTGCGGACCAAGCGATCCAACGATCATAGGTTTGGCCTCCGCTCAGGGTGTGTTGTCCGAGGTCGGACAGTAGTATCCATACATCTGCGGAGCCGGGAATGGCGGTTAGCGGAAATTGGTGAAAGTTTTGGTGGAGCAACTGTTGGACGAGCGCGGGTGGTTTTCGGAACGGTTCCGGCATTCTGGTCATCACCGAGTAGGCTTCGAGAAGAGTGTGGGGGACGATGTGGAACTCTTGGCCGGTGTCGAGCCTGCGCTCAAGGTCATTCAGGGTGCCCTCGTGATGCGGATTCCAACTATGCAGGACACAAATTAGGTAGTTCGAGTCAACGGTGAACTTCATGTGACTCTTCCCTCGCGGAGGTCTTTGATGAATTCATCAATTTCTTCTGGCGCCACAGTGGGAGTTCCGAGGGGAGGAACGGCGACCAGGAATCGGCCCCGGCGCTCGACGCTCATGACGGCGACCGGCTCAATTTCCAAATGTCCGTTTCGAACCTGGATTTCAATCTGGGTCCCAGGTAAGAGACCGACTTGTTCACGAAGAGACTTGGGAATTACCACCCTTCCGGCATGGTCGATGGTAGTGGTCATGGTATTAGGTTACCATTGGCTTTCCATGCGAACGGGATGGAGGGCTCAAAGCGAAAAGGGGACCCGCGCTGGTAGCGCGGGTCCCCTTTTGGTTTCGGAAGGAGTGAGCGGTTAGCTCTGCTCTTCGCCTTCCTGTTGCTGCTTGAGGAGCTCTTCTTTGCGCTGAGCCCGTTCGGCGGCGCGCTTGACGAGTTCGCTGCCCACCAGTTCGAGGATACCGAGTTCGGCACCATCGCCCTTGCGGGGTCCCAGATGGGTGATGCGCGTGTAGCCGCCGGTTCGCTGGCCGAAACGCGGTCCCAGCTTGTCGAACAGCTTCTTGACGGAATCCGGGCTGAGAAGATAGCCGGCCGCGCGGCGCCGCGAGTGAAGCGTGCCTTCCTTGGCCAACGTGATCATTTTCTCAACCAGGGGCTTAACGGCCTTGGCCTTGGTGACGGTTGTGACAATGCGCTCTTCATTGATCACACTCGTGACCATGTTGCGCAGGAGCATTTTGCGAGCGCCAGTTTTGCGCTTAAGTTTGGATCCACCGTATCGATGACGCATATGATTTTCCTAGAATCCTTCCGATGACGATCCGCCAGGAGGCAGGATCAGCCGGCCGGTTGAATCCGGCTTCATGCCGAAGCCGAGGCTGAGGCTTTGTAGAATTTCTTTGATTTCGTTGAGCGACTTGCGGCCGAAGTTCTTAGTGCGGAGCATTTCGGCTTCGCTGCGTTGAACCAGGTCGCCAATGGTTTGAATGTTGGCGTTCTTGAGGCAGTTGTAGGAGCGCACAGACAGTTCGAGTTCTTCGACCGAACGGTTGAGCACTTCGTTCATCTGCGTGGAGCCACGTTCCGCTTGCTCCTCGACGACTTCGGGGGTCTCCTCGAAGTTGATGAAGATGGACATGTGGTCCTTGAGCAGCTTGGAGGCTTGGCCGATGGAGTCCTGCGGCGAGATGGCGCCGTTGGTCCAGACCTCAAGGGTGAGCTTGTCGAAGTCCGTCATCTGGCCGAGGCGGGCAGATTCGACAGAGTAGTTGACCTTGCGCACTGGCGAGTGAACCGAGTCGATCGGGATGTAACCGAGCGGCAGATCCTCGTCGAAGTTGCGGTCGGCCGAAACGTAGCCGCGGCCCATGCGCAGACGCATTTCAATCTGAAGCTTGCCGCCTTCGCCGACGGTCGCGATGTGCATCGTACGGTCGAGTACTTCGATGTCATGGTCGACTTCGATCTGGCTCGAGAGCACTTCGCCGCCACCGGTGACGTTCAAGCGCACAGTTTTGGTGCCCTCGCCCATCATCTTGAAGGGGATCTGCTTCAGGTTCAGGATAATGTCGGTAGCGTCTTCGACGACGCCGGGAATGGGGGAAAACTCGTGGGCCACACCCTCGATGCGGACAGCGGTGATCGCCGCGCCCTCAATCGAGCTGAGCAAAATTCGGCGCAGGCTGTTGCCAATGGTCGTTCCGAAGCCGCGCTCAAACGGTTGGGCATTGAAGCTGCCGTACCGTTCCGTGAGCGTTTCGGTATTCGCGACCAGCCGTTTGGGCTTTTGAAAACCTTTAAACATATCTCGGGCTCTCCTTTCCTGGGGCCTAACAAGACTACTTGTTGTACAACTCGACGATCAGCTGTTCGTTGAGCTGGATCTGGACGAGTTCGTCACGACGCGGGATCGCCAAGACCTTGGCCTTGAGATTCTCGCGGTCGACTTCCAGCCAGTTGGGGCTGGGGGCGTGGGCGGTGGTGTCGCGCGCAGAGATGATGGTGGGGTTCTTCTTGCTCTTCTCCGCCACTTCAATGACGTCATTGGGGCGAACGACGAAGGAGGGGATATTGCACTTACGTCCGTTGACGGTGATGTGGCCGTGGCGGACGATCTGACGCGCCTGGTTGCGGCTGGTGCCGAAGCCAAGGCGATAAAGAACGTTGTCGAGACGGCGCTCCAACATGTTGATCATGTTGTCACCGGTGACGCCCTTGGTGAGGGAGGCTTTTTTGAAGATATTGCGGAATTGGCCTTCGAGAACGCCGTAGTAGCGCTTTGCCTTCTGCTTTTCACGCAGTTGAAGACCGAAGCCCACGATCTTGGGCTTACGGGCTTTACCGTGTTGACCAGGAGGGAAGTTGCGCTTTTCGATCGCGCATTTTTCGGTGAAGCAACGCTCACCCTTGAGAAACAACTTCATCGCCTCGCGCCGGCAGAGCCGGCAAACGGGGCCATTATAACGAGCCATGGATTCGTGAACCTTCCTAAAGTACTTGCCCAGGCGTCTTCGTTGCCGAAGGACGCCAGATTGAAGGTGCAGTTTACGCCGGCCCTCCTGGGGAGGGAGGCTTCGTCCTGCTTGCCTAAGAAACTGAAAACGAGATCAAACGCGACGGCGTTTGGGCGGACGGCAGCCATTGTGAGGAATCGGCGTGTAGTCCCGAATTGATTTTACCTCAATTCCAGCGGTAGAGAGAGCGCGCACAGCGGACTCACGACCGGCGCCGGGCCCGGAGACGCGAACTTCGACGGAACGCATGCCAGATTCCTTGGCCTTGGTGGCCGCGGTGAGCGAAGCCTGTTGGGCGGCAAAGGGGGTGCCTTTGCGCGAACCACGGAAGCCGAGCGATCCGGCGCTGGACCAGGACAACGTGTTGCCCGTGGTGTCCGTGATGGTGACAATGGTGTTGTTAAAGGAAGCCTGGACGTTGACGATGCCGTACGGTACGTTCTTCTTCTCTTTTTTCTTAAATTGCTTTTTCTTACTATTCTTGGCCGCTGCTTTCGCCATATCCGGTGATCCTTCTTACTTCGTAACCTTTTTCTTACCTGCGACGGTGCCCTTGCGCGGTCCCTTACGGGTGCGCGCATTGGTGTGGCTGCGCTGGCCACGTACCGGCAGGTTGCGGCGATGACGCAAGCCCCGGTAGGCGCCCATTTCCATGAGGCGCTTGATGTTCATCGAAATCTCTTTGCGGAGATCGCCTTCGATAGAACCTTCCTGCTCGAGCAGGGTACGGATGTTGTTGACCTCTTCTTCGGTCAGTTCCGCGATTTTTTTGTTGTGGTCGATGCCGCAACGATAGAGGATGGACTTCGCCCGGGTGCGGCCGATGCCATAGATGTAGGTGAGCCCGATTTCCGCCCGCTTCCGGGGGGGTAAGTCAACGCCAACGATACGCGCCATAGTCTTCTTCCTTTTTCCTTTTAACCCTTAACCCTGCCGCTGCTTATGCTTCGGGTTGGAACAAATGACGCGCACGACGCCATACCGATGGACGATCTTGCACTTGTCGCAGATGGGCTTTACGGACGCTCGAACTTTCATGACTGCCTGTCCTCTCAAAAAACACTGTCGCCCGGTTCAGAGAACCTTGACGATGCGGCCTCGCGTTTTGTCGTGCGAAGCCAGCTCTACCAAAACCTTGTCGTTCAGCCGGAGCCTGACGAAATTCGCCTGCGTGGCTCCTGCCGCGTGCCCAATCACCTGAGCACGATTCACTTCCAACTCCAGCCGGAACGTGACGTTCGGCAGTAACTCCACTACGGTCGCGACGAACTGGGTCTCGTGAGCACCCAAGGGCCGTTCTCCGTAATGGCTACTGTGTGTTCGAAGTGGGCCGAGTTGCGCCCATCCTTCGTCACCGCCGTCCACTTATCCGATAGTACGTGGCAGTCAGGACCGCCCGCATTCACCATCGGCTCGATCGCCAACACCATACCGGGTTTCAAGCGGGGGTTCTCGCTATTGCGGTCCACGTAATTGGGTACCTGCGGCTCTTCGTGCATTGACGTACCAATGCCGTGGCCCACAAACTCCCGCACTACCGAAAAGCCGTTTTTGACGACATGCTTCTCGACCGCACCCGAAATATCAAACAGCCGGTTGCCGGGCTGAGCATTCTCAATCGCCAACTCAAGGGCTTGCTGCGTCACTTCGAGCAACTTTTCGTCCTCGGGAGTGATGCTCCCGACAGCGATGGTGGTTGCCGAGTCGCCAAAATAGCCATCGAGCTGAACGCCGGTATCCACCGAAACGATGTCACCGGGCTTCAGTACCCGCTTTTTCGAAGGCATGCCGTGAATGATCTCACTGTTGACCGAAGTGCAGAGAACATAGGGGAACTTGGCCCCGGCGGCAGCGCTGTAGTAGCCCTTAAAGGCAGACTTGGCACCGGCGTCCTGCATCATCTTTTCGGCCGTAACTTCGAGATCGTACGTCGTCACACCCTCCTTCACCATTCCTCGCAGTTCCTGAAGAATCTGGGCGACCAATAATCCGCTGCGGCGCATCTTTTCGAGCTCCGCCATGCTTTTCCGGATAATCATCTTCCGCGGTATTCCTCAATCAACTGACGAACTTGGCTCGCGATCACCTGGGGAGGTGCATCGCTCGCCTCAACTTCGTGCAGACTTCCGTCCGCCCGAAAATACTCGATCAACGGCCTGGTTTGCGCGTCATACGCTTCAAGGCGCTTGCGGATCACCATTTCCTGGTCATCCGGGCGAATCACCAGATTCGCGCCCTCAATGTCGCATCGTCCCGCAACCAGAGGAGACTTGGAAAGCAAGTTGTACAGGGTTCCGCACTGCGGACACTGTCGCCGCGCTGTCAAGCGGCCAACCAACTTATTGTAATCCACCGCGAGATGGACCACCAAATGCCCCAAACCCCGGGCGGCCAGAAGCCACCCGAGATTTTCCGCTTGCCCGAGGGTGCGCGGAAATCCGTCAAGAATAAAACCGTTCTCACAGTCGGGGCGACCGATGCGCTCCTCGACCATCTGATTCACCAACTCGTCCGGGACGAGCTGGCCATTCTTCATCATCGCCATCACCTGCCGGCCGATGGCATCTTCGGCGGCGATGTGATCGCGCAAGATGTCTCCCGTGGAGATGTGCGCGAAACCCAACTCCGTGACCAGGAGTTTGGCTTGCGTTCCCTTGCCCGATCCCGGCGGACCGAACAATATCAGTGCAAACGCACCGGGTGCATAAATGGAACTGAAGCTGCTTGCCTCGGTATCCACACCCAAACCATCTTCTTCGGCACCCTCGGCTGGCTTCCGCCCCGAGGAACTCCGTCGCACATCTTCCAAGCCCCGGTCCTTTTTTCTACCGTCGCCTCAAGAAATCGATCGCCACCGGCGGATTGACCACGGTTGGCACTAGCCGCTGCTCCGGCGGCCACGGATGCGGCCAGCCCGGGGGGTGAACCCTTCATAATGGCGCATGATGAGCTGCGCCTCAATTTGGTTCACAGTATCCATTGCAACACCCACCACGATCAGCAGTGAGGTGCCACCAAAGTAAAAATTGACTCCCAACCCATCCAGTAGCCAGCGCGGGAAGGTGGAATCGATAAAGTTGCCCACCAGCGGAAGGCGCTGCAGTTTGATTCCCGCGATCATGATTTCGGGCAAGAGCGACAGGACGGCGAGATACAGGCCGCCGACCACCGTGATTCGGGTGAGAATTCGGTTCATGAAGGCGGCCGTGTTCGGACCCGGCCGAATGCCAGGGATAAAGCCGCCATGCTTGCGCATGTTGTCCGCCGCTTCGTTCGGATTGAAGATGATCGAAACGTAGAAGAAGCAGAAGAAAACGATGAGCGCCGTGTAAAGAATGAAGTAAAGAGGCTGGGTTTGACCGATGGCGGTGAGGAGACCACTGAAGAATGCGTTCTTGCGAACCCAATCGATCTGCAGCGCCGATTGCGGGAAGGTCAGGAGGGATTGGGCGAAGATCACCGGGATCACTCCACCGGCGTTCACCTTGAGGGGCATGTAAGTGGACTGTCCACCCATCATGCGGCGGCCAACAACGCGCTTGGCGTATTGGATGGGGATGCGGCGTTCGCCCCGCTCGACGAGCACCACCATGCCAATGACGGCGATCATCACCGCGAGGATGATGAGTACGTGGAGAGCACTCCACTGTCCAATGACGACATTGTTGTAAATTTCTCGCATCGCCGTGGGTAGTCCGATGACGATGCCGGTGAAGATGATCAGCGACATGCCGTTGCCGATGCCGCGCTCGGTGATCTGTTCACCCAGCCACATGATGAAGGCCGTACCGGTGGTGAGCGTGATGATCGTCATCAGGGTGAAGCCAAGGCCGGGATTGATGACGAAGCCACCACCCATCTGCCCTTGACCAGCCGACTGAAGCAGGGTGGCGATGGCGGCAGACTGGAACAGAGCCAGAGCGACCGTCAGGTAACGGGTCCATTGGGTGATTTTGCGCCGACCCAATTCGCCTTCCTTGGAGAGCTTTTCGAGGGTCGGCACCACAACGGTGAGCAACTGGAGGATGATCGACGAGGTGATGTAGGGCATGATGCCCAGAGCAAAGATCGTCAAACGCCGGAACATTCCGCCAGAGAACAGATCCATGAAGCCAAAGAGCGTTCCCTGGGCTTGCTGGAAGAACTGTTCCAACCGATTGGCGTCAATTCCCGGGGTAGGGATGTGAGCACCGAGCCGGTAGATGGCGAGCATCGCGAGCGTGAATAGAACGCGGTTCCGTAGATCCGGAATCCGGAAGATATTCGTTACCGCTTCGAAAAACTTTCCCATGCGTTTCCTACTAAGCCTGAGCTTACTTTTTGACTTTTTTCTTGGCCTTGACGGGCTTCACTGCTTTGACAACCGCTTGACGATTATCCGCCTTCTTAGCGGTCTTGGGCGGGCGCGCGGCGATTTCGGCTGCCGTCGCGGGTCCAGCGGGACGCACTTCGATCAGCGTGACCGTGCCACCCTGCGCTTTGATCTTCTCTTCGGCCGTCTTGGAGATGGCAACCACCGTGACCGAGATCTTACGGGTGATATCGCCGGTGCCGAGGACCTTAAGTCCCTTGCCCAACTTCTTGACGACGCCCATTTTCTTCAGGATAGCGGAGTCGAAGGAGTCACCTTCGAGTTCGTTGAGTTCCGCCAGGTTGATGATCGAGTATTCTTCGCGGAAGGGGTTGGTGAAGCCGCGCTTCGGCATCCGGCGGTGAAGGGGCATCTGGCCGCCTTCAAAGCCGCGCATCCGGGAGTAGCCGGAAATCGACTTCTGACCCTTGGCGCCACGACCGGAAAACTTACCGCGGCCGGAGCCCATGCCCTGGCCAACACGGCGCTGCTTCTTTACCTGACCTTCGGGCTTCTTTAAATCACTGAGATTCATGTCTTGTACTCCGCGCTATTCGACGATCCGCAACAGGTGCGGCACCTTGAGGACCATGCCCCGGAAAGCCGGCGTGTCGGGCTTTTCGACCGTCCGGTGCAGCGTCTTCAATCCGAGGGCGGTGACAATTCGCTTGTGTGCCTTCGGCGTGCAGATCATGCTGCGATAGTACTGAATTTTGATGGTGGCAGCCATGGTAGTTCTCTCTTAAGCCTGCAGTTTGTCCAGCGTCAAGCCACGGATTTCGGCCACTTCAGCCTTGTCCCGCAACTGCTCGAGCGCGTTGATCGTTGCCTTCACTACATTATGGGGGTTGTGCGAACCGAGCGACTTGGTGAGCACGTTCGGGATACCCACGGCCTCAATGACCGCGCGCACCGGTCCACCGGCAATGACGCCAGTACCAGTTCGGGCCGGCTTCAGCAGCACCTGTCCGGTGCCGAACTTACCAACCACCGGATGCAGAATGGTGTGCTCGAGGGTGTTGACGCGACGAAGATTCTTCTTCGCGGCTTCAATGCCCTTTTTGATGGCCGAAGGAACTTCCTTCGCCTTGCCGGTTCCGTAGCCCACGACTTTCGCGTTGGCGTCGCCGATAACCACCAGCGCCGAGAAGCTCATGTTCTTGCCGCCCTTGACGACTTTGGTGACGCGGTTGATGGAGACGACTTGCTCCTTCAGGCTGAGCGAGCCCACGTCGATTTTCTTTTTCGGAATAAACGCCATGCTTTTCCTGCTCCCGCCCTAGAATTCGAGTCCCGCTTCGCGCGCCGCATCGGCTAACGCTTTGATCCGGCCATGATAGAGAAATCCGCCGCGGTCGAAAACCACGAGCTTGACGCCCTTTTCCTTGGCGCGCTCGGCAAGCAACGTGCCTACCAGCTTCGCGCCCGTGATGTTACCGCCATCCTTACCACCCTTCGACTTCTCAGCCGAAGAGGCGGCGCAAATGGTACGGCCCAATTTGTCGTCGATCACCTGCGCATAGATGTGCTTGGTGCTGCGGAATACGGCCAACCGCGGCCGTTCGGCCGTTCCGGCGACCCGGCGGCGAATGCGGGTGTGAATTCGCCGGCGAATTTCGTCTTTGTTGATCTTTTTGACCATGTTGTCCTCTAAGTAACCCCGATGTTACTGGCCGGCTACTTGCCAGCGGCCTTTCCGACCTTCTTGCGGAGCACTTCGCCGGTGTAGCGAACGCCCTTCTGTTTGTACGGGTCCGGCTTGCGCAGTTGGCGCATGTTTGCGGCCACCTGCCCGAGCGCCTGGCGGTCGTGGCTGGTGAGCACGATATGAGTCTGCTTGTCGACCTTGATGTCGACGCCGTCCGGCAACATGAACTCAATGGTGTGCGAATATCCGAGCGAGAAGATCGCAACACGGCCCTTCACATCAACACGGTAACCAATGCCGACAATGTCGAGCTCCCGCGTGAATCCGGCGCTAACGCCGGTAACGGCGTTGGCAGCCAAGGCCCGGGTGAGTCCATGGGCGGCGCTGTGCTTGTCGCTGGCCCGCTTCACTTCGAGCACATTGTTATTGTTCTCGATGGTGATCCCCGGCTGAATCGGGACGACCAACTTGCCCTTCGGACCCTCAACCTTGAGCTCACCGCCCGTTGGGGTCGGAGCAATGACCACCTTCACTCCGGCGGGGAGGGGGATCGGCTTTTTTCCAATTCTCGACATATGTTCTTTCCGTGTATCCCGTGCTTTCTTGGGTAAGGAGCAGTTCTACGACGTAACTTCTTTCTTCTCTTAATAGACCTGGCAGAGTAACTCGCCGCCGACGCCTTGCTTGCGGGCCGCGGCACCCGTCATGACGCCATGAGGGGTGGTGAGGATGTTGATCCCCAAACCACCGAGCACACGCGGGATCTCTTTCGAATTCACGTATACGCGGCAACCGGGCTTCGACAAGCGTACAAGCTTCGAAATCACCGGCTCGTTGGCGGGCGTGTACTTCAGGTAGATACGCACCATTTTGCGCGCACCTTCATCCGCCATCTTGAAGTTCATGATGTAGCCCTCTTCTTTAAGAATGCGGGCGATTTCCATCTTGAGCTTCGATGCCGGAACGTCCACCTTCGCGTGACGGGCGCCAATGGCGTTCCGTACCCGGGTGAGCATATCGGCAATAGGATCCGATGTAGCCATCTGTGTCTCCTCGAAATTCCTTCTTACTTACCAGCTCGACTTCACGACACCCGGGATCTCGCCGAGCAACGCCAATTGCCGAAAACAGATGCGGCAGAGCTTAAACTTTCCAATAAAACCACGCGGGCGGCCGCATCGCTGGCAGCGATTACGGAGCCGGCAGGCAAACTTCGCTTTCTTGCCGGCAACATGAGCGCGGGCAATCGCGTCAGCGAATTTCCGGTCTTTGGCTTCTTTTGCGGTAGTGGCCATTTCTGATTCCTCTTCGCCTTACTACTTATTGAACGG
Organism: Bryobacter sp.; assembly: GCA_022843605.1. Lineage (GTDB taxonomy): Bacteria > Acidobacteriota > Terriglobia > Bryobacterales > Bryobacteraceae > JALHNI01. Next base: position 112,143 of record JALHNI010000002.1, read on the forward strand.
CATGCCGAGATACTTCAAGAGCGCCAGGCTCTCGGCATCGGTCTTCGCCGTCGTCGTGATCGAGATGTTCATGCCCTTGGTCTTTTCGACCTTGTTGTAATCGATCTCGGGGAAGATCAACTGGTCCTTAACGGCGAGCGTATAGTTACCGCGGCCATCGAAGCTCTTGCTCGGGATGCCGCGGAAGTCGCGGACGCGAGGGAGCGCAACACTCACCAGGCGGTCAAGAAATTCGTACATGCGATCACCCCTCAGGGTGACGCGGCAACCGATGGGCATGCCTTCGCGCAGCTTAAAAGCAGCGATCGACTTGGTGGCCTTGGTGACCACAGGCTTCTGGCCGGTGATGGCGGCGAGTTCGTTCACCGCGCCGTCCATGAGCTTTGCATTCTGGGTCGCTTCGCCGAGGCCGATGTTGATGGAAATCTTGTCGATTTTCGGCACCGCCATGCGGTTGGTGTAGCCAAAATCCTTGGTCAGCGCCGGGACGATGCTCTCGAGATACTGTGTTTTGAGTCGGGGTTGGGCGGCAGCCATGGCTTAACCTTTCTTGTCCAGCACTTCGCCGGTCTTTCGAGCCACGCGGGTGCGCTTGATCTTGTTGCCGATCTTTTCTTCTTTGATGCCCACGCGGGTCGGGGTGCCATCGGCGGTGACGATCATCACATTCGAGACGTGAATCGTGCCTTCGCTCTCGGCGATGCCGCCCTTGATCTGACGTTGCGGATTGGGCTTCGTGTGGCGCTTCATGATCATGACGCCCTCCACCGTGAGCCGGCCGCGCGTATGGTCGACCTCCAGGACGCGGCCCAGCTTGCCGCGATCCTTACCGGTGATCACTTTCACCGTGTCGTTCTTCTTGATGCGGATCTTGTCCGGCGCACCCTGCGCCTTCTTGCCGTAAAGCTTCTGGACGCCCATGTTAGATGACCTCCGGTGCCAGCGAAACGATCTTCATGTAGCGCTTGTCGCGGAGCTCACGAGCCACGGGTCCGAAAACGCGCGTGCCTACCGGCTCACCCAATTCATTCACCAGTACCGCGGCGTTCGAATCGAAGCGAATGTAGGAGCCGTCCTTGCGGCGAGTCTCTTTCTTCATGCGTACAATGACGCAACGCACAACTTTGCCCTTCTTGACGTTCGAGTCCGGCGCCGCTTCTTTCACGGCAGCGGTCACGATGTCGCCGAGCCCGGCTCGCAAGCCGAGTCCGCCGCCGCGCGGCAGAATACACTGGAGTTTTTTGGCGCCCGAATTATCGGCCACCTCCAGCATTGTTCTCATTCCAATCATGGCTGCATCTCCCTACAAAATCTCTCTGCGTGGCGCCGTAGCGACCTCCGCGCGGCGAATTCCGGCTAGGCCTTGATTTCGCTCACTTGCACGGCGCGGCGCACGATGGCGTCCAGCGTCCAGCGCTTTAATTTCGACATTGGCCGGGCCTCGATGATCCGGACAAAGTCGCCCAACTTGGCGTCCTTCGTTTCGTCATGGGCGTAGAACTTCTTGCGCTTCGTGATGATGCGCTTATAGAAGGGGTGGGTCACGCGGCGCGTCACCTGGACGCAAATGGTCTTTTCCATCTTGATGGAAACCACTTCACCCGTCTGGGTCTGCTTGTTGGTCTTTTTCTCGCCGGCCACAGTTACAGGGGCCTTCTTTTCGTCCGCCATGGCTTACTTGGCTCCCTTTTTCTTCTCGCCGATGATCGTCAGCAAACGTGCGCGATCCTTCTTTAGCTCGCGCAGCTTTTTCAAGCCGTCGGCTTGCCCCATGCCCATCTGGAACTTGATCCGGAACATCTGTTCCGAAGATTCCTTCACTTTGTTTTCGAGTTCGGCCACATCCATGGCGCGGATTTTTTCGGCGGTCATCGTTTTACTCTTATCCTTCGCGCGTCACGAACTTCACAGGACAAGGCAGCTTCATCGCCGCCAGACGCATCGCTTCCTGAGCCAATTCCTTGGTGACGCCTTCCATTTCGAACAAAATTTTGCCCGGCTTGATCACGGCTACCCAGCGGTCAGGAGCACCCTTGCCGCCACCCATGCGGACTTCGGCGGGCTTGGAGGTGACACTTTTATCTGGAAAGAGCCGAATCCAAACTTTGCCGCCGCGCTTGATGTGGCGGGTCATCGCGATACGAGCCGCTTCGATTTGGCGATCAGTAATCCAGCAAGGCTCCATGGCCTTGAGGCCGAAATCGCCGAAGGAGAGCGTGGAGCCGCGCCAGGCTTTCCCCTTCATACGGCCGCGTTGTGTTTTGCGGTACTTAACTCGTTTGGGCTGCAACATGCGATTTTGCTTTCCTTAAAAATTCGGGCCGTGGACTAGCTCTGGGGCTCCGAACCCTCGGGCGCTACCACTGGAGGAATCGGCGCCGGCTGTACCGGGGGGGCTACCTGAACGGGCGGAATCTGCACCGCACCCGACTCATTGCTGGCCTGCGGAGCACCACCGTCGCGAGCCTGAGGCGGTCGGCGGTCATCGGGCCGGCGTCCACCATCACGACGATCGCCATCCCGCGGCGGACCGTCACGACGCGGAGCGCGCGGACGCGGCTCAGGGTCATTGCGGAGGCTGCGCTTGCCGGGATGCTCAAGAATTTCGCCCTTGTACACCCAGGTCTTCACGCCGATCACACCGTAGGTGGTGTGGGCTTCGGCGAAGCCATAATCGATGTCTGCACGAAGCGTGTGCAGCGGCAATTGGCCATGGAGATACCATTCAGTGCGGGCGATTTCAGCGCCATTGAGACGGCCGGACACGCGAACTTTAATGCCTTTGCAGCCGAAGCGCTGAGCGCTATCAACCGCTTTGCGCATCGCGCGGCGGAAGGCCACGCGCTTTTCGAGCTGCAGGGCGATCGACTCGGCGACCAGCTGGGCATCAAGCTCCGGCTTGTGCACTTCCTGAATGTCGATAAAGACTTCACGCTGGGTCTTCTTCGCGAGTTCGCCCTTGAGCTTCTCGATCTCGGCGCCTTTACGACCGATGATGATACCCGGACGGGACGTGCGGATCGTGATCCGCAGCTTGTTGCCGGGGCGATCGACTTCGATCGAGCTAACGCCCGCTTGCTTCAGCCGCTCCATGAGCGATTTCTTGAGTTCGATGTCCTCGAACAGCAACTTCGCGTAGTCGTGCTTGGCAAACCAGCGGGACCGCCAGGTCTTCGTGACACCCAGCCGGAAGCCAAAAGGATGGACTTTTTGACCCATGCGCTTACTCTTTCTCCTTGACGGTCACCACAATGTGCGACGTGCGGCGCTGGTAGCGGTAAGCACGGCCCATGGGAGCGGGACGGACACGCTTCTGACGCGGGCCCTCATTGACATAGGCTTCCGAGACCATCAGCTTGTCGACATCGACGCTGTCGTTCTTGTTTCCCGCGTTCGCGATCGCCGAATTGAGAACTTTCTCAACCGTCGGCGCGATGCGCTTATTCACCGTGCGCAGGATCACACGGGCATCGCCCGCACGCTTCCCGCGGATCATATCGACCACGAGGCGCGCCTTTTGCGCGGACACCCGGACGAATCTGGCTTCAGCTCTGGCTTCCATCTCGCGATCCTTTATTTGCCTTTTTCGTTACTCTTGGCGGCATGGCCCTTGAAGGTCCGCGTGGGCGAAAACTCGCCCAACTTATGCCCCACCATGTTTTCGGTGACGTAAACCGGAATGAACTTCTTGCCGTTGTGGACGGCGAGCGTGTGCCCGATGAACTGCGGCGTGATCGTCGACCGGCGCGACCAGGTCTTGATCACCTTTTTCTCATTCCGCGCATCCATGGCGGTGACTTTGGCCACCACGTGGGTGTCGGTAAAAGGTCCTTTTTTGAGTGAACGGCCCATAAGATTCCTCCCGTCCTACTTCTTCTGCCGGCGCTGAACAATCATGTTGTCCGTGCGCTTGTTATTTCGCGTCTTGAATCCACGTGTGGGTTGACCCCAGGGTGTAACCGGATGGCGACCACCCGAAGTACGGCCCTCGCCGCCACCGTGCGGGTGGTCGACCGGGTTCATCGAAACACCGCGATTGTGCGGTTTTTTGCCTAAATGACGCTTGCGGCCGGCTTTACCAAGCGAAACGTTCTCGTGATCGGTATTGCCGACTTGGCCAATGGTGGCCATGCAGTCGACACTGACCTTACGCACTTCACCCGATGGCAGTTTAACCAGCGCCCATTCGGTTTCGCGTGAAATCAATTGCGCCGAACCGCCCGCGGTGCGCACCATCTGCGCGCCTTTACCAGGCCGGAGCTCAATCGCATGGATCGTGGTGCCAGCGGGGATGTTTTTGATCGGAAGCGCATTGCCCACCAAAATGTCAGCCGTGGGGCCAGACAGGAGCATGCTACCCACTTCAATTCCGACGGGAGCCAGAATATAGCGTTTCTCACCATCGGTGTAATGCAACAGCGCGATGCGGGCCGTGCGGTTCGGATCGTACTCGATCGTCGCCACTTTGGCCGGCACACCGTCTTTGTCGCGCTTGAAGTCGATGATGCGGTAGCTCTTTTTGGCGCCACCACCACGGAAACGTGAGGAGATTTGCCCGTAGCTGTTACGACCGCCCGAGCGGACCTTGCCCGCAGTGAGCGACTTCTCCGGCGTCTGCCGGGTGACGTCCGTGCGCGCTTCAACCGACTGGAATCGGCGCGTCGGTGTAGTAGGTTTGTAAGTCTTAATCGCCATCGCTCTAGATCTCCGCGAACTCGGGCACTTTCTGCCCGGCCTTCAGTCTCACGTAAGCTTTCTTCCAGGCCGGACGATATCCCGCAAAGCGACCACGGCGCCGAAGCTTGCCGTCGAACGTGGCGGTGCGGACTTCATCGACCTTCACATTGAAGAGCTTCTGTACTGCTTCCTTGATTTGCGTCTTGGTGGCAGCGGGAGCAACTTCGAAAACCAGCGTGCGCTCGTTTTCTTTCTTGGTGACGGCCTTCTCGGTAATGATGGGGCGCGAGATGACTTCGTATAAATTCATGGTTACTTCAAGGCCTCCGACAATTTTTCGGCGACGGCCTTCGAGATGAAGACATGCTTGTGGCCGAGCAAGTCGTAGGTCGTCAGGTCCTTGCTCGCGACGAGCTTCACGCCCACCAGATTTCGGGAACCGAGTTCAAGGTTGCGGGACGCCGAGTTATCGACCAATAGAGCCGTCTTCGTCGCTGTCAACGTGTCGAGTGCGGTGCGGACGAGCTTAGCCTTGGGCTCCGTGATCGCGAACTGATCAACGATCTTCAATTCGCCACTGGCCAATTTGGCCGAGAGAGCAGAGCGAAGCGCGCCGAGGAGCATCTTCTTAGGCAAGCGGTAACTGTAGTCGCGGGGCTGCGGACCGTGAGTGGTGCCGCCGTGGCGCCAGAGAGGTGAACGGATCGAACCGCTACGCGCCCGGCCGGTGCCTTTCTGCTTCCACAGTTTCTTGCCGGAGCCAGCGACTTCATGCCGCGTCTTGGTCGCCGCGTTGCCGCCGCGAATGCCCGCCATGTAGTTGCGAACCGACTCATAGATCAGGTTCTGATTGACCGCGGCGCCAAAGACGGCGTCCGCGAGTTCGAGTTCGCCGACCTTTTGATTTTGGAGATTAATGACGTCTACTTTAGGCATGAGTGGTTCTCCTACCTCGCCGAGCGGCGCAACAGAATGTAGCTGCCGTTCGGACCAGGCACCGCTCCCTTCACGAGCAAAATATTGTCTTCCGTATCCACTTCAACAATCTCAAGGTTCTTGACAGTCACCCGGTCGGAGCCCATACGGCCACCCATGCGGGTCCCCGGAAAGACGCGCGACGGGAAACTGGAGGCACCGATGGAACCCGGCGCGCGATGGAACATGCTGCCATGAGTGGCATCGCCGCCGCGGAAGTGATGACGCTTAACGACGCCGGCAAAGCCGCGACCTTTCGGCATCCCGATGACATCGAGCTTGTCGGTGGGCTTGAACTCACCAGCCAAGACGCGGTCGCCGACCTTCAGATCGGCGTCGCCCGGACGCAACCGGAACTCGCGCATATACTTCACGCCTTCGGCGCTCGACTTCTTCAGATGACCCGTGGTGGGCTTGTTGGTCTTGTTCTTCTTGACGAACTCCACCAGACCCAACTGAATCGCACTGTAGCCATCGGTGGTCGGCGTCTTACGCTGGGTGACCACACATGGGCCAGCCTTCACGAGCGTGACGGGGACGACGAGTCCTTCCGCGGTGAAGACTTGCGTCATGCCGATTTTTTTCCCAATGATCCCTGGGCTCATATTTCCTCAGCTTCTCTACTTCAAAATCCCAAACCCGGACTTGCTTCCGGCGAGGCCGCAATCCAGCGGGCTGCGCGGCACGCGGTTGGCCCCGGTTGCCCTGGCTACTTTTTGCCGAAGGCCTTAATTTCTACATCCACGCCAGCCGGCAGATCGAGCTTCATCAGCGCGTCCACCGTTTCCTGCGTCGGCTCGAGGATATCGAGCAGGCGCTTGTGGGTGCGGATTTCAAACTGTTCCCGCGACTTCTTATCCGTGTGCGGAGACCGGTTGACCGTGTAGCGGTTCCGGATCGTCGGCAGCGGAATCGGACCCGCAATGGTGGCGCCCGTGCGCTTGGCCGTATCGACAATCTCGCCCGTCGACTGGTCGAGGACCCGGTAGTCGTATGCCTTCAAGCGAATCCGAATGCGTTCTTTATTCATGGCTTCTCTCAAACGAAAGGCCGGGAATCTGGGATTCCCGGCCCATCGGCTTACTAGCTAACAATCTCCGACACGGTACCGGCGCCGACAGTGCGGCCGCCTTCGCGAATAGCGAAGCGGAGCCCCTTATCCATCGCGACCGGCGTGATCAGTTCGATCTCCATCGTCACG